>NC_004113.1:1000714-1334285 GCF_000011345.1 Thermosynechococcus vestitus BP-1
ATGCCAAAGCGGGAGTGCATCGTCTGCTGAATAACAGTGATACCCCCTGGCAGATGCTCGCCGGTGGGACGGGCATGGTGCGTCGCGGGGCATCGGTGGTCTTGCGTCCCGGCCTGCTGCTGAGCTTCGGCGACGGCAGGCGATTGGTGCGGGTCATTGAGTGATCAAAGGAGTGATCAAAGGCAACAAACACCCATGGGAAGACAGCCCCCGACTGACTCTCTCACTCAACCCAGCGCCCTTTGGCGGCAGTTGAATTGGTAGGATGCCGGTATGATTGCTTGAGGAGGGGTTTGCCCCTGGTGGCGATCGCCCAAAGTGGCACCTTCCCTGGAACCTCTCTAGACTGGAGAAGTCACTCAAGGATGGACATTAAATTTTAATGCATGAGGGATACAAAGAATGTCTTTACTAAAAAAATCCACCATTCCCTTGACGGTTTTCACTGCAGTGTCCCTCGGTGGTGGGGCGATCGCTACCCCCTATCCTCCAGAGGTCGTTTCCCGCTTCACCAATGAATGCACAACCGCTCTAGAACAGCAAGTGCCCCAAATGGCCCAATACGGCAATGCCTACTGCACCTGTGTGATCAATGAACTGCAATCCTCGCTGACCTTAGCCGAGTTTCAAGCCATTGGTGAAAGTGTGCAAACCAATCCCAAGCCGGAAGTGCGCCAGATGCTCACCAACACTGCCCAAACCTGCCTGCAACGAGTCAGCCAGTAATTAGAGGGGGGACAACTCCCCCCATATGTTCCTAGACTGCACTTAGAAACTGAGCAGCAGCAGCTTGCAGATCGGCGACCTTATCGAGTTTTTCCCAAGGTAGGTCGAGATCATGACGCCCAAAGTGACCGTAGGCCGCCACATCTTGGTAGAAGCGACCACCGCGCTCTTGGGGCAAGTGGCGCAGGTTAAGGGTTTGAATAATGGCAGCAGGACGCAGATCAAAGTGGGTTTTAATCAACTCCAGCAATTGCTCTGGGCTGAGTTTACCCGTGCCGAAGGTATCCACAAAAAGACTCATGGGACGGGCAACGCCAATGGCGTAGCTAATCTGCAACTCGCATTTGTCCGCCAGCCCTGCGGCAACGATATTTTTGGCAATGTAACGAGCCATGTAGGCGGCACTGCGATCTACCTTTGTCGGATCCTTACCGGAAAAGGCACCCCCCCCATGGCGGGCATAACCACCGTAGGTATCCACCACCAGTTTGCGCCCCGTGAGTCCTGAATCCCCTTGGGGACCACCAATCACAAATTTGCCCGTAGGATTCACTAAAAAGCGGGTGTTTCCATCGGGCTGGAGGGTCAAATCGGCAAAAACCGGCTTGACAACTGCCTCCCAGAGATCGGCTTTAATCTTTGCTTGAACAGCGCTTTCCTCACTAATGTCATCAATGGTGGCTGTGTGTTGGGTCGAAATCAAAATTGTATCAATCCCCACTGGTTTGCCATCCTCATAGATGACCGTGACTTGGGTTTTGCCATCGGGACGTAAGTAGGGAAGCTGACCCGTTTTACGGACGGCAGCCAAGCGGCGCGCCATGCGGTGTGCCAAACTAATGGGCAAGGGCATATACTCAGGGGTTTCATTGCAGGCATAGCCAAACATAATTCCCTGATCGCCGGCGCCAATGCGATCCAGTTCGGCGTCACTGAGCTGCTCCCGGGCTTCCTGGGCGGTATCCACACCACGGGCAATGTCGGGGGATTGCTCATCAAGGGCCACAAGGACGGCACAGCTATTGGCGGCAAAGCCATTGTTAGCATCGGTATAGCCAATTTCATGGATTTTCTGCCGCGCTAAGTTAACGTAGTTGACCTGTGCCTTGGTTGTAATTTCCCCAGTAATCAGGACTAAGCCCGTATTGACGACCACTTCAGCAGCCACGCGGCTCTGGGGGTCTTGGGTGAGCAAAGCATCCAGAATGGCATCGGCAATTTGGTCGCAAATTTTATCGGGGTGGCCTTCGGTGACGGACTCTGAACTGAATAAGTAACGCAAGATAGCACTCCTACGGCATGAAGGATTGAAAAAACGGCAAGAAACTGCCTGAGGGCAACACGGACTATTGACTAAAAACTCAGCATTGGTTTCTAAATCCTAGAATTATAACTGAGCAGCGGGACGTTCCAAAGGAATGGCATGATTGGCTAGACTAGGGGCAGCTTTTAGACTTTATCAAGTGGTATGCCTGCCTTACGCTATGCCTACTATCCCGGTTGTGTGGCTCAAGGGGCCTGTCGGGAATTAGACCTCTCAACGCGGGCGATCGCCCCCCTGTTGGATATAGAGCTGGTGGTACTGAAGGAAGCCAGTTGTTGTGGCTCAGGCACATTTAAGGAAAATTCCTGGCTGCTAGAAGATACCGTGAATGCCCGCAACATTGCCCTTGCAGAACAGTTGGCCTTGCCCCTGTTGACCCATTGCAGCACCTGTCAGGGGGTGATTGGCCATGTGGATGAACGCCTCAAGACCTTTCAGCGCGATCGCCCGGAGTACGTGGCAGAAATTAACCAAGTGTTGACGCAACAGGGCTGCGCTCCCTACCAAGGCACAACAGAAGTCAAGCATTTGCTCTGGGCAATTGTGGGCGATGTGGGCATTGACCAGTTGCGCGATCGCGTCCGTCGTCCCCTCACAGGGCTTCGCTGCGCTGCCTTTTATGGCTGTTACCTCCTGCGCGCCCAAGAGAGACTCCCCTTTGATCATCCGCTTCACCCCACCTCGATGGAGCAGGTATTTGAGGCGGTAGGGGCGACCCCCATAGACTATGAGGGACGTACCCAGTGCTGTGGTTGGCCAATTTCTAGCTATGCCACGGCCGCCAGTTTTGCGATGGCCGCCCAACGACTCCAGAGCGCGATCGCCAAAGGTGCGGATTGCATTGTCACCCCCTGCCCCCTGTGTCACCTCAATCTCGACGCCCGCCAACCGGAGATTGCCCAGCAGGTGGGCGTTCCCCTCAATCTGCCGATTCTCCATTTGCCGCAACTGGTGGGTCTAGCCCTGGGTCTGAGTCCTGAGGAACTCGGTTTGAGAAAACACGTCGTCTCAACGCAGCCAGTATTGACCAAACTGGGTCTTTAGCGGATTTCCCAGAGGCCTGATTCAGTGCAAATCGCTTGCAGCCGCAGATCCCAGGGATCATGGGGCAGTTCTTCTACAACCGCTGCCTCAAAGACAATTCCCCAGCGACACACGTGCTGCCAGTCAGGGTGGGCAAAGAGGCGATCGAAAAAACCGGCGCCGTAGCCGAGGCGATACCCCCGGCGATCGCAGGCAACCGCCGGAATCAAACACAGATCAACACCAGCGGGATCAATAGGGGGAGCGTCAGGGGACGGTTGCCAGAGGCCATAGGGGCCTTGCTGGAGTGTGTCTTCTTTGCCATCAAAACAATGCCACTGTAGATTCCGGCCCACCACACGGGGTAAGCCCCACTGTTTCGGGACTGACCAGAGGGAGCGCAAATCCGGTTCGCGGCGATGGGGCACGTAGGTCAACACCGTGGTTGCCTGTTGAAACTGGGGATGATCAAACAACTGCTGACAAATGCGCCGACTGCGATCTTGCCACTCGCGATCGCTCAGGTGCTGCCGCCATTCAAGATAGTGTTGCCGCAATCTCCCTTTATCGATCATTGCTTTATCGATCATTGATTTGCTGGGCCCCAAAGCCCCACTTTAGGATATGACAGAGTCAATGTTTAACCCTAGAAACAATGCAACTATCTCCCCAAGAAAAAGACAAACTCCTGATTTTTACGGCTGCTCTTGTGGCCGAACGTCGCAAAGCCCGGGGTCTCAAGCTCAATTATCCTGAAGCAGTGGCCTATATTTCTGCGGCCATCTTGGAAGGAGCGCGGGAGGGGCGCACCGTTGCCGATTTGATGAACTATGGCACAACGCTGCTCACCCGTGATGATGTCATGGAGGGGGTGCCAGAAATGCTCACAGAGGTGCAAGTCGAGGCAACATTTCCCGATGGCACAAAGCTGGTAACAGTACATACCCCCATTCGCTGAAGTCTCAAAAAGCCTCAGGAGCGTGCCAGCGGCGAACGAGGCACACATCCCCAATGGCAAGAATTTTCTGGTCCTTTAAATCCCGATAAAAATAGTCGGATATATTTGACAGGGCGATCGCCCCCTGCTAGGATGGTCAACAACTTGTCTGAGGCCGTCTAAGACCTATGACCGCAACCTTGACCTCCACCACCGAAACCGCCTACTTTACCCACCTCAAATGCAAAGAGTGTGGTGCAGAGTACGAGCCCCAAGCGATTCATGTCTGTGAGTACTGTTTTGGCCCCCTAGAGGTGAAGTACGATTTGGAACGCTTGGCGGCAGCTGTAACGCGCAGCACCATTGAGGCAGGTCCGAAGTCCATTTGGCGCTACCGTCCCTTTTTGCCGGTGACCTCGGCAGAGCCCATTGATGTGGGCACAGGAATGACTCCCCTCATCAAAGCGCAGCGGCTGGCGCGGCGGCTGGGGCTCAAGCATCTGTACATCAAAAACGATGCGGTGAACATGCCTACCCTCAGCTTTAAGGATCGGGTGGTATCGGTGGCGTTGACACGGGCGCGGGAATTGGGCTTTACGACAGTCTCCTGTGCCAGTACCGGCAATTTGGCGAATTCAACGGCGGCGATCGCGGCCCATGCGGGGCTAGACTGCTGCGTGTTTATTCCAGCGGATCTGGAAGCGGGTAAGGTCTTGGGGACGCTCATCTATGGGCCAACGGTGATGGCGGTTGAGGGCAACTACGATCAGGTCAACCGCCTCTGCTCGGAGGTGGCAAATACCCATGGCTGGGGGTTTGTCAATATCAATTTGCGCCCCTACTATTCGGAAGGGTCAAAGACGCTAGGTTATGAGGTGATTGAGCAGTTGGGCTGGCAACTGCCTGACCACATTGTGGCTCCCTTGGCTTCTGGCTCTCTGTTCACGAAAATTTACAAAGGCTTCCGGGAATTTGTGGCAGTGGGTCTAGTGGCTGACAAACCTGTGCGCTGTAGTGGTGCCCAAGCGGTCGGTTGCTCCCCCATTGCCCAAGCCTATGCCGAGGGGCGGGACTTTGTGGCACCCGTGAAGCCCAACACCATTGCTAAATCCATTGCCATTGGTAACCCCGCCGATGGTGTCTATGCCTTAGAAATTGCCCGCAAAACCAATGGGGCGATCGCTGCGGCCACCGATGAAGAAATTGTGGCAGGCATTAAGCTGCTTGCGGAAACGGAAGGGATTTTCACCGAAACTGCTGGCGGTACCACAATTGCTGTTCTCAAAAAGTTGGTGGAATCGGGCAAAATTGACCCCGAAGAGGTGACCGTCGTCTATATCACGGGCAATGGCCTGAAAACCCAAGAGGCGGTACAAAACGATATCGGTCAACCTTTGAGGATTGAACCCAAGTTGGCCAGCTTTGAGCGCGCCCTAGAGCGATCGCGCACCCTCGAACGGTTGGATTGGCAACCGGTATTGGTCTAGTGAGTTTTGCCAACACTTTATCGAAATCGATGGATGGTTTGTAGAGATCTATGGCTGTTACTGTTTTGATTCCAACTCCCTTGCAAAAACTCACCCGCGATCGGGCAACGGTGGAGTGTCAAGCCCAATCGATCGCTGAACTCCTGGACAAGCTGGAGCAGGACTGCCCTGGCATTAAGGGGCGCCTCTGTGATGAAAACGGCCAACTGCGGCGGTTTGTGAATTTCTACGTCAATAACGAGGATATTCGCTTCCTCAATGGCATTGAAACACCCCTTAAGGATGGTGATGAGGTGAGCATCATTCCCGCGATCGCGGGCGGCTAAGGGGGCGCAAAGGGATGGTCTGATTCTTGCTGCCCAAATGGCTGACTTGGCCCATAGGCAAAACATAGGCCAACTCTAGGGCGAGAAGGCGATGCCCCTAGGGGATGATTTGACCGCTCGCCAGTAGACATTTGTTAGGATCAGGGCACCGTTTTTCCCTGCTGCCTTTATGTTTCAGTCTTGGCTGCAACCCCTTGCCCACTCACCAATGCTAGCGCCAGCCAAAGATATTGAGGATTCCCTGCTGCTGCGCCTAGGGGTATTGGGCATGGTGATAGTTGGCCTGGTGGCCACGGATGTTGCCTCAGAAACAACGAATAGTTTTTGGGCAGTTCCCCTCTCCATTACCGGTTTTGGTTGGAGTTGGTGGGCACGGCGGCAAAGGAATGTTGTCGCCAAGCTAGTGATTGCCATTGGTATGTTGGTGGCATTGGCGGTGTTTTTAGGGCGGCTGGCAGCCCTTAACCAAGATTCACGGGTGTTGCTGACGGAACTGTTAATCCAACTGCAAGTGCTCCACAGTTTTGACTTGCCCCGCCGCAAGGATCTGGGCTACTCGATGGTGATTGCCCTGATTTTGATCAGTGTCGCCGCCACCCTCAGTCAAACCATGATCTTTGGGGTGTTTCTTTTAATCTTTCTGGCGATCGCCCTGCCGGTTTTAGTCCTCGACTACCGCTCACGCCTGGGCTTGCTATCCACGACACTCAAATCCCTGCGCTTGCCTTGGCGGCAATGGGTTGGTCTCTTTGCCCTGATTCTTGGTTTGGGAATGGGGGTCTTTGTGCTGCTGCCGCGTTTCCCTGGGTATCAGATTCGCACCTTGCCCGTCAGTGCTGAAATTGAAGTTCAAGGGAAGTTTGACCAAACCCGCGTGATCAATCCGGGCTATGTCAGTGGTCGTGGTGGGGGCACTTTGGCGGAGCAACTGACCCATCAAACCTTCGATTCGAACTTTTACTATGGCTTTGGTGCTGAAATTGACCAGACCATCGGGGGCATGATGACCCCCCAGGAGCTCATGCGAGTGCGATCGCAGGCCCCGGGCTTCTGGCGAGTCCTTGCCTTCGACCAATATACCGGGCGGGGCTGGCGCATTAGTCGCAATGATGAGGCAGAAGTGCTGCAGCGTTCCCCTTGGAGTTTTCGCTATCTGCTGCCGCAGCAACTCTCCCAGATGCCGACACGGGAAGTGATTCAGACCTACACGATTGTTTCTGAGTTTAGTAACCTCATTCCCCACCTCTATGAGCCGCGCGAACTCTATTTTCCCACCCGTGAAATTGCCCGCGATCTCGATGGTGGGCTGCGGGCGCCGCTGCCCTTGCCGCCGGGGCTGACCTATTCCGTCATTTCTCAAGTGCCGGTGCGCGATCGCTCCCTGTTGCGCAGAGCGCCTAGACTGAATTCTCCCCTAGGGTATGAAGCCTACTTGGCAGTACCAGCGGCTCTCAAACCGCGACTCCAAGCCCTCGCTAAGGATCTGCTTGCCAAGGCCGATCGCTCCATTCCCGAACCCTACGAGCAAGCCCTTTACCTCACCCAGGCCCTGAAGCAATCCTATGCCCTGAACACCAATCTTCCCGAACTCGGTAAAGATCAAGATTTAGTGGAGGCCTTTCTGTTTGAGTGGCGCGGGGGCTATCCCGATCACTTTTCCAGTGCGTTGACACTGCTGTTGCGCAGCATTGGTATTCCCAGCCGCTTAGTCACAGGGTTAGGCCCAGGGGAATTTAACCCCTTCACGGGTCTGTACGTGGTTCGTAATACCGATGCCTATGCCTTGACGGAGGCCTACTTCCCCAATTTGGGGTGGTTTCTCTTTGATCCGATTCCAGGGCACGATCTCTATCCAGCCACCCTAGAGGTAGATCAAACCTTTAGCGTTCTCCAGCAGTTTTGGCAGTGGGTCACCGGCTGGTTGCCGACTCCAGTGACGGGATTCTTTGGTACCCTTTTTGCCACCCTTGCAACCGTCTTGCAAAAATTCTTTGATTTGTTTAGCCAAGGACTGGGGGGTATTGTCCAAGGGATTTTGCTTCTCTTGGGTGGCGCCATCAGTGTCTGGGGCTTCTGGTCCGCTTTCCATGGATGGCGCTACCGTCAACGCCTGCACAAACTGCCCCCGATCGCCCGCCTCTATGTGCAAATGCTCGATGGTCTAGCACAGCAGGGATTACCGAAGCGCGCCAATCAAACCCCTTGGGAATACGCGCGATCGCTGCAAACCTCTAGCCACCTGGATGCCGTCAGTCAGCGTGCCATTGCAGCCCTGACCCAGGCCTATGTGGCTTGGCGCTATGGCGGTGATTGCCCCCCCTTGCCTCCCCTAAAGCGGGCCCTTAACCAACTGCGACAACAACGCTGGCGATCGCTGCAACGCACAGTAGCCGGTTGGCGCCGTCGTTAACTCTCGTCCTTGTGGTCGCTCTCATCGGCGAGGGCATCATCGCTCACCAGTTCAGTCACCAGCACCTTATCAACCCGGTTGCCATCCATATCCACCACTTCAAAGCGCAGACCATCGGTTTCAATATAATCTCCCGACTGCGGAATGCGACCAAATAGCGTAATGATGAGCCCGCCAAGGGTGTGGTAGTTAGCGGTGTCCTCCTCCGGCAAGGTTTCCCGCCGCAGCAATTCCTTGAGTTCATAGGTAGAAATCAGACCATCCAACAGCAAAGAGCCATCCTCCCGCTGAATAATTTGTGGTTCCTCCTCCTCATCGTGGCGCAGGGTGCCAATAATTGCTTCCGTAAGATCATTGAGGGTGACGAGTCCTTCAATGCCACCGTATTCATCGGTAATCAGAGCAATGTGTTGGCTCGACTGGCGAAAGAGTTCAAGGACATCCAGCGCCGGTAGGCCTTCGGGAACAAACAGCGCCGGCTGCACCAGTTGCCGCAGGTCAATGGTTTGCTGGGTTAAGCGAGCCGCTAAAAAATCCTTGGCGGAGATAATCCCCAAGCAGTGATCAATGGTTTCCTCAGCAACAGGAAACCGTGAATGGGAACTGGCTAGGATTTCCGCCTCTATTTCTTCAAGGGAAGATTCAATATCCAGCCAAACAATATCGGTGCGGGGAGTCATGATGGACTGAATCGGGCGATCGCCCAAGTTAAAAATCCGCGTCACCATGTCCTGCTCTGCCACTTCAAAGAGACCCGCCCGTGCCCCCTGCTCAATCAGGACCTTGATTTCATCCTCCGTAACCGTTTGGTCGGCAGTGGTGGCAATGCCCAGTACTTGCAAGATGGCATCTGTGGAGACGCTGAGTAAATGCACAATCGGGGCTGCTAATTTCGTCAACCAAGTCATTGGCTTGGCAATATTGCAGGCGATCGCCTCCGGATAGGTCATGGCAATCCGCTTGGGCACCAGTTCACCCATCACCAAGGAAAGATAGGTAATCCCCGTTACCACAAGGGCAATACTCAAAGGCTGGCTGTATTGACCCAACCATGGCACGGGACTCAGGACAGCCTGTAACCGCTGGGCAAGGGTGGCTCCCCCCACCGCCCCACTGAGAATACCAATCAGAGTAATGCCAATTTGTACAGCCGAGAGAAAATCATTGGGGGAGTTGGCGAGTTTCAGAGCTGCCCTTGCTTTGCGTTTACCGCGTTTGGCCAGTTGCTCGAGGCGGACTTTGCGGGCAGAGACCACTGCGATTTCAGCACCAGCAAAAATGCCATTGGCGATGATGAGCAGCAGGACAAGTAAAATTTCTAAGGCAGCGGCAGACATTGCAGCTATTCTTCTAGGGGCAACCCCAGATATCGATTCTCCCTCGGCGTCGTCGGTGGTCAGGCTTATTCAAGAGACTGCTCCTTTAGTGCCGATGTTGTTTCCATGATGCTGAATAAATTGCGCCTCTGCCATATCGTGCTATCGAGGGGATGTGATTCCATTATTAAGCAATCTTTGCTGTCTTGAGGGGGGTTCATCCTATTGCAAAGGGCTGTATAGCAGTCAGGATACTGGAATCTGGGAGACGCTACAAGAGGCAGATACTGACCAAGGGCATCCTAGAGTAGATGTGATGTTTCCCTCCCTAGGCAATGCAGGCGCGGCTGCAACGCTTCCTGACTTGAGGGGCGATCGCGACTCTGGTGCTGTTGATCGTGGCTTTTCTCTTCGCCCTATCTATCACTTGCGCGGATAAACCCGTCCTTTCCAAGCGCCCCCCCGGCCTTGCCAGTGACGACGGGCAGAATCCAGGGTCATCAGCGTATACAGAAAGGCAATCACGGGCAGTGTCAGTGCCCAAGCGCCATTAAGGCCATAGAAACGCACCGTTGGCCCGTAGGCGATCGCCATGGCCCCCCAAGTGAGTCCCCCCAGGACGGCTAGGGGCAGTGATTGACCCATAAGACCCATCCCAAGGGCAAGGGGAGCCCACAAGTACACCAGTGTCATGCCAATCACTGTTCCCACAAGCAAAAGCGGCGAATAGGACAACTGCGTATAGGCGGTGCGGGCCACCATCTGCCAAATACTGCCGAGCGTATTGTAGGCACGCAGGCTCACAGTGGTGGGTGTCAGCCCCAACCAAATGCGGTAGCCGGCTCGCTTCACAGTGGCGGCCAGGGAACAATCGTCAATCAGGGCATCCCGAATACAGGCAATGCCACCCACTTTGTCCAGCACCACGGGATCAATCAAAATACAACCACCGGCGGCCGCTGCCGTTGCCCGCTGCGGATCGTTGACCCAACGGAAGGGATAGAGCTTGGCAAAGAAAAAGACAAAGGCGGGAATCAGGAGTTTTTCCCAGACACTTTGGCAGCGCAGTT
Source organism: Thermosynechococcus vestitus BP-1 (assembly GCF_000011345.1). Taxonomy (NCBI): domain Bacteria; kingdom Bacillati; phylum Cyanobacteriota; class Cyanophyceae; order Acaryochloridales; family Thermosynechococcaceae; genus Thermosynechococcus; species Thermosynechococcus vestitus. Next base: position 1,011,334 of record NC_004113.1, read on the forward strand.
TCACCATCAGGGAAACTAGGGCGCACGTTTGCTGACGGGCGTGGGCGACCAACTGGCGCAAATTTTGGCGATCGTGGGCAATATCAGCATCCGTGAGCAGCAAGTAATCGGGATCAAAGGCACGGGCTGCCTCAATGCCTTGGGATAGTGCCCAGAGCTTACCTGACCAGCCGGGGGGGAGTGGGGTGCCTGCGAGGAGGGTCAGGCGATCGCCCTGACCCAGATCAACCGCCGTTTGGCGAGCAATGTCTCCTGTGCCATCCTCACTGTGATCGTCCACCACAATCAGGTGCAGGGGTCCTGCGTAGTCCTGTTCTAGGAGCGATCGCACACTGGTGCCAATCACCGCCGCCTCATTGCGGGCTGGAATGACAATCCCTACCGTCGGCCAAACCTCTAGATCTCCCCCCTGTAGCCGCTGATCCGGGCGCCAAAACTCTCCCCAAAACAAGAGCAAAACGAGCCAGATCAGGAGGGAAAGAGCCGTTATACTCAACAGGAGAGAGGTGAACACAGGGGGCATGGTCATCACCATTCGCTATCGAGAACTTCTTCCGCCATGGGATTGACGTGCTGATGTTGCTGCCGTCGCGATCGGCGACGATATTTTTTCGCATCCAAGAGGGGTTCAAGGCGCTGCTGACCTTGGCGGTCGCTCTTGGCCTTCACGAGAGGCACCTTCGCCAAGGATGGCTCTGCACTAGCTATTGTTTCTAGCTGGTGTAAATACTCAATGTAGAGGGGGTAGCGCTCCCAATTGCCACGGACACAGCAGCCCGGTTCCTGATCGTGGCGACAGTTATCAAAGAGGCACTGATCCTGGCTTAGCCGTTGGCGAATCTCCGGAAAAGCTGCCGCCAATTGCCGCGGGTCGGGGGGCAATTCCGGTTGGTTAAAGCCCGGTGTATCGGCAATCCAGCCCCCCTCCGCTAGGGGAAATAGTTCCACATGGCGTGTCGTGTGCCGTCCTCGATGCCAGTGATCGGAGACCGCGCCGACGCGAATATCCTCCCGCGGTGTCAGATGGCGGATCAGGCTACTTTTGCCCACCCCGGAGGGGCCACAGACGACTGTGATTTTGTTGGCAAGATGGGGACGCAGAGCCTGCCAAGCGATTCCTTGGGTGAGGCTGAGGACATGGCAACGATAGCCCCATTGCTGCAGGCGATCGCGCCACTGCTGTTGCTCTTGGGGAGAAACCAAATCCGCTTTGGTAAAAACCACCTGAATCTCAACATTCAACCCCTCGGCGGTCAAAAGGAAGCGGGTAATTGGATGGACATCGGCAGGGGGGTCGGCCAAGGCAAAAAGCAGCAAAATCTGATCTACATTGGCGATCGCCGGACGGGACAATTGATTGCGGCGCGGCAAAATCTCAGCGATCGCCCCCCGTTGTCCCGGCCAATCGGGATGGCTCACCACCACCCAATCTCCCACACAGACCTGTTGCCCCATCTTCTTGAGGCGAGCGCGGCGCACGCAGAGGAGTTCCTCAACCCCATTGCTGGGTTCCCGTAGGCGGACACGATAGTAATTGGCCTGGACAGCTCGCACCAAGCCCACCAGATGACTCATGCGGGCCGCTGCACCTGAAGGGCAAAATAGTCCTGCCGTGGTTCAATGCCTAGAACCTCATAGCCCGCCATCCGCAAACTATCGGGCACCTGCTCAATGGGTTCTCCTGCATCCAGCCACACCTCAAGGGGCTGCTGGGGGGGCAACTGTTGCAGGCGCAGTTTCGTGCGCACAAAGTTCAAAGGGCAGGGCGTTCCCCGTAGATCCAATGTTTCCATGGCAGGGTTAGTAACCAACTGCAACTATCTTCCCAAAAAGGCGACCACCTTGGTGAATACCTGCCCTCGCTCCACATCCAGGGGGAGCAAATGATCCGAATCCTTGAGCCAATGCAATTCCTTGTCGGAACTGCCTAAGTTTTCATAGATCCTTTGTGCCCCTTGGGGGTCTACGATGGTGTCGGCGCGACTTTGGAGAATCAGGGTCGGCGTTGTGATCATTGGCAGCTCCTGCTCCACTTGGGCAATGAGGTCGAGGGCACTGCCTACGGCCTGTAAATTGAAACTCTTAAAAAAACAGGCCTCTTCCGCTGCTTGGCGCAGAGGGCGATCGCGAATCGGTAGGCTCCGCCGCGGTACCCAAGGAATCCAGCGACCCAGGGACTGCACCAGAGTCTCGGGTCTCACGGGGAAAAACCAAGGCCGATAGATACGCAAAAAGGGGGCAAGGAGCACTAAGGCATCAACGGAATAGTGATAGGCAAGATGGAGGGCTAGGGTCCCCCCTGTGGAAAAGCCGACCACCACAACCGTTGAGTAGCTCTCTTGCAAGGCTTGAAAGGCGGTGACGACGGCCTCATACCACTGCAGCCATGTCGAGGCGGGCATTTGGGCACTGGGGCGATCGTGCCCCGGATAGAGAATGCCCTGAACAGTCCAGCCCGTTTCATAGAGAACTTCTCCTAAGAGTTGCAGTTCATAGGCTCCGCCCCCCAAGCCATGGAGGAGCAAACAGGCGCGATCGCCCGCCCCATGGCCATAGAAAAAGGGAAGATTGACCAGACTCACCAATGCCCTCGACCACGCGACCACCATAAAAAATCTACCCCGATCGCTCGAGGTAGAGGAGGCGGCGTTCACCTAGGCAGCAGTTGCCCAGTGAGCCTAAAAGCGTTCGTGGAACGTACGGTTAATGACATCCAACTGTTGTTCGCGGGTGAGTTTAATGAAATTCACCGCATACCCGGACACCCGAATGGTGAGTTGTGGGTACAGTTCAGGGTGATCCATCGCATCCAGCAACATTTCGCGATTGAGCACGTTGACGTTGATGTGGAAGCCCTGATCATGGATGTACCCATCCAACATATTCACCAGGTTGCTAATTTGATCTTCCCGTGTCTTGCCGAGGGCACTAGGCACGATGGAGAAGGTGTTGGAGATGCCATCTTGGGCATGGACATAGGGCAACTTGGCCACGGACGCTAGTGAGGCGATCGCCCCTTTGGTATCGCGACCGTGCATGGGGTTGGCCCCTGGTGCGAAAGGTTCACCCGCCTTGCGGCCATCGGGAGTACTGCCGGTTTTCTTGCCATAGACGACGTTGGAGGTAATCGTCAGGATTGACTGCGTGGGCACTGCATTGCGGTAGGTTTTGTGTTTGCGGACTTCATTCATGAAGGTTTCCACGACCCACACCGCCAGACTATCCACGCGATCGTCATTGTTACCGTACTTCGGAAAGTCGCCCTTGATCTCGTAGTCCACGGCCAACCCGTCGGCATTGCGGATGACTTTCACCTCGGCGTATTTAATGGCCGAGAGGGCATCCGCCACCACCGACAGACCCGCCACACCACAGGCCATGGTGCGGAAGACATCGCGATCGTGGAGTGCCATCTCCAGCCGCTCATAGCAGTACTTATCGTGCATGTAGTGGATGACGTTGAGGGTATTGACATACACCTTCGCCAACCAAGCCATCATCTGCTCAAAGCGCGGCAGCACCTCTTCCCACTTCAGTGTGTCGCCGGTAATCGGCGCAAACATGGGTGCCACCTGCTGACCAGAGACTTCATCCCGACCCCCGTTGATTGCGTAGAGGAGGGCTTTGGCCAAGTTCACCCGTGCGCCAAAGAATTGCATTTGTTTGCCGACTCGCATCGCCGAAACGCAGCAGGCGATCGCGTAGTCATCCCCCCAGTAGGGACGCATCAAGTCATCGTTTTCGTATTGGATCGAACTGGTGTCAATGGACACTTGGGCACAGAAACGCTTGAAGGCCTCTGGCAAGTTTTCCGACCACAGCACCGTCAGGTTGGGTTCGGGGGCAGGCCCCAGGGTATAGAGTGTATTCAGAATACGGAAGCTGGTTTTTGTCACCAACGGGCGACCATCAAGACCCATACCGCCAATGGACTCCGTGACCCAGGTGGGATCCCCAGAGAAGAGTTCATTGTATTCCGGCGTCCGCAGGAAACGCACCATCCGCAGTTTCATGACAAAGTGGTCAATCCACTCTTGAATGTCGGCTTCTGTGGCTGTGCCGTGACGCAAATCCCGTTCAAAGTAAATGTCAAGAAAGGTCGAGACTCGCCCAAGGGACATGGCAGCGCCGTTTTGTTCTTTGACCGCCGCCAGGTAGCCAAAGTAGAGCCACTGAATAGCCTCTTTGCCATTGGCCGCTGGCCGCGAAATATCAAAGCCATAGCTGGCGGCCATGTCCTTGAGTTCATTGAGGGCTTTGATTTGCTCTGAGAGCTCTTCCCGCAGGCGGATGGTTTCTTCATCCATGACGTCCACTTCAAGGGAGGCCTGCTGCGCCTGTTTGTCGGCAATCAAGCGATCTACCCCGTAGAGGGGCACGCGGCGATAGTCACCAATAATCCGACCCCGACCGTAGGCATCTGGCAGTCCTGTAATGATCCCCGATTTACGGCAGCGGCGCATTTCGGGTGTGTAGGCATCAAAGACGCCATCATTGTGGGTTTTGCGATATTTGGTAAAGATTTCCTTCGTGCGCGGATCCAGTTCGTAGCCGTAGGCCTTGAGGGCGGTTTCCACCACGCGAATGCCACCAAAGGGCATAATCGCCCGTTTCAAGGGCTTATCGGTTTGCAGGCCAACGATTTGCTCCAGCTCCCGATCGATGTAACCCGGTGGGTGGGCTGTAATTGAGGAAGGCAGGCTGGTATCGGCATCAAGGACGCCTTTTTCGCGCTCTAAAGCCATTAGGTCACGCACTTTTGCCCATAGTTGCTGGGTGCGATCGCTGGCGCCTACGAGGAAGGAGCCATCTCCCGTGTAGGGGGTATAGTTGCGCTGAATGAAGTCACGCACATCAATGCGCTCAACCCAGTCACCCCCTGTAAATTCTTGCCATGCCGCTTCGGGCAATTCTGTGTAGCGTGTAGTGTAGCGTGTACAGTTCATAGTCCATGTTCCTCATCAAGTGGGCAGCAATTTCTCGCGATCGCCTCTAACCGATAGCGATCGCCCCTTCAAACCAGCAAGAACCTGCTAACTGCCAATGCTAGAAAATGCGCAAGAGACTAAAAAATTGCCCTCGATCTCCAATTGCAAATAAACCTTTTGTCGGCCGAGCCTCATCACTCTTTTTCGGCCTGCTGACATCTACACTTTCATTATAACCCGTGGGTTCTAGGAGTTTGTTTTACGAATTGTTTGCGAAAATATTGCAAAACACTAATCTTTTTTCATTGGTTTTTTTCATTTGTTTAGGCCGCGATCGCCTCGGTTTCGGAGGCCATTCGTAAGCGCTCAATTGCTCTATCGAGGAGAGCTAAACCAGCCTCTAGGGTTTCAATGCGACACAATTCACTGCGCAGTTCTGCTGCATCGGCAAAGCCCTTGGCATACCACGTCAAATGCTTGCGCGCTTGGCGAATCCCCCGTTCCCCTTTGTACTCCCAGAGGGCAATCAGATGATCCCGCGCACATTGCAGACGCTCAACCACCGTTGGCGCCGGCCGCAATTCCCCCGTTTTCAAAAAGTGATCAATTTCTCCCACCAAGAAGGGATATCCCATCGTTCCCCGCGAGCACATCACCCCATCGGCGCCGGTTTGCTCCAAACAGCGGACGGCCGCCTCTACCGAGAAAATATCGCCATTGGCAATCACGGGAATACTGACGCGCTCCTTCACCCGCGCAATCCACTCCCAGCGGGCTGGGCCATTAAAGCCCTGGGCACGGGTACGCCCATGAACCGTAATCATTGCTGCGCCAGCATCTTCCATCGCCTTGGCAAAGTCAAGGATATTGATTTCCTCATCGCTCCAGCCAATGCGAGTTTTCACCGTGACTGGCACAGGCACTGCCTTTGAGACCGTACGCACAATGGCTACTGCCGTTTGCACATCCCGCAGCAGGGAAGAACCACCGCCATTCTTCGTGATTTTGTTCACGGGGCAGCCCATATTGATGTCCACGGTATCCGCCCCTTCAGCCACTGCCTTTATCGCAGCTTCTGCTAAAAAATCAGGCCGACAGTCAAAAAGCTGAATACTAATGGGATGCTCATTGGCATCTACTTCCATAATCCGGGGTAATGTTTTCAGATAATGCAGCCCCGAAGCACTGACCATCTCGGTGTACATCATCGACTCAGGGGCATAGCGGCGCACCAAGCGGCGAAAGACGAGGTCTGTCACACCTGCCAAAGGGGACTGCAATACCCGACTATTGACCGTAACAGAGCCAATCTGCAATGGCGTGGCTAAACGGGCTTTGAGCGCTGCTGACAGGGTTGGCGTCTTCATAAAAAATCACTCGCCTAACAACCGATACTTAGGAACTCAAATACTAAGGGAAGCTAATTAATTCTACCAAAGGCTCGTCTATCCACCTGCCGCTGGTTCCTTACATCACATTTTTAATTTCATTTTTAATTTCATTTTGATAGGCCGCATAAACCGCTTGCACATTGTACCAGTTCAAAAAGATGCGAGCCACTTCCAGTGCATCTTGGGGGCGATCGATGTTAATCAACCATTGCAACAGGGGTGCCAGTGTTTTTTCATTGAGCAGACCACCGAGGGATAGGATTGCCCAAAGAAGGTAATGAAAAGGGGTCATTTGAATCATGAGCTTCACTTCCCAAATTGGATGCTTTTTATAGAACAAGACCCCCATTCTCCCTCTTTCGATCTCTTTCTGAATGAGGGCAGGCACTTGGCTAAGGGAAAAGGGGGGATGCCAGTGGTAGCCAACTGCTTCTGGGCACTTTAGCAATCGTAGGCCCAATTTCTTGAGGCGCACCCCCAGCTCTAGATCTTCCCAGCCGTAGAGTTGAAACTGGGTATCAAAGAGACCTGCCTTTTCCAACCAATGGCGGGCGATCGCTACATTTCCCGTTGCAAAATAGGCAGCTGAAAAATCAGTCATCTTATATCGCTCTGAAGTTGGATCTGCAAAATTACAGGTATTGATCACACGCCCATAGGAAAAGGCAGGAACCTGAGTCACATCCTCTATGCCAAGGCGTTTTTGTTCTCGCATTAAGCAGCGAGCATGGGCTTCTAAGAAGGTTGAAGTCACAACTAAGTCGCTATCAATAAAGATAATCCAGTCACCCTTAGCCCCTTGAATACCTAAGTTGCGAGCAGCCGCAGGACCAAGATGCTCCTGTTGTAACCATTGCACACAGGGGAATTCATGACGATGCTCTTTGAGCCACTCAACCGTCTTGTCCGTTGAACCATCGTCAACAATAATGACTTCATAGCCCCTAATGCCTAGATCAGGATGCCATCTTTGATGGGCGATCGCCCGAACACACTTTTCTAAAATCGGCAAACGATTATAGGTGGGAATGACAACACTAAAAAACATAATTAACACCAAGAAGTTCTGCTGAGTAGTTGACTCAACTTGTGTAATTTAACACCCAACCGTGAAAGCGATGGGAACAGAGACGCAAGAAAGAATAACGCAAAAATTTTTCCGCTTCTGTTCCTTTATAACATTGCTTTAGCGCCCCTAGAAGTCGTAATGTTTTCCAGGGGTCTCTTTCAGCGTCGTGAGCCTCAATGGCGGAAATCCCGAGCTTTATAGACAGGAGTTGCTGCCAATGGCGAGAACGAATCTGCTGACTGTTTTGGGCTTGCTGCCGGCGGTAAAAGCTGGAGGTTTGTTGCCGATGCACTCGATATTGCAGCAGCACCTCTGGTACATTGCCCATTTTGAACCCTGCCGCCCAGGCTCGCTGCCAGAGATCGTAGTCTTCAACAAGAGACCAAGCAGCAGCGTACCGCAACTCTTTGAAAACCCTAGCGTGAGCTATCACAGTGGGATGGGCAAAAGGAACCCCAAACAACAACTCAGCTTCACACCCTGCGTGAGCACGGGGATAGTGCCAGTAACCTCTCCCGGTGCCGATGAGCTGAACAGATGCACCACAGATCTCTAATTGATTTTCCTGAAGAAAGGTAAGCTGAGATACTAGTCTGTGGGCCAAGGCCACGTCATCCGCATCCATGCGGGCAATCCACTCGCCGCGAGCAAGGGCGATCCCTTCATTGAGCGTCGCAACCAACCCTCGGTTTTCACGGCTAATCAAGCGGATACGAGCATCTTGCGCAGCATAACGCTTCAGGACGGAAAGGCTATTATCCGTGGAACCGTCATCGATGATAATGAATTCGAAATCCCGAAAGCTCTGCCCAAGAATCGACTCGATCGCTTCCCCCACATAGGCTTCGGCATTGAATACCGGCATCAACACCGATAGCAGCGGCCTGTTGCTTTGATGATTGCAAGTCACAACACAATCCATCCAGGACAATACAGGTCTCGTGTGTCAAAGACATCGACATTGAACCAGTGTCTGGGCGCAATGACGACTTTGTCTGGACGCGGATTCAGCCACGCCCCCCACCAACTGAAAGTGCTGTTGGCAATGATATGATGCCGACACGCACTCATTAGTTGCATATCCCGATAACTTGCCGCACCACGATTGTGGTCAACCACTGTGTAAGAAACGGGCAACTTAAGATGCTCCAGAACCCATTGGGGATCGTCGGAAAACACGTAGAAGCGCTCAGCATTAGTTTTTTCAATCATCGTGGCAACGGCAGCTGGGTAATATTCGGACAAGTCTACGCCATGGACACGCCTCATCTGTGGATTGTTGAAGTAATCTCCCCGGCGGATGTGCAGTGAGACGCTAACGCCGGATTGCATTTCATCCATTAACGCAGCATTGTGGGGGTCGAGGGGCTCAACGAAACGGAACTGTTGCCGAATGATGTCGGCAATGTTCGAAAAATATCGCTCGCTTTGCCAGTAGCCCTCCAGATACACATTGTCCGGCAGATGCTCAAAACCTGTCCAGTAATGGAAATGGGGCTGGATGACCAGCGACTTTGGCCGCAGCCCGTGCAAAAAATGGCCCGCCAACAAACGCCTTACGGCAGGATGCACACACGCTCCCAACACTTTTCGAAGGTCTTTGCTTGAAGGCTCGGGCAGTTCTAACCCGAAGACGCGCCGCAACTCGAGGCCTTGGTGCAAGCACGTGGCGTCAAACCAATGAGTATCGAACTTGACTTCACTTCCGATGCGATGGGCAGCGGCCAGCCCTGCCGCATATTGAAACATCTGATTGCCCAAACCGCCACAGAGATGCACAATGATCATTTCCCTGAGTTTCTAGCAAAGACTCGACCAAGCAGATTTAAAGCTTGGATGGCCATGGCATAGACATCATTTAATCCTTGGATCGCCATGTAGTAGACAGATGTAAAGGGAAAGAGAGCAATAATCAAAAAGCGTTCCAACGGCACACTAAGTTGCACGCAGTTTTTTAGATTCGCGTAAAGGCAGATGATATTACTAGGGATTTGCGAATTGAGGCTAGCACAATCTTGATGGATTCTTTTATATATATAAACCTCTTTGTTACCTTTGATCTCACATTGTTTTAAGATGCAATACAAAAAAAGGGTATCTGCGGCATACAAACCTGATGATAAAAGATTGATTGCTTCTTCATTTATTACTTTCTTAGGGAATACCCCGTAAATTGGATTGGCTTTCCCAAGACTATTGGGCTCGAGCGCATACTTTATGCGGCGAAGCAATTTAACTCCTGAATACGAAAATAGACGGTTATTCGCGGGGTGTCGTAATATTTGATCCATTTCATCTATAGTTCGGATTGTACCAAATGCCAAACATTTGTTTTCTTTTGCGACGGGATAGAGTGTAGCCAGCCAGTTCTTGTCCCACATATCATCTGACGATGCCCACATGAAATACTCAGCAACCGCTTCATCGAGGACATATTTGAAATTAGCCACAGCACCCAAATTTTTTTTCTGCCGCACATAGCGTATACGCTTGTCTTTGGCCACATATTCACAGCAAATCGCTTCGGTGTCATCAGTAGAGGCATTATCTGAAATAATCAATTCAAAATCGGTAAAAGTTTGCGATAACAACGAATCAAGAGCTCCTCTAATAAATTTGGCTCCGTTATGAACAGGCATGCCAATGCTGACTTGTGGTTTTTCTGCCTTGCCACTGTAGTTGAGGTTTTCTATTCTCTGATCCATGGATATTCGGAAGACTTTAATGCTATCTTAGTAAATAATAAAACCCCAGTTGCATCCTCACAACCAGAGGTGTTGAATCCTGGAGCAAAACCTAACATTTTAAGTGACGAGTCGCTGTGGCTGCCAATCAAAGCGCCAATGCACTATCGAGCACCGACAACTGAGCTCGAGTTGTCAATATCCAGAAGAAGAGCAATTGGTGGCTGAGATTCTTGGCAAATTGCATCACTTACCTCCGGCTAGGGCAGTTCAGTTGTTGGAAACAGCCTTAGGGTTGTCAAAGGCTGCTGCTAAAGGCAAAGGAGATGTTTGAGAATTTTTTAAGTTCCCAGAGAAGGATGGCAAATGTCTTGGGGGCGATCGCCTGCCGCAGTTTGCCGCTTCTATGGCATCCTGAAAGGGAGAAGTTGCGCAATTTAGCCACTCAGAATCCTATGCAAACGCTGCCGAGTCCCGTTCAAGCTACTCCGACAGAAACCGCCATTGTCCGTCGCAAAACCCGTCCTGTGCCCATCGGCTCTGTCGTCATTGGGGGCGGTCATCCCGTGGCGGTGCAGTCGATGATCAATGAAGACACGCTAGATATTGAAGGCTCAGTGGCGGCCATTCGTCGTCTCCATGAAATTGGCTGTGAAATTGTGCGGGTGACGGTACCCAGCCTTGCCCATGCCAAGGCCATGGAAGAGATTCGCGATCGCCTCTACAAAACCTACAAACCCGTGCCCCTTGTTGCTGATGTCCACCACAACGGCATGAAAATTGCCCTCGAAGTTGCCAAGTATGTGGACAATGTACGCATCAATCCGGGGCTATACGTCTTTGAGAAACCCAAGCCCAATCGCACCGAATATACCCAAGCGGAATTTGACGAAATTGGTGCCAAAATTCGCGAAACCCTTGAGCCCCTGGTGATCTCGCTGCGAGATCAGGGCAAATCCATGCGCATTGGCGTCAATCACGGTTCCCTTGCTGAGCGGATGCTCTTTACCTATGGCGATACCCCAGAAGGAATGGTGGAATCGGCCCTGGAATTTATCCGCATCTGCGAGTCGTTGAACTTCTACAACCTGGAAATTTCCCTCAAAGCCTCACGGGTACCGGTGATGATTGCTGCCAACCGCCTCATGGTCAAGCGCATGGACGAACTGGGCATGGACTACCCCCTCCACTTGGGAGTCACTGAAGCTGGCGATGGCGAGTATGGCCGCATCAAATCCACCGCCGGCATTGCCACCCTCCTTGCTGAAGGGATTGGCGACACGATTCGTGTGTCCCTCACCGAAGCCCCCGAAAAGGAAATTCCTGTTTGCTACGGTATTTTGCAAGCCTTGGGCCTGCGGCGAACCATGGTGGAGTATGTGGCCTGTCCCTCCTGTGGTCGGACGCTCTTTAACCTCGAGGAAGTGTTGCACAAAGTCCGTGAAGCCACCAAACACTTGACCGGTCTCAACATCGCTGTCATGGGCTGTATTGTCAATGGCCCCGGGGAAATGGCTGACGCCGACTATGGCTATGTGGGCAAACAGCCCGGTTACATCTCCCTCTATCGCGGCCGCGAGGAAGTCAAGAAAGTCCCAGAAGCGGAAGGTGTGGCTGCCCTTGTGGAATTAATCAAGGCTGATGGCCGCTGGGTTGATCCCTAAACTATCAGGCCTGTATGAGGAGTGAGACATGACCACGGAAACCATTTTTAGCCGGATCATTCGCCGCGAGATTCCTGCGGATATTGTCCATGAGGATGAACTGTGTCTGGCCTTTCGCGACATCAACCCTCAGGCCCCCGTGCATATTCTGGTGATCCCCAAAAAGCCGATTCCCCAATTGAGCTTGGCAGAACCGGAAGATCACCGCGTGCTGGGTCACCTACTGCTGACAGCGAAACGTATTGCCGAGGCAGAGGGCCTAACGAATGGCTATCGCGTAGTCATTAACAATGGTCCCGACGGTGGGCAAACAGTCTATCACCTGCACCTACACCTGTTGGGGGGGCGACCCATGCAGTGGCCACCGGGCTGACTTTGCCTAGCAATCAAGTGCGACGCGAAAGCTAGCCAGATGATTGTCCCACTAGCCTAACAAGCTAGAACGGGACCGGTTGTTCCCCCAACCGTAGCCTAGGGAGGCATGCGTGACTGGTAACGGTCAGGTATGAAGCCCTCCCGACAACGGAGCCCGAACCGAAAGGTTGAAGCCGAATCCGTGAGGAGGAAGCAACTTCACCAGTGTCAGGTGATAGGGAACTAGGCTTGAGGGTATGGTGAGCACATGCGAAGTGATGTCAGAAGCCTCGTCACAGACCAACAGGCCAAAGACACTGATAGGCCTGAGCCAAAACGGCAAATGGATAGGCTACATCGCCCGCTCGTCGGTGTACGGGGACGTCAATCTATCGGGGTACAGTCACCACCTAACCCCTCGTGTCATCTGGTTGGAACGCGGTAAGCCCGTATCCTCGCCTTGAACACCCAAGGCAGGCAAACCGTAAGGAATGCTGATGGGGGTGCGGGTATGGGATGCAGGAGAAAGCGAACGCCGGTCTGTAATGGACTGGATAGGGGTTGAGGAAATAATCCAACATCACCCCGCCCGAAAGGGAGCAGACTTCCTGCTGGTCTCCCTTTGCGAGATAACTTGTAGAACCTCTTGAATGGAGACAAGACAAATGGCAGTGGATCAAACCACTGGTGCGGTCACCAACCAAACGGAAACAAGCTGGCACAGCATAGACTGGGCCAAAGCCAACCGTGAGGTAAAGAGGCTGCAAGTGCGTATCGCAAAGGCTGTGAAGGAAGGACGCTGGGGCAAAGTGAAAGCTTTGCAATGGCTCCTGACCCACTCGTTCTACGGCAAAGCCCTCGCCGTGAAACGGGTAACTGACAACTCAGGCAGTAGAACACCTGGTGTGGACGGGATAACCTGGTCCACACAAGAGCAGAAAACCCAAGCCATAAAGTCCCTCAGGAGAAGAGGCTATAAACCCCAACCCCTGAGGCGGGTATACATCCCGAAAGCAAACGGCAAACAGCGCCCGCTAGGAATCCCGACAATGAAGGACAGGGCAATGCAGGCACTATATGCCCTAGCCCTAGATAGTGCTGTCACGAGTTTATGAGATACTGAGCGTGTGTCTGGACTTTATCATAGGACCGTGCCATGAGGACACCTGACTACCGTCGCCACGATATTTCCGACCGGGTTTGGGAGCGGTTGGAACCGCATCTACCTGGACGCCGAGGGAGCTGGGGGGGTGTGGCGAAAGACAACCGGCAGTTCATCAATGCGGTGTTCTGGATACTGCGCACCGGCGCCCCTTGGCGGGATTTACCCCCGGAGTACGGAGATTGGAAGAACGTGCATCGAAGGTTCTGCCGCTGGCGAGACAAAGGCGTGTGGGAAAAGGTCCTTGAGCAGTTGATCGACGAGCCCGATTACGAATGGTTGATCATCGATGCTACTCATGTCAAAGTCCACCCTCATGCCACAGGCGCCAAAGGCGGCAACCAAGACATGGGGCGTACAAAAGGGGGCTCAATACCAAGATACATCTGGCCGTGGATGCGCATGGTATGCCGCTGCGAATGGTTATCACAGCAGGTACCACTGCGGATTGTCGCCAAGCTGCAACCTTGATCGAAGGAATCGATGCAAAGTACCTGTTGGCGGACAAAGGCTACGACAGTGATGCCCTCATCGCCCAAGCCAAAGAGCATGGGATGCAGCCTGTCATCCCTTCGCGCAGACATCGCAGACAGCGACGTGAATGCGACAAGCAGTTGTATCGGCTTCGTCATCTGGTTGAGAATGCTTTTTTGCATCTCAAGCGTTGGCGAGGTATTGCCACGCGATACGCCAAAAATACGGCTTCTTTCCTTGCTGCTGTGCACATCCGTTGTATCGCCATTTGGGCATCAATCTCGTGACGACAGTATCTAGAACCAGTCGCGGAAACCACAGCAGACCGGAACTCCTATGGGTTCCGGCGAGGACGATGCATAGCCGATGCAGCGACGCAGTGTCACATCACGCTAGCCAAAACAGACCGTGCACAATACGTTCTCGACGCCGATATTGCTGGGTGCTTTGACAACATCAGCCATGAGTGGCTACTAGCTAACATTCCACTAGACAAAAGAATTCTACGGAAATGGCTTAAATCTGGGTTTGTCTGGAAGCAGCAACTCTTCCCCATCCATGCTGGAACACCTCAGGGAGGGGTAATCTCCCCGATGCTTGCCAACATGACACTGGATGGGATGGAAGGGCTACTTCATAAGTACCTTAAGAAATATAAAGTCAACCTCATCCGATACGCGGATGACTTTGTCGTGACCGGAGAATCAAGGGAAACACTGTGCATTGCAGCAGCAATCATACAGAAATTCCTCAAGGAACGGGGCCTAACCCTGTCACCGGAAAAGACAAAAATCGTTCACATCGAAGAAGGGTTTGACTTTCTCGGATGGAACATTCGCAAATATGATGGGAAACTGCTCATCAAACCTGCGAAGAAGAACGTTAAAGCGTTCCTCAAGAAAATCCGAGACACCTTAAGAGAACTTAGGACAGCACCCCAGGAGATTGTGATAGACACACTCAACCCAATCATCAGAGGTTGGACTAACTATCACAAAAATCAGGCATCCAAAGAAACCTTCGTCGGAGTGGACCACCTCATATGGCAAAAATTATGGCGATGGGCAAGGCGCCGACACCCAAGCAAATCTGTCCGATGGGTGAAGAGTAAGTACTTCATCCAAATCGGGAACAGAAAATGGATGTTCGGAATATGGACGAAAGACAAAAACGGAGACCCGTGGGCCAAGCATTTAATCAAAGCCTCGGAAATCCGAATCCAACGTCGCGGTAAAATCAAGGCAGACGCCAACCCGTTTCTCCCAGAATGGGCAGAATACTTTGAGCAGCGCAAGAAACTCAAAGAGGCCCCTGCCCAATACCGGCGCACCCGTCGGGAATTGTGGAAGAAACAAGGCGGCATCTGTCCAGTATGTGGGGGAGAAATTGAGCAAGACATGCTCACCGAAATCCACCACATACTGCCCAAACACAAGGGTGGTACTGACGACCTGGACAATCTTGTCCTAATCCACACTAACTGCCACAAACAGGTGCACAGCCGAGATGGTCAGCACAGCCGGTTCCTCTTGAAAGAGGGGCTTTGAGAGGCTTGAGCCGGATGCTGGGCAACTTGCACGTCCGGTTCTTAGGAGGCTAGGGGTCAGTAATGCCCCCCGCTACCCGACTACACAATTTTTATCGTGATCCACAATATGCAACTGGCGGCTCGGATGAGCGATCGCACTGCGTTTTTGAATACTGAGGCCACAGAAGGGGGCAACCGGGTGGGCTACCTTGTTGAGTATGATGACAGCAGCGTTGTCTTCAATCACCCCAAAGAGCAAGCCACGATGGATGACGTCAGTGGCCGTTTCCGTTAGGGTCTAAAGCTGCGGCTGCTGTTGGTGCCAAGGGGTGGTCTGTTCATAGGCATAGGCAACGTGGAATAGGGTTGCTTCCTGCAGAACGTTGCCAATCAATTGCAGGCCAATGGGTAGTCCATTGCTATCAAAGCCACAGGGTACGCTCAATCCCGGCAAGCCGGCAAGGTTCACAGGGATGGTCATCAGGTCTGATAGATACATACTCAGGGGATCAGCGGTTTTCTCCCCCGCCTTAAAGGCAGTGGTGGGGGCGGTGGGGCAGATTAAAACATCCACCTGTTCAAAGGCACGGGCAAAGTCTTCTTTGATCAGGGTGCGTACTTTTTGTGCCCGTAGGTAGTAGGCATCGTAGTAGCCAGCGGAAAGGGCATAGGTGCCAATCATGATCCGCCGTTTGACTTCAGCCCCAAAGCCTTGGGCGCGGGTTTTCATGTACATCTCAAGCAGATCACTGGCACCTTCAGCCCGAAAACCAAAGTTCACGCCATCGTAGCGGGCTAAGTTGGCGGAGGCTTCGGAGGGGGCAATGATGTAGTAGGTGGGCAGACCGTAGGCAAAGCGTGGACAGGAGAGTTCAACAAGGGTTGCCCCCAATGCCTCCAGAGTTTTTAGGGCGGCTTCAAGGGCCGATTTCACCTCCGGTTGTACACCTTCACCCACGGTTTCTTGAATCAGGCCAATGCGCATGCCTTTGAGGTCCGGTTTGAGGGCTTGGGTGTAGTCAGGAATCGGCACCCTGAGACTGGTGGCATCCTTGGGATCATGGCCCGCGATCGCCCCCAAAAGAATCGCAGCATCGGTAACAGTCGGTGCCAAAGGTCCAATTTGATCTAAGGAGGAGGCATAGGCAACAAGACCATAGCGAGACACCAAACCATAGGTGGGTTTAAGACCCACCACGCCACAGAAGGCAGCGGGTTGACGAATCGACCCCCCCGTATCGGAACCGAGGGCCGCAGCACATTCTCTGGCAGCAACGGCAGCAGCAGATCCCCCAGAGGATCCCCCAGAGACCCGCTCTGGATTCCAAGGATTGGCCGTGAAACCAAAGGCAGAATTTTCGGTGGAGCTGCCCATAGCAAATTCATCCAGATTGGTTTTGCCCACCATAATTGCGCCAGCGGCCTGCAATTTTTCGGTCACGGTGGATTCGTAGGGGGGGACAAAGTGCTCCAGCATCTTAGACGCACAGGTGGTGCGCACACCGTAGGTGCAAAGGTTATCCTTAATGGCCAAGGGAATCCCTGTGAGTAATCCTATCTCTTCACCCGCGGCAAGGCGTTTATCCACCTCAGCCGCTTGGGCAAGGGCGCGATCGCGGGTTACCGTCAAAAAGCTATGGAGCGTTGGCTCCACCTGGGCAATGCGATCCAGATAAGCCTGGGTGATTTCAGTGGCGGAGCGTTCTTTGCGAACGAGTTGACGGTGTAGCTCCTGAATCACTGACATAAACGCAGCTTCCCCAATCACAATCGAGTAACAATACAACACTGGCGATCGCAGGCACTGCCGCAAACAAGCCAATCTTCAGTGTAGCAATGGAGTTGATCATCTATGCCTAAAGATTACGGCTAAAGATGGCTCAACATCCCTGGGGAAGTTTTGCAATCGACGATATATTAGGAATCAAGGAAGCTAAGCCTCAATCTTTTCTAGAGTAAATAACAGTAGGCATAGCGGAGTATTGGATGGAACCGCTCGACCCCGTGGATCGGGAAGCCTTTACTAAC
Source organism: Thermosynechococcus vestitus BP-1 (assembly GCF_000011345.1). Lineage (NCBI taxonomy): Bacteria > Bacillati > Cyanobacteriota > Cyanophyceae > Acaryochloridales > Thermosynechococcaceae > Thermosynechococcus > Thermosynechococcus vestitus. The sequence goes on from NC_004113.1 coordinate 1,028,616, forward strand.
CCGACATTGCAGCGATTGTGGTTCTTTGTCTATTTGCTGCCCATTTTTGGCATGGTTCCGGCCCTGTGGCAATTAAGTCGCCGAGGGAGCGATCGCCAGACTCGCCAAGTGAGTCGCCTTGCCCTTCTGATCGGTCTTATGTGGCTGTTGGGCTATGGTCTGCTGAATGGGGCTGCCAGTGTCAGTGAAGCCCAGTCTCTCCCTCATGGTCTGCTGCTGTTTCTGAATAGTCTCTGGGGATCCGCCTACTTTCTGGTGAACTTAGGGCTAATGGTGCGCCTATGGCGGGGGCGATCGCTGAAATTGCCCCTCTTGCAACCTCTGATGAAATACCTGCCATGACCCCCAGACGTTGGTTGTGGCCCCTCTTGGGGTGCAGCGCCATTTTGGTGCTCATTCTCTGGCTGATCTCGGCATTGACGTGGCTCTATGTGCAGGTGGCTTTTACGGCGCCCTTTTTGGCCAATCTCTTGGTGTTGATTTTCATTGGCCTATTGGGGGGGCTGCTCTACACTTTCTTTCGCTATCTATATCTACTTGAAGGCAAGGGCAAGCACAAGGCTGCCACCGCTGTACCCCAAGCCCCCCTTGATAAAACGGAGGCTGCCGCTGAAAACCTCAAAGCCCTACGACAGCAACTGAGTCAAATTGAAGATGAGGTGGCACGGCAAGCCCTCTTGGCACGGGCACGGGAGCTAGAGGAGGATTTTTCTCGCCACGAATTGCGCATTGTTGTTTTTGGTACTGGTTCAGCCGGTAAAACCTCCCTGGTCAATGCCTTGCTGGGGGAGATGGTGGGGGAAGTGGCACCTACGATGGGCACTACGGAAGTCGGGCGAACCTATCGGTTTTGGCTTCCCCATGCAGAGCGGGAAATTCTCATTACCGATACCCCCGGTATCTTGGAAGCAGGGGTCGCTGGCACCTACCGCGAGCAACGGGCTCGACAACTGGCCGCAGAGGCAGATTTACTGCTGTTTGTTCTGGATGATGACCTGCGGCAGTCGGAATATACCCCCTTGGTCAACTTGGTGGAAATGGGCAAGCGATCGCTGTTAGTCCTCAATAAAATTGACTTGCGCTCCGAGGCTGATCAACTGGCTCTGCTCCGCCATCTGCGGCAGCGGGTTAAGGGGTTGATTCCGCCCCAAGATGTGGTGGGCATTGCCGCCCGTCCCCAACCGGTTCCCCTTGATACAGGAGAGTGGTTAGAACCCGAACCCCATATTTGGCCACTGATTCGGCGGATGAGTGCCATTCTCCGCGAGGAAGGGGATGATCTTGTGGCAGACAATATCCTCTTGCAGTCTCAACGCCTAGGGGAGCAAGCCCGCAAAATCATTGATCAGCAACGGCGCCGCCAAGCGGATAAGGTGGTGGAGCGCTACCAGTGGATTAGTGCAGGTGTCGTCTGTGTCACGCCGATTCCCGGGGTAGATCTGCTGGCCGCTGCGGCTGTGAATGCGCAAATGGTGATGGAAATTGGCAAGGTCTATGGCTGTGAATTGAATCGCGATCGCGCCCGCGAATTAGCCCTTTCCTTGGGCAAAACCCTTGCTAGTCTTGGCATTGTCAAAGGTGCAATGAATCTGGTGGGGACAGCCCTACAGTTAAGTGGCGGGGGGCTGGTGGTTGGCAAAGCAGTTCAAGGAATTACAGCCGCCTACCTCACTCGCATTGCGGGTAAAAGTTTTATTGAGTATTTTCGCCACAATCAAGACTGGGGCGATGGGGGCATGGGTGAAGTGGTGCAACGGCAGTTTCAACTCAATCGCCGCGATGAATTTATTCGCTCCTTTGTCCAGCAGGCGATCGCCCGCTTACCCTCCCCACTGGGAACTATGATTCCTGAGGAGATGAAAACTCCCCTCTCCCGTGAAGAAGAGCTCTCTTAAGGGAGGCTGAGGATTTCCCCAAGGGTCTTGGCAAAAACCGCTACTATGTTCAGTAACTATTTCATGTTGCCGATTTCGGATGAGTCCCTTGACCCGCAGTCCTGATCTGGAGGTGGCACAACTGCCGCAGTTATTGCAGGCAGCGCGGTCTCGCTATTTGGCCGGGGAGCGATCGGCCGCTGTGATGAAGCCCCTCTCTCAAGCCCTGCGAGCTATCCTCGAGCGCAATATTGATCCCCATCTCAGCCAGCGGGGGGGATATCTCCAACGTCTAGTGGAAGCCTATTTTCGCCTCTTTCCGCGCTGCCTCGAGCACCTCAGCCGCGATCAACTGCAACAGCAGGCTGTGCAAAAAACAGTGCTACGGTTACTGCAAATTCCCAGCACTGTGATTCAAGATGAGTACGATCGCCTCAATCGTGCTCAGTACAACCAGTCCCTCAAGCAACTGGTGCTTGCCTTTAGTCGCCCTCTCCTAGCCAACCGTCATCCAGTGCCCAAACTCACAGAGGCCGAGTGTTTCCTTGCCTTTTTTATTCAGTGCCTACGCCAAGAACTCGGCGCAACGGTTCTCCTATCCCCCCAGTTTCGTCACGAGTACCGCGATCTGCTGCGTACAGTGTGTCTGGGTAGCCCTGATCCCGAATTATGCCAAAGCAACCTCACGGGCTGGCTTTGGGAAGCAATGAAATCCTTTGATCCCCTCAAGCCCTTTAGTGCCACTGGCCACGGTCGTCCCACCTTTGAAGCATGGGTGCGCACGGTCATCAGCAATAAACTCGCGGATGAAAAACGCAAACTCCTCAAGCGCGAGGCGGATGAACTGCTCTTCTATGACAACCGTGCCCTGCACGTCTTTCAAGATCGTTATCAAGCAGCGCCCCCTGAGGTGCAGCGGGAGATTGATCCCAACGCCTGCGCTCAGTTGATTACAATTGTGCAAACGGAGATTACGGATCCTCGCATCCGCGCTTCAACGACTCGTTTGCGCCAGCACATTGCCCAACTTTTGGGCTGGACAATTGAATATACGCGGGAGATTCATCAGCAGGTGCGACGGATTCTCGGACGGTATGTTCAGTCCACCCGCTCCCTCAACATTTGCTCCACCGACAGCAACCAAGAGTGGATTGACAACTATCCCGATACCCGCACCCTGCCAACCAACAACGGTCAAGGGGTGGAGTGTATGGTGGAGTTTCTCAATGATCCGCAGACGCCGACATGGGTCAGGGATTGGTGTGAGCGTCGCCGTACCCAAGCGGAAATTGCCCGTGAACTCTTTGTCAGCCAGCCCACGATTTCTCGCTGCCTCGGTCGTGAATATCGTCTGTGGCTCTACCGTAAGTTCTTTCAAGATCCCCAGATTCCGCAATGGATGAGGCGATGGTATGAAACCCAATCCATTCCCAGCCCCCACCAACGACGGCAAGCCCGCCGTGAAATTCACCCTGACTATGCCCGTGGTCTCTGCAGTGCAAAACAAATTGATGAGCAAATAGAAGCCAAGCTTGCCCAGTGGTGCGAGCGTAACGACATTTACTATCTTCCCTAGGCAGCCTCGCTTTTTCGTACTTCGTTTGGATGACGACGGCTATGACTTCCTTTTTGGCACCGACTGTTCCGATTCGTTCCCTGTCATTGGCTGCCGCCCATGCGGTGCTTCAGGGATGTCGTCCCAGTCGGCAACAGCAAGTTCTGCCCTATTTGGTTGCCCTTTATTCATTCATAGACTGGTGGGAAAACGAGGGTGTTCCCAGCAAGCAGGATGATCCTGAGGATCTGCCTGATGATCTAACCTTGAGTACGACTTGGTGTGAGCGGCCAGAGGTTCTTGACCTTGTGGACATTGCGGATCTCAATTTAGAAGGGGTGCAGCTATCTATCTATCCTGTCGAGCCTGGAAAGTCCCTGCGAATTCATTGCCTCACATTTTTGGAGGGGATTAACGCGGATATTGCCGTTGCAGTGGGTTTGGATCGCGATCGCCGGCAGGCCCAGATGCTGGGATTTTGCGATCGCCAGACCCTCCTGGACTACTGGCAACACCATCCAGCGGATGCTCAAGGCTATGGCACCTTCCCCCTAGAGCAACTGCAACCTATCTTCTACTTGCCCGAGCAAATTAGCTTTCTCAATCCGCTGCCCCAAAGTCCACCGCTCAACCTCAAGGGCAACACCTACGGTCAACCCCTCGAAAGTATACCGCAGCTCACCCAGCGTATGGCTGCTGCCGAGCCTGAACGGCTGGCCCTTGACAAGGAAACCGCCATCCAACGCCTTCTGCAAGCCCTCCAAAGTTATACTGAAACCTCAGAAATTTCCCTCCCCCAAGATTAGGATTGGGCTATTAGGATTGGGCTTCTGGGGGCGACGCGTTTTCGGAGGAATGTTTATGGTAGTAGGCCCGTGCTCCCTCTTTGGTATGCATCTGACCAGGTTGAGGGCGGCGATGGGTTTGCAGCCCTTGGAGCACTTCTGATAAGGTCAGACCCTCCGGCAGGGGCGATCGCACCTCTCGGACTTTGTGCCACACCGAGCGCGACATGATCAAACTGCGACGAATAGGCTCAGCCCAGCTTTCGAGGTAAGCTTCTCGCTCCCCTTGGTAATCCGTCGAAGACAGCAGGAGCGGTACGGCGGGATAGGCCTGCACCAAGCGAGCAATATGGGTCAGTACCCCCGGATACAGATTTGTATAGGCAGGATGCACCGTTAAGTCTAGCCAGTGGGGCGTGTGTCCATCTTGAGTGGCATGGAGGGTGTAGGCGGCGATCGCCACCTTTCGCTGCGGTTCAAACACGTAAGCCCGATGCACTTGCACCCGTTGCGACCAACTGGCCCAACCGTGGTGTAGCCAATCCAAAAGACCCGTTTGAAAATCCCGATAGTGACGATTAAAGACTTGGCGCACCAGTGCTGGCATCGACATTGTATCCAACTCATGGAGCAACCGGGCATCCGCATTGGTGACCTTTAGCAAATTAGGCAAGCAAGGCGTGCCCTGTGCCAGTTCTGCCAACTGTTCCGCTGAAATCTGCCAGTAGGTGAGATGTGCCAAGGGTTGAAAGCCATTTTGGCGATACAGGTCTAGTGCCTCGCGGTAGTCAATATTGATTTCCACTATCCACGTACGGGCTTCGACAAGAGTACTAAAACAGTGGCGCAGGAGTTGTGTCCCCACCTCCGTAAACTCTTGGGCAGACAATTGCTGCACCTGCCATGTGGTGCGACTTTCATTAAAGGGAGCCACCTGCACAACACCTAGGACTTGGTTGTCCCGCTCCGCAACATAAATGCGCTGCTTGCTCATCCCCATTAGCCACTGCAGTAAATGCAGCGGTGAGGTCATCGGCCCACCCGCCAAGGACGGTAGACCAAAGGGTTGATCATGCACCCCTTGATGGCGCAGCCACTGTTCCACCACCTCCACATCCCGATAGGCCAAGGGACGAATCATCAAATCACCAGTGGGGGGCAAGTCGGAAATCATCAGCGGGCACCAATTACTACTTCCATCTTAAGGACTCCAGCCCCAAAATAAAGGGGCGATGCCCCACAACAATCGCCCCAACAATATAAATTGTACAAAATCGCCTTAGTAAAGCTCTTCCTCTTGGTTGGTGAGGATTTTGCAGTCAGAACGGGGATAGGCTACACAGGTAAGCACAAAGCCCTTCTCAATTTGGTCATCATCCAAGAAGGACTGATCCGACTGATCCACTTCTCCTTCCAGGAGCTTACCGGCACAGGTGGAGCAAGCACCAGCACGGCAGGAGAAGGGCAAGTCTAGGCCTTGCTCTTCGGCCACATCCAGAATGTACTCATCTTCGGGCACGTCAATTGTTGTTTCGCTTCCATCAGGACGCACTAGCGTTACTTTGTAGGTTGCCATGAATCTTGTCCTCTCATGTATGGAAAAGGCAGGGAGCCATCACGCTCCAATTTAGATACTAGGGGAAAACCTCAGCCTTGATGGGCCCATTCAAGTCCCTTTTTGTATCGTTTTCGTAATTTGAGGCCCCTAAGGTATCTGAAATACTTATAGACATTGAACCCTATGGAGAAAATTAAGCAAACTCGATGACTGGCTCTATTCTCCGACTCGATGGCCCGCAGGCACAACCCACTCCCCTGTCCGATACCGATTGACCATCGCCCTTAGGGCTTGCTCCATCTGGCGGCTAAAGCGGTGGGGATTCCACAGGGGAGCGTGGCGTTTGGCTTGGCGCAGCTTCCAACTGACTTGCCGCCGCAGCTCTGGTTCGGTGCCGAAACGAATTCCCCAATGCACATACTCCTCATCATTGAAGGCAATTCCTTCCTCAACGCCGACATTTTTCAGGAACGTATAGGTATGCCTTGCCACGAACTGCTGCCCCACCTTAGTCACAATCGGCACCTCCAACCAGAGGGCCTCAAGGCTCATTGCCCCCCCTGCATAGGGGTAGGTATCTAGCACCACATCCACATCATAGAGATTGGCGCGGTGAATCTCTGGTAAGTTCGGCGTTAAGAAATAGAGTTTATCTAAATCAAACCCCTCCACTTCAGCAACACTACGGCACCACTCCTCAAAGATGGGGCTACCACGGTGATATTTGACCACCAACACCGCATTGGGAACAGCCTCAACAATGGCAAATTGCAGCTTCAGTATTTCTGGTTGAATTTTACTCGTGCGCTGGGCACACAGAAAGACCACTGCCTCAGCACTCAGTCCTAATTGATCGCGAATGCCAGTTTTATTGGCAACCTCATAGCCATCGAGGGAAAGATAGCACTCAGGGAGTCGCCACAGCGTTTCTGTGTACCATGCCTGCGCCCCCTCAGGGAGAATGTAGGGGTCAACAATAAAGTAATCCACTGCTGGCAAGCCAATGGCATCAAAGCCTATCCATGTCGCCTGAAGGGGTGCTGGTTTAAGTGTGAGAACTTGGTAGGTGATGTCGCTCGTACAGCTATCTAAGTCAATGAGAAGATCAATTTTATCTTCATAAATTTGTTCAGCTATGTCAGTGGCATTTTTTCCACAGTGGCGGAAGTGATCAAAGCTTGCCTGGAACCAATCGGAAAGTTTATCCTGCTTACTGGCATCAAACCATGGATTATAAGCATAAAATTCAAACTGCTGGCGATCGTAAAAGCGAATAAAGGAACGCACTTGATGACCAGCAGGATGTTCATGAAAACAACTACCAATAAATCCTACTTTAATTTTTTGTGTAGAGTGATTTTCTGTGGCAGTATTGATGGCTTGCTGGCAATTTCTATATCTCTTCTGAACGGGCAGAAAGGAGTGGGCATTATCATAGAATATTTGGTTGCGTTTATTATAGATTGGTTTGATAATTGCAGGAGCATCAAACTGATGCGTTAGATGAAAGTAGGAACCGTTAGCATAAAATACGCTACCAAAATCAATTTGTTGATTGTTAATATTTTCAGCAAGAAACTGATTACAGCGATCGGCATTCTTGAACCATCTCTCACAAAGAGCGATCGCCTCTTCAGAATAGTTGAGGTTATACTTAAACGTCTGCATTACATGCAGTTTAGCCATCAGACCCACGTCTTCGCCCAAAGGATTGAGTGAATAGTCAAAAAGTCTATTCGCACACTCAAGTGCTAACTCATGCAACTTACTTTGAGCACAGGCACGGGAAAGAAATTCATACAGCCCCCATTCTTCTCTAGCTATTTTGAGCAAAGGTTCAGCTAATGTGGCAGCTAGTCGTGTGGGATCCTTGTTGAGCAGTTCAAAGACGACCCTCTCTAGAGATGGTTGTATGGATGGATATTGGCCTAGCGCTTTGATAAACTCAGGTAACCCCTCTACCTCACTATTGTAATCCACCAAGTGTTGCACTGTATTGACAACATCGTCAGGGTTTATTTCCTCTAAGCCTTCATTTGGTGGCAACAAAGCAGTGAGTTGATGTAACAATTGCGTAATTTCCTGTGTACCTAATCCTAACTGAAGGGAGAGGTTCAGTAATTTCAACCCTACCCTGAAATTGGGGGTAAATTCGTAGGCGTAGCTTGTAAGAGCAAATCGCAGTTCTAAGGTATTGCGGGGCAAATTTGCCAGCTGCAATAGGATCGGTGCCCATGTTGCAGTTATCTCTGCTTGCTCTTCTTCAGTAAACTCACTGAGATACACTGACCACAGCAGTTGCGCTTCTGACTCTTGGCTTTGGAAAAGGTAGCTGGCGCCCTGATAGGCCACCCAGCCATGCTCCCCAGGAAACTGCTTACTCAGGGTCTCGCAGGCAGCTAGTACATCCTCATATCGTTGCTGTTCAAGGTAATAGCGTAGTCTTTGCTGCCAGGTGTCCAGCATTGGTACGGACTCTGTTAAGACGCTCTCTAGGAAGGCTTCCCATTCGCGGGCGCGAACTGACCATGTGCAGTGGCGATTGATGTAGTCCACTTGAGCGCGGAGATGCGCCTCGAGGGTGGCATGGGCTTGAGGGTCATTAAACCGTTGAATTGCCCGATTGAGCAGGTGGCTATAGTCGGCCAGATAATTCTCCTGGGGAATGGGAATCAAGTCGGCAAAACCGGCAGTTGTTTCAGGAAGGGCACCGAGTTCACTGGTGATCAGGTAGCAGCCACTGGCCATGGCTTCCATGGCGGCAATACAGGAGGTTTCCGGAAATATATTGGTGTAGGCCCAAATGGCTGTGGATTTGAGGGCTTGAGCCAGTTGAGGTTGCGGCAGGGAACCCACATAGTTGACATTGGCCAAATCATGGCAACGTTGGTAAAGGTCGCCATACTCCTGTTGATCCTCAGCCTCGCTGGCTTGATAGACCTTCATACTGGAATAGACGTTGAGACGGACGGAGGGATGGCTCACTTGTAGGGCGGGCATGAGGTCGAGGAGCAAGTTTAAGCCCCGAAAGGGGGTACTGGTATAGGCCAAGGTCAAGGGTTGCGCCTTTGCCTTGAGGATAGATTCTGTGGCATCAAAAAGGTTTTCAAAGCAAGGGGCAATGGCATTACGCAGTACAGCGGTTTTGGCAGGAGGAATTTTGAAGGCTTCAAGGTATTGCTGCTGCTGCCACTGACTCACTAAAACAATCCGTTGATAGATCTTTTGATGTTCAGGAGACTGCAAAGATTCAACGTCAGGTTGATTAGTGGCATGGTGCGCCCAGAGTAGGAGGGGCGTTTGGGGGGGCAACACAGAGCGGAGAAGGTCAGCCCCGGCTGTACTACTCAAAATAATGGCCACATGGGGTTGGAGCTGCTCTAGGAATGACACCGTGAGCCAAGCCAGCGGTAGATGAGGAACATGGCGGACACATTCAATCTGTTGTGTTTTGTTAAAAAGCCACACCTCATGCCCGCGCTGTTGTAACTGATCTGCGAGATAACAGAGTGCTGACTGTGAACCCCCCAGTGGGGTTTCATAGGGGGTATTGAGTGTGTACTGCCAACCAATCGGATCAATGAAGAGAATACGCATGGGACCGAGGTGGGTAGTTAGAGGCAATGGTTGCCTACAGAACTCATTTTCCAATAAAAAAGCCAAGAGTAATGAATCTTGGCTTCTCTTTGATATGATTAAATGGAATTAACTTTGTTCTCTGTTAATTCCTAAGGTCTTAAGAACAGTTAGGAGCAGTTGCACTATTGCCAGTTATGACTGTGGAGGTTGTAATACCATTGGCAACTGTTACGCAACCTGTCACTCCTGTCCCTTGGGGATCATCAGCACTTGTTTGAACATAAGCATCATTCCCTCCGTTAGCGGTAATGGCAGGTGTAGTATACCCATCAGGTGTTGAGACCCCGAGTTTCAAAGTGGTTACATTAGGAGCGAATTGTGTGTTCTCCAGACGGTAGGCTTGTTGAGCACGGTTGATGGCACCAATCGCACTCTTAGCGCTGGAGAGGCGGGCCTTAGCCGCTTGGTTAAGCATGGAGGGCAGAGCAATGGCAGCCAGAATACCGATGATGATGACCACCACCAGTAGCTCAATGAGGGTGAAGCCTTCATTCTCTTTTTTCTTGGCCAGCAGGTGCTGGAGGAATTTTGCTTTTAGTTCGGTTTTCATCGTTTTGAGACTCCTTCCTTCAACAATCTTGTCTCTACGGTTAACGTACCCATCCGTTGCCCTAAACTTAACACCCCCCTCAAAAATTTTTTGCCTGAGGGCAGGGGTGCCCAAGCTATGGGGAAGTGAGTTGCCGTCTGCTACAGTTGGGGTAGCTGTCTTATTGGGCAACGGAGGCTTATGGAGAATCGTGGCAATGGGTTTGGCTGGGGGTTTCTGGTGGGCGCCTTCTTTGGCGGCATCACTGGCTCTCTGGTCACGCTCCTACTCAAGGAGAGAGTTGCCGCCGCAGCCACGGACAACAGGCCACGGATTAAAGATCAGCGATCCACTCCCCTGCAGGGGAATGATGACCCTGTGATGGAGGCGATGCGCCTAGAGCTAGAGGCTAAAATTGCCCAAATCAATGAAGCAGTGGATGACCTACAAAGCCGCCTTAGTAACGAAGACCAGCCCTGAGCTGTAGGTGAGTAGGGGTTGGTTGGTGCTAAGGACAACCAATAAACAAATAAAAGACTTGAGACGTAGGAATGTTGCCTCAAGCCCAATCAAGAATTTGCCGAAAGTTTCACGAAAATAGGGGACTAGTAGGCTAGACCCATGCTGCGGGTGGTTTCTGCACCCAAATAGACACGAATACTCAAAAAGTCAGTTGGGCAGGCCGTTTCACAGCGTTTGCAGCCAACGCAATCTTCCGTGCGAGGGGAGGAGGCAATTTGGCCAGCTTTGCAACCATCCCAAGGCACCATTTCCAGCACATCGGTGGGGCAGGCCCGCACACACTGGGTGCAGCCAATGCAGGTATCGTAAATTTTGACAGTGTGAGCCATGTAGTAACCGCTCCTAAAACGATCAGGATGACAGGTGGATGCCCTGCCGCCAACTCAGGAAGCCCCTAAGCTACGACAATAAGGGCAGTCTGGAGAGAAATACCGAGATTTAGGATACCGCAGTGGCTCAGTGCTAGGCGGGCTGGATGGGCAAACTTCAAAGAATGTAACTTTTTTGTAAAGTCTGGTAAATTTGCCTATTGTGCCCTTAATCTTGGCCAAAACAGTTTTTAATTGCTGGTGCTTGCCTGCGTTGAGGAACCTCAAGGGGGTCTAGGGATTCCAAGTAGAGTGGAGTCGGACGCGTTGTATGTGGTGGTCAATGTCCTGGAAGTGGTTGCCCCTTGCTATGTGTAGTGTGGGTCTGCTGCTAGTCCCTGCGCTTTTACCTTATTCCTTGGCTCAGACTTCGCCGCGCACGGATGTGATTGCTCCGTGGGAGATCACGACCTATGCCCGTGTGGTTCTCGAAATTGAGCCCATTCGCCAAAAATACTATCGCCAAGCTCAGGCAGCTTTCCAAGGTCAGGTGCCGTCCAACGCTTGCTTTGGCATGAATCCGCAACATATCCCCAGTGGATTGGAGGCGATCTGTGCTAGCTATGGGTGGGAGGCAATACAGGTCTTGAAAAAATATAATATGTCCCTAGAGCAATTCAATGCGATTACACTGCGAGCACAGCAAGATAGCACCTTGAGCCGACGTATCCAAGCCGAGATGTTGCGATTGCAACAACCTTGATCATTAAGTCCATGTTTTCCCTAGCTTGCCTAGCAATCCATCAACAGTGCCCTTACTACAAGCATAAATTTTTAGGAGTCTTTGAGAATCCTCAAATAATAGAATTACAAAAATTTTCCTGAAGGACTTGAAAATTCGATAAAAAGTACTAATGATAAAGAATAAACAATTTTTTGCCAATCGTGTTTCTAGGTAAGTATGATTTCTGTGGACATAAAAATACCGTAGAGAAGAATATAGGTAAATAAATTTAGTTCTGTTAAATAGTTGAATAGATTTTGAGTTACCAAATCGGTGATTTATTTTTGCGTTACAAACAGTAAATATTTTATAATCCTGTTTTCTTAGCTTCATGCAATAGTCAAAATCAACAGCGTCCATAAATAGAGATTCATTCGGGTGCGACGCGAAAGCTAGCCAGATGATTGTCCCACTAGCCCAACAAGCTAGAACGGGACCGGTTGTGCCCCCAACCGTAGCCTAGGGAGGCATGCGTGACTGGTAACGGTCAGGTATGAAGCCCTCCCGACAACGTAGCCCGAACCGCAAGGTTGAAGCCGAATCCGTGAGGAGGAAGCAACTTCACCAGCGTCAGGTGATAGGGAGCTAGGCTTGAGGGTATGGTGAACGTAAGTGAAGTGACGCCAGAAGCCTCGTTACTCTCAGCAGGCCAAAGACGCTGACAGGCCTGGGCCAAAATGGCAAGTGGACGGCTACACCTCTCCTAATTAGGTGTACGGGGACATTAGCTCCACCGGGGTAAAGTCACCACCTAACCCCTCGCGTCATCTGGTTGGAACGCGGTAAGCCCGTACTTCCGCCTTGATAGGCCAAGCACAAGGCAAGTGGACTGCGAGGAACACCCATGGAAGTGCGGGTAGAGGAGACGGGAAAAAGCGAATGCTAGCCTGTAATGGGTTAGATAGGGATTGAGAATGCTGGCAGGACATTCAACATCATCCCACTCGAAAGAGGGCAGACTTCCCGTCGGTTCCCCATTACGAGAAAATCTATAGAACCTCCCTAATGGTGACAAAGCAAATGGCGGTGACCTTGAGTCACTGGTGCGGTCACCAACCCTCCCACCAAGGGTAGGCAGGCTGTAGATGAGTATCGTAAAGGTTGTACACACAACCGGTTCCTCTTAAATGAGGGGTTTTGGGGGGCCTGAGCCGGATGCGAGGAAACTTGCACGTCCGGTTCTTAGGGGGCTAGGGGGCAGTAATGCCCCCCTGCTACCCGACTAGCCCAATCTCTTTTGCGGCATGACAGTTGAGTAACGTTCCTGAAGTAATGACAGCATCACATTCATAAACTGCCTTTCGAGAGTCGATCTGCTGCTGATAAAAGCGGTAGTTTTTATAGATGAATCCACAATTAATCTGACCTGTTTCTCGATCTTGTACTGCACAAGACAGAATGCCAATCTCAGATTTATTGATATATTTATCATAAAAATAAATTAGATTTTCAAGGGCATTTTCATAGGGAGTACTATCCTGATCAAATAACCAAATGAAGTCAAATTTTTTATGAATTGCGTATTGAATTCCAAGGGTTAAGCCCCCTGCGACACCAATGTTCTCAGGATGATGCTGAACCTCTATAGATAGATTATTTCCTAATTTCTGAATAGGAATAGGTCTGGATGAGTTATCAACAATTAATAGGTAGTCGATCTTGTATGTTTGATTGATTAGTCCATCTATACATCTATTGAGGGCAAAATAATCATTATAGGCGGTAATATAGGCTAATACTTTATAATTCATTAGAGGTAACGGTAATTTTTAATCAATCGGTAAATGAGTAATAATAGCTGAATAGACTTTGGAAAAAACTCCTTTTGAATAAGAAATAGCTCGCAAAGAAGATTTGCTTTATAGCGATACGAAAACCCCTTGGTATTGTATTGTCCAGCAATAAATTCAGCGGTTGTGATCTTGCCACCTCCCTGTTGAACTTTGAGTATAAACAATGCATCCGCAGCTGTAGGGTAATAATGGGAGTAATAGCCATAATGTTCATGTAGATTCCGTTTGATCAGTGTACCGACAGATTGAGTAGTGATAAATGCTTGTACGCCATGATGCCAAATGGCTCCTCCTGTTGGTTTGATGATTGCTTTTTTCTCTGAGTAGATGTAGGCTGAAATTAGATCAGCTTGGGAACTAGCAGCTGCTTGTTTGTAGTTGGCGATCGCTAGGGGGTCAAGGCGATCATCTGCGCCAACCACAAGGTAATAGTCTCCGGTTGCCCGTTGGATTCCTTTGTTCAATGCATGAAAGATGCCAAAATCTGGCTCACTCACATAGTCTGTGATCACATCTTGGGCCCCTCTGATGAGATCAAGGGTGCCATCCTCAGAGGCGCCATCAATCACAATCCATTCGAAGGCGCGATCGCTCTGTTGCCGAACCGACTCAATCAGCCCCGGCAAGTGCTGGGCAGCGTTATAGGTGGCTGTAATCAAGGAAATCGATGGGAGGTCCGCCATGCTGGATCGCAACTAATAGGAAATGACGAGGACAATCTCTAGCTCCTTAATTGTATAGAGTCGATGGGGCGATCGCCTCGTCATTATCCACTGTTACAGATTGCAACTCCTAGGCAGAGCCACAGCCACAACCTGCGTGGCCACAGCCGCTATTCTCTTTGCAGGTGCCATTGGCACAGACTTCGGAGCAGTAGGGTTTGCCGTTGACCATAATGGCATCGTTGAGGGAGACAATGCACAGGCAGTGGGGACAGGCGCATTTCATTTGGGTCACGGTTGTCATGGCTTTTCCTCCAAATGACGAATCAGTGAGGTTGTTTTCCGCCTCTAGTTCAGTATACTTGAACAACTGTTCATACGTCAATTGGTTATTGCCTAACTAGCTGTCAGGTCCCGCATCATTATATTCCCAGAAGTCGTGCTAAACTCTTCGAAGCGTACCGGCTCCTTGAGTGCTTGTTCCAAGGTCGGAAAGCGTTCAACGATGGAGTATCACCATGCCACGTATTCATGCCAACGCCCGAACGACACCCCGAATTCGCCGTGAAATCCAACAAGCACCGGCTTCGATCAGTCATCGCGAGCTTGCCAGACGTTACGGGATCCACCGGCACACGGTAGCGAAATGGCGTAAGCGCGCAACCGTTGAAGACAAAAGCACCCGCCCGCACCGCCTGCAAACGACGCTTACGGAAGCGCAAGAGCTTGTGATCGTTGAGGTGCGTAAGCTCCTTTTGCTGCCTCTTGATGACCTTCTCGTTCTTGCCCGGACGTTCCTCAACCCCAATCTGAGCCGCTCAGCGCTGGATCGCTGCCTGCGTCGCCACGGAGTCTCGAACCTCAGGATACTGCAAAAGGAACGCGAAAGCCTCGAAGGCAGTCCCAAAAGCACCACGCGGCAGTTCAAAGCGTACGCACCTGGGTTCATCCACATCGACGTCAAATACCTGCCACAAATGCCGGATGAGGAGCAGCGCCGCTACCTCTTTGTCGCGATTGATCGGGCAACGCGCTGGGTCTATTTGGCAATCCACGAGGAGAAGAGCGCAGAATCGGCAACGCGCTTTCTTGCAAATGTCCTTGCCAACGCTCCTTTCGTGGTGCGTACGGTGCTGACTGATAACGGCAAGGAGTTTACCGACCGTTTCTCCTCCGCAGGCGAACGCCAACCCACGGGACACCATCCGTTTGATCAGCTCTGTCGTGAAAAGCGCATCACCCATCGGCTCATCCAACCCCGCCATCCGCAAACCAACGGGATGGTGGAACGCTTCAACGGCCGCATTGCGGAGATTCTGCGCGCTGAACGCTTTGTCTCGGCAGCCGACTTGCAAGAGACGCTCACGCGATACCTTTGGGCGTACAATCACCGCATTCCCCAACGCGTTTTGGGCCACATGACTCCCATTGAGAAACTGCGATGGTGGCAAACTGAGCGACCAGACCTCTTCGTTTCAAGGGTAGATAATGTCACGGGTCTTGACAACTAGCGCCTATGATGAAGATATGAATACTCTTGATCCTCATCATCCAGAGGCTTTAGCGCAGGTGAGCGATCGCCTGCTTTCTACGGAAAAAGCCCAGCGGATGGCACAGTTTTTTGGTCTACTGGCTGATACGAATCGAGTGCGCATTGTGGCCCTCCTGGCCCAAGGGGAGTTTTGTGTCAGGGATATTGCCGTGGCTCTAGACATGAGCGAATCTGCCGTCTCCCACCAATTGCGGATGCTGAAGGCGCTGCGACTGGTCCGTTTCCGCCGCCAAGGGCGACATATCTTTTATCGGTTACTGGATCACCATGTCCTCACCCTTTATGAGGTCGTGGCCGAGCATTTAGATGAAGAAGACCCAGAGACAGCCTAGGGAGACGGGCAAGTTGGCGGTGACGCAACGCTAGAACCTGAAGGAGCGGCTTCTAAAATTTGGCTTGTGGTCAATGTTATGTACGTGGCGTAGGTACAACCTGTAAATGCCCTTAATTCTGCTCGCTCAGGGGTGGCTTGGAATTCAGCGTAGTTACCATCGGCACGACTGATTTGATACTCATAGTCCGGCGTATCACTAAAGCCAATTCGTAGGCTGGCAACATCAGTGCTGAATGTGGGATTGGCTAAACGGTAGGCCTGTTGGGCACGGTTCACGGCACCAATATTGGTTTTGGCTTGGGACTCGCGGGCTTTGATAGCCTGATTCAACATGGAGGGGAGGGCGATCGCTCCCAAGATAGCGATAATAATGACAACGACGAGTAGCTCAATGAGGGTTAGGCCTTTGCAGGTAAGGAGGGATCGATAGAACCAAGGCAGGCTAGAACGATAGGGAGACATAGGAATGCTCCAATTTTGCACTCGTCTTTATCCTAAAGTGTTCCCACAGGTCTTCGTGAAATTACAGAGATCTCCTCTAAAGTCCCAGCAGTTTTTTCTTCGCAGCTTGGAATTCCACCTCTGAGAGCAGACCCTGCTGATACATGGCTATCAGTCGTTGCAGTTGCTCTAACCCTGCGGAACTTGCTGCAGCAGTGGTTTCAAGTGTTGGCTCGGGTTGGGGCAGGGGTGGTTCAGGGGCAGGGGGTGTTGGCATTGGGCTAGGCGCTGATGTTCCTTGAGCCAATTGATAGGTTTGGATCACCCCTTGGAGAATCGCGGCTTCCCGCTTGTATTCAAGACTGTCGCGTCCTCCCGCCTTGTGGAGTTCTTCCTCCCGTTGCTTCAAATAGTTCAGCAAATGCTCGTAGAGCGCCTGCTTTTGGGCTGGGGTTTCTGCGGCTTTGAGAATCACCGTCACTTGGCGCTGAATTTCCTCTAAGTCGGGACGGCAGGCCAGCACCTCTAGGACTTGGGTCACTTCCTCCCAGTTGGCGGCAATGTCCACATCTTCAAGGCCAACAGCTGTATGGCGGGTGTAGCGGATTGTGGCTTCGCGGGTCGCACGGTTTTCTGCCTGCTTAAGGACACCGAGGGCGCGGGCAATAACCACGAGGTTGAGAATTTGCGGGTTTTCGGGAAACACATCCCAGAAGGGGGGATCCTTTTGCAAATGCACGGGAATCGGCAGGTCGCGGTTTTCTCCCCGTAGGCGGTCGCGCTTGGCGGTAATCATTTGGCCGCGCCAATCTTGATAGGCTTGCCGCAGTTCGGACATACCCTCAATACAGCGCAGGGAAAAGCCCCCCATCTCTTGGACAAAGACAATACGGTGCCGCTCGCGATCGCCCAAGGGCTTAATGTCATCACTGGTAATGCTCTGGCCATTGGGTTTGACCAGGTTCTTGAGGAGGGGAATGAGTTTTTTGGCAGCGAAATCGGTGGTATTTTCACCCCCCACAATAGCAATATTCGTATTTACCGAGGGGGTAAAGCCGGCATCGCGCCCACTCATCACCGCCTGGGAGAGGAGGAGCAGGGGCTTGGACTTTTGGTAGGCGAGGCGCAGGACGCTGAGGATTTCTCCTTCATCGTTGCGATAGACCTGCAGCAGGCGATCGCAGGCGGTGAGATCCCGCACAAGGCAGCTTTCTTCCGGAGCATTTTGCACGGTGCGCCGTACTGTTTCCTGGATAATCTCAGCCAGGTCACTTTCTTGAACATCCGCCAGTTGCGCCACATCCAATAGACGCATCACCTCATTGGCAGCGCGGGTTTCCTTCCACAGGGAACTCGCCTCCTGCAACACCGTTGTCGCTGTTGTAGTACAGAGTTGATTGAGGCCAATGGTAAATGTGGACTCTACCCCTGTGTTGGCACCAGCATAGCGCTCGACAAGGTCTTGATAGAGGCCGTTGAGTTCTTGGCGATCGTAAAGCTTCACCCCATTGATCCGCAGGGCATCTGCACTATCGGCTTGACTATCGGCCATTGCCTTGAAGCCATCCCGTAAATTGAGGAGCCGTTGATTGAGCTTGGCAAGACGGGCTTCCATCCCCTGTAGCCACTCCTCCAGTTTGGTCATCACCTCTTTGGCAAGGAGTCGGGCTTTGGCTTGAATGATGGCATTGAAACTCCCCTCAATTCCTTCTAGGGCCTGCTGGCAAAATTCCTCCATTTTTGCTTGCTTCGAGATGCCAAAGAGGGTACTGAAGTGGTTAATGTCCTGGAGGGCATTTTCGTATTGCCGCTGACGATTGGTGATGTTGGGCTGCCAGGTGTTCTGGATCTCGCGGTCGTACTTTTCCCTTTGACTAAGAAAAATCTGGCGAATTTGCAGCAGAAAGGCCTGGGCAAACTTCGGCCCCCGGTTGCGATCTTCAACAATGCGATAGAATTCCTCCTCAAGACTTTGGCGAGCCTGCTGGAGGATTTGATTGCGGTTGTCGTACATGCGCTGGAAAAAGTCGCCGTGGAGACGCTCATCGGGGCTGAGTTCGCGCAAGTGGGCCGCTCGGTAATTGTCCACCTGTTCAGTTAGCCAGGGCACAAATTGCAAAATTTTGCCTCTTTCGGTGCCCATCATCCCCCCTAATCCCTGTTGGGTACATTCAAGGAGGTTTTCACGGCTAATTTGATTGCGCAGATCGTTGACCCAGCGGGAAATTTCCTGCATATAGGGGCGATCGCCAGCTGCTGCCAAGGCCAGGACCAAATCCATATCCAGCAAGTTCATCGGTTTCAGGAGGCTCTGGGTCACCTCCAACAGTTGCGGCGGCAATTGCACCGATTCATTCAGCCACCAGTGAATAAAGTCTTGGCAGAGGCGATAGGTCAAGGAGGCGCGAATTTGGGCAATGGGAATTTCAATACTGGAGAGGCCAAAGGCCATGAAGCTCTTGGGATAGCTTCGACCCCCGGCATCCTGAGAGGCCCAAGCCGCCTTAATATTGTCCCGAATGGAGCGTTTGTGGGGAGCAAAGTCCGAGGTGAGATCCAAAAAGATATTTTGGGCAATCATTTCGCGGATCTCATCGAGCTTGAATTCACTCTCGCCATTTTTGGTGCCCACGAGGTAGGTAAAGTCAAAGGGAGGGCAGCTGTAACGCACTTCATCAGCCAGGCTACTGCTAAATTGGGCAAGGTATTCGGTGCGGTAGTCGGAAAAGTAACTGAGTTCCATGAGGGCAGCATAGCCATTGGCAAGGACGCGATCGCCAACGCTAATGGCAGCAAAGGCATTGGGCATGGGCACAATTGCTGTGACGAGGGGACTCGACTGGCCCCTGAGCCAGTGGCGAACACAATAGCCGAGGTCAATGAGCATACCGCTACCGGTGCCCCCAGAGAGGGAACCGGTAATAAAAACATTGAGGCTACTATTGTTGACCTTGAGGCCGTAGCGGCTTTGCATAAAACTTTCATGACCTTTGACGCGATCGCTGGCCGCTTGAAATTTTTGTTGAATCCCATGGTAGTTGCAAAAGAAGGCAAACCGCCCACAGGCACGGATCTGTCCTGCTCCCGCCTCTAGGCTAGTCATGTTGCGCTCGAGTTCCCTGGGAAACCAAGAGGCAATCCAGGGGTAGTTGTCGAGGTTTTGAATGATTTGCTGCACGTTTTTGCCACTGACACTGGCCCAGTGCTTTTCGTTGTCCTTGAGGGGAGAGCCTGCAGCAAGGGGGTTGCTTACTTTGTAGTCGCGATCGGTATCAATGGCCAGGAAGCTGATCACAGGAAACTGTTTCAGGCTGCCGTAGGTTTCCTCCACCAGTCGTCGCACCCGCGATAGCACCTCGATGCCGGTGCCACCTACCCCCACAATGACCGTCGGCACAATTGATTTTTCTTCCACCTGTGCAGGCATGGTTGCTCTCTCCACCGCAAGTCACCCCGATCCTAGCAAGGCTGTCCGCGAAATCTGGCGATCGCCATGTTTCATAAAACATTTTTGCGGCAATCCAATCTGATGCTTTATTGGCTCAGGGTCGCCACCCCACCATGACGACCTGTGAGCAGTTGCGTTACCGTTTGCAGTATCCCTTGGGGTTGAAAAGGCTTGGTAATGTAGCCATTGGCACCCAGTTGAAGGGCTTTTTGGCGGTGGGTATCCCCTCCCCGTGAGGTTAACATTGCAACCGGTAAATGGCGTAAACGCGCCGAAAGACGAATCGCCTCTAGCAAGTCATAGCCATCAAGGCGGGGCATCTCGATATCCGTGATCACAAGGGAGACTTGATCGCCTGCCGCAAGGAGAAAATCCAAGGCTTCCTTGCCATCGCGGCATTGCACAACATTGTAGCCCGCCTGCCGCAGCACACGATCCAGGAGCCGGCGCACGGTAATGGAGTCATCAACAATGAGCACCTGGGGAGTGATGGGCTGCTGGGGGCTTTCCATCGGGGAGGCCCGTACCTCCACGGGTCTCAGGAGCACCGTAAAGTTATCGGGAGCGAGAACTGGCACCACTTCACCGCTTCCCAGAACCGTACAACCCATGACGTAGGGGGGCACGGGTACCGTTTGATCAAAGGGCTTGACCACTAACTCCCGCTCGGCAATGAGATAGTTCACCGCCAAGGCCACCGCCTGACCGGCCACATCCACCACCACACCCACACCAAGGGGTCGCGTTGGCCCACTTAGGGGACGCTGATAGGGCAGCAATTGATGCAGTGGATACAGGGGAATCGATTGTCCTTGCCAGTCAATGGTGGCACTGGGGTGGCGAATATCGGTGTATTCCTTGAGGGCAATGACTTCGCGGATACTCAGATCGGGGATGGCCAAGGTTAACTCCCCCACTTGACACAGGACCATGGGCAGCAGACTCAGGGTCAATGGAAGGGTGAGGGTAAAGGTGGTTCCCCGCTGGGGTTCAGTGGTGATCTGCAGATGCCCCCGCGATCGCTGGACTTGCTCACGCACCACATCGAGTCCCACCCCACGACCGGAGAGATCACTCACCTGCTTGGCGGTTGAAAACCCTGGCACAAAGAGAAATTCCAAAATCTGCTCGCGGCTCAGGTGAGGAACTTGTTCGGCAGAGCAAAGCCGCAGTTCCACTGCTTTTTGACTCACCCGTTGCAGATCAATTCCCCGACCATCATCGGCCACCTGAATTTCCACGGCATTCCCCCGCAGTCGCGCTCGTAGCCAAATGGTGCCTGTCGGGGACTTGCCCAGTTGCTGCCGCTGTTTGGGTGGCTCAAGACCGTGGTCAAAGGCGTTGCGCACCAGATGGGTCAGGGGTGCCTTGAGTTGCTGCAAAATCACTTGATCTACAAGGGTATCGCCCCCCTCAATCACCAGTTGAACCGGTTTATGGTGGCGATCGCCCAAGGCTTGCACAGCGGTGACAAACATTTGTGCCAGTTGGCGAAAGGGCACCAAGCGGGAATTCGTCAGTTCAGCGTAGAGACTATTTAAGTGCTGACGGTTGAGATCAAGGGCCTCTTGGAGATCGCGGCTGAGCAGATCAATATCGGCGCCTGTCTCCTGAATCCGCACCAGCAATTCTTGAAAATCTTGGAGGGCGGTGTGCAGCTCTGTGTAGCGGTCAAATTCCAGGGCATCAAAGTCGTTGTGGCCATTGGTTGGCCGACCTGGACCGCCAAGGGGGGTGGCTAAGCGATCGTAAAAAGTCTGCACCTGATCGCGAATGGGCCGAAATTGGTCAAGGCGCTGCTTCAGTTCGCGATTGGCCCGCAAAAACTGCTGTTGATAGAGGGTGAGGCGTTCTTGGCCAATGAGCAATTCGCTGACCGTGTTACCGAGGCGATCCAGCCGACTGACGGGAATGCGCAGATAGCTGTCTTGGGGCGGAGCTGTTTCCGCAGGCGGGGGAGGGGTTGGTTCAGGGGGCAGTAACTTGACCAGTTCTGCCTGCTGCAATTGACGACACTCAGCGACAATGGCGGGCACTAATTCCCCAAGGGGCAAATCCGCTGCTAACTTCGGTAATTCTGCGGCCAGTTGCTGCAACCACGGCAGTGGGTACTGTTTCCCTAAGGTGTGGGCAGTGGCAATCAGCTGAGCCAAGGCCGTCTCCCGCTCTGCATCCGTGGCACTGGCCTCTAGGAGCTGCAGGGACTCCTCAAGGGTTTGCGTCAAGGCGGTGCGCAGATCGGGGGGAGCGACAGTGGGGGGCGAGGAAGGATCTGAGACGGTGCTAAGGAGTTCCGTGAGGGCAGCAAGCAGGGCTTGATAGGGGGGCGTTGGCGTTAGGGAATGATTCTGTTTGGCGGCGGCCAAGAGCTCCTGGGCTTGCTCAATGCCTTGAACCAGAAGATGATGAGCACGGGGGCGATCCCCTAGGCGACCTTCCTTAAGGGCTTCCAGAATATCCTCTAGGCGATGGCTCAAGGCCTGTAGCTCACTGAGTTGGGCAATGCCAGCTCCCCCTTTGAGGGAATGCGCCGCCCGCATCAGCGTGTTGTAATCCTCAGCTGTATAGTGACGCTCGGGATCGGTGACCACCTGCTCTGCCCACTGTTCGAGGAGCAGTAAATACTCCGGGGCATCCTCGTACAGGAAGCAATGGCGTGCCTCTTGGGTAATCGCATCCAGGTCGGCGGCATCAAGGGTCATAGGTTACCCGTCCTTAAGCATCCACGCGGAACCGCGATACCGAGGCTTGTAGTTCTGCGGCAACGGCGACTAGGCTTTCCATGGCATGGACCACAGCAGCAGCGGCTGAAGTTGTTGTTTGTGCCATCTGGGCAACCCGCTGCATAATCTGCGTGACCTCTGCGGCCGTGGAGGTTTGGGAGGCAGTGCGCTCAGAAATCATTTGCAGTCGTGAATCAATCTGTTGGTTGAGGCGAGCCAGTCCCTGTAATGTTGCTTTGGTTTGACTCACCAACTGGGTGCCCTTAACCACTTGCGCCGTACTGCCCTCCATTTCCTGAAGTACCTCAGCCGTCTCCTGCTGAATCCCCGTCACTAACTGTTCAATATCCCGCGCTGAATCTGTGACCCGCTCCGCCAAGCGTCGCACCTCATCGGCCACCACCCGGAAGCCTTGGCCGTGCTCCCCAGCGCGTGCAGCTTCAATCGAGGCATTAAAGGCCAAAAGGTTGGTTTTCTCAGAAATGCTGGAGATAATGTTGATGATTTTGGAGATTTCTTGGGAGGATTCAGCGAGGCGTTTCATTTTCTTGGCAGTTTCGGCCACGCTGAGGCGGATATTTTCCATGCTCTCCACGGTGGTATCCATGGTGGCATCCCCCAATTGTGCTGCCGTCAACCCCTCGGCAGCGATCGCTGCTGCTTCTTGGGCAGACTGGGCCACAGCTTGCACTGAGGCGGCCATTGCTTCGACCGCCTCCACACTGCGATCAATGTCGGCCGCTTGCTGGGTTGCCCCGGCCACCAGTCCGGCGATCGCCCCCTGGGTAGTTTGGGCAGCGGCTTGGACTTGGTTGGCAGCGGTTTGGACTTGGACCACAATTTGACGCAAACTACGCACTGTGGCATTGAAAGCATCGGCAATGGAACCCATTTCCCCTTCGTCCACCTTGGCGCGTACGGTGAGATCTCCCCGCTGGGCTCCCTCAATATCCAGCAATAGGTTAATCACTGCCTCCTGCATTTTCATCCGTTCTTGGCGCTGCCGCTGTACTTCCTCCTGACGTTGGGCTTCAAGGGTTTGAATCTGATCCTGCTGCTGCTGGAGTTGAGCAACCAAGACGGCAATTCCTTGGCCAATGGCGGCAAGTTGAGGATCCTTAAACTCAGGCAAAGGGCTATGCCACTCCTGTTGCTGGAGTTGCCCTAGCCAGGTTTCTAAGGTGTGCAGCCCCTGCCGCAACTGTTTGATTTGACCCCGTCCGAGGGGAATAGGGATAGCGGCAAGGGGGGCCCTGGGCGGTGAGGGGAGCGGGGCAGGGGCAGGGCGTGTCTGCAATAGGGCCAAGGCATGGCGGGCACTTTGACCAAAAATTCCCTGATCTGCTTCGGCGATCGCTTGATAAAGGGCTTCGGCGGCAGGGACATCACCCGCCTGTTCTAGGGCAGTGGCTAGGGTCAACTGTACCAAACGATCCGTGGGTTCTTCCTCAAGGAGGGCTCGTAGGGTTGGAATATCCTGAGTGAGGATGGCATTGAAGTAGCGATCGCTCAGGGATGAGGTTGGCGGGGTGGAATTGGCAAGGGAGGTCATAGGGCTGGAGCGGCTGAATAGGCAACAGCTTCAAAAACGGCTTCAACATTCAATAGTAAAATTGGCAGTCCATCCAACTGCACAAAACCCTGCAAATACTGCTGCACCTGTCCTTGAAGGCGCTGGGGCACCGGTTGTTGCTGCTGGGGGGATACATGAATAATGCCCCGCAGTTGACTCACCAAACAAGCCAGTTGACGCGGCGAAGAACCGTCAGTATCGCGCATCACCAGTGCCGTCCACCGTTGGTGGGGCGATCGCCCCCAAGCATGCTCCACCCCCAGCAATTTCAATAGGTCAAGCATCCACAACAACCGCCCCCGGTGGTTACTAATCCCCAAAAGCGCAGCTGAAACCCCCGGCACCAGAGAAATATCCCGTGGCTCAACGCTTAAAACCTCAGCGGTTTGCCCAAGGGGAATGCCCACATTCACCCGTCGGGGCAGTTCCACATGAAAGTATTCCTGAAGGATTGGGGCACTCACAGACATCATTGAGGCAAGGGAGGCAAGTACTCGTTAATGGTTGCAATGAAATCTTCTGGTTCAAAGGGTTTGGTGATGTAGGCATTCCCCCCCTGACGCAATGCCCAAAAACGATCAAAGTCCTGATCCTTAGAGGAGCAAAAGATAATCGGCACCGTCTTGAGGAGGGAATTCGCCCGTACTTCGCGGCAGAGTTCAAAGCCATTGGCTCCTGGCATCACAATATCGAGCACAATCAAATCCGGTGGCTGATGCGTAGCCAACCATTCCATGGCTTTTTCCGCTGTTTGGGCCACATGGGCCTGGTGTCCCAATTTCTCTAAAATTGAGACAATCAGGGTTTGCTCTGTGCGGGAATCCTCAATGACGAGCACCTGCTTCATGAATGACTCTCCATTGCTGCAGTCTGAGTAAATCGCTCCGCTAACGATAGTAACTCCTGTGGGGTAAAGGGCTTGGTTAAATAGTCCGTCGCCCCCACCATCCGTGCGCGAATCCGATCCACGAGCCCGTCGCGCCCTGTGAGCATCACTACTGGTACATCCTTAAGGGCTTCTGTTTGCCGCAGTTGACGGCATAGCTCATAGCCATCCATTTCTGGCATCGAGATATCCATCAAGACTAAGTTAGGCTTCGTGTCATTAAGGGCACTGAGGGCATGGGTTGGTTGCATCAAACCGAGTACCCGATAACCACAGGTCTCCAAAATGAGGCGGACATTGCGCTGAATGGTGCGGCTGTCGTCAATACAAGCCACGATGGGGCGAGTATCACTGGTGGGGCCAGTGTAGGGGTCCTGGCCAATCAAACCATTGACTAGGGCGGGTTGCAGTAACTGAGCAGTAGCGATCGCCTCCATGCGCAACTGAGTCGCCACTTCATAGAGTACGGGTTTGTGCTCCAAGAGTTGAGGCAAGGCAGCGGCAATATTGCGGCCATAGTCCATTGGCCACAGATCAGCGGGAACTCGCTCGGTTGTGGTTAGCACCAGTCGTTGCAGCGGCGAGTTCAAATAGGTGCGCACCTGTACTGCTTGGGTAATCGCCTGCCGCAGTTGACTCAGAGTCTCCTTGATCGGCACACAGAGAACCAAGTGCTCAAGACCCGCCACCTGCTCCATCTGCAACGTGGCTTGGGGCATGGCAAAGATATGAACCAGTGCTTCTTGACTAAAGAGAAAGAGTAGCTTACGCAATTGGGGCAGGGTCAATTGTCCCTGTTGCCAAAGACGACAGAGATACTGATACTCCGTTTCATCGGTTGCTAGTGTGGTGCTGAGTTGAGGACAATAGCGTTGACACAGGTAGTTGAAGCGTTCCTGATGCCCAACAGTGCTATTGGCGTAATGCAGTTGACCATTGCCCACGTACAGGTTCCAGCCGATGGAGGGGTCCCTCGGATCGGTAAAGGTTAAGTGACCGGAGAGGCGATCGCCAATCACCTTCTGAATCACCCGTGCTGGAAATGCCAATGCTTTGTTGCCCACTTGCGCTACTGAACTTGACGTAGGTGTGCTTGCTGTCATAGAAATTGTTCCTCTGACAATCCGATAGATATCTGAATCAGCAATAGACAACCGCCGCTTTAAAAGTCTATAAATTTTTGATATCTTTAGGGTCAGAAATGGAAGACACCCAATGCTAAAACTTGGAGCTTATTGTCTAAGGTAGGGCTCTTTGATTACCCCTGTGATTAGGATTGAACAAAAACAAAACAGTGAAAACTGTTTTTGGACGCGTTCACATCCTCTGTCGTGAGGCAATACCTTAGAAAAAAACTGTAGCAAGTCTAATGTTTGGAATCATTCCCCCAACCTGTATATCTTTCAGTATTTTTGCTGTATCTTACATTTTAAAGCTCATGCCTTCCCAAAAAATGTATCCCGCTTAACATTTTTTGACGTTCCCTATTAGGATGCTTCAACACTCCATAGATTTTTCCTGATGTCCCGCCTTGAATGGTTGACCAACCTATTCCCGCTTTGGGTACTGCTCACAGCCATTGTGGCGCTACTATATCCACCCCTATTTTTGTGGGTCAGTAGTGACCTCATTGTCTGGATCCTGATGACTGGGTTCTGGCAAGGCGGGAAAGATCAACCACTCCATCCCCACAGATCACGGATCAAAGGGGACCGTCAACCCGCCAAGATCACCCGACAACAGGTGATCCCGAGGGGATCAGGGGGCTGGGAGTTCACCTAGAACCCGTAGAAGTGCCCCAGGTCTCTGCCCGCGTTGAGGGACTGGACCACAAGTGCTCAAACTCAAAAATACTGGCGACGACATTGAGAGACCACTGGGGGTTGCCAGTGGCCTTGACCGGCACCAGCGGCAGCTAGTCCTCAAAGAAGTGCTCCCCCAACAGGGTTTTCGCTGCGATGGGCCCAAGGCAAGCTGGGGCTTAGACGCTGAAATACTTGGCGGTGGGATGGTAGCAGATGATGGCTGTCGTGGATTGCTCAGGGTAGAGTTGTTCGCTTTCGTCCATGTACATCCCCATGCGATCGCTCTCAAGGAGTCGCAGTTGCGTATATTGGTCCTGCATATTGGGGCAGGCAGGATAACCAAAGCTATAGCGGGAGCCTTGGTAGCGCTGGGCAAGAATATCGCGAATGGACTCCGGATCAGGGGTGCAGCCCAACTCGCGGCGAATACGGGCATGACACCACTCGGCGAGGGCTTCGGCCGTTTGCACCGCCATCCCGTGGAAGTAGAGGTAATCACTGTATTGATTGGCGGCAAATAGCTCCTGCGCCACTTGGGTGGCAATTTCACCAACGGTGACGGCCTGCATGGGAAAGACATCAATGATGCCCGATTCCACAGGAGCAAAGAAGTCAGCAATACACAGACGACGGCCACCCTTTTGGCGGGGGAAGGTAAACTGGGCGATCGCTCGCTCAGGGACCCAGGCATCCTTATCCCCTAGGGGATCATAGATATAGACAGTGTTGCCCTCACTTTGGCAGGGGAAGTAGCCATAAATCAGTTCAGGATGGAGCAGGTTTTCAGCAAGGATGCGCTGTTTCCACGCCTCAAGGATAGGGTAGACTTTCTCGGCAAGGAAGGCGTCGTAGGTGGCACGGTCTTGATCCTTGGGTTTACGAAACTGCCATTGACCTGCAATCAGGGCTTGGAGATCCAGATAGGCAAAGACCTCAGAAAGTGGAATCTGATCCGGCTTGAGGTGACGAATGCCCCAGAAGGGGGGTGTGGGGCGGGGAATATCCACAGCAACGGCTTCAGAGCGGCGGGTATCCACCACTTCTGGCGTTTCAGGTTCAGGAACTGCGGTGGGTTCGAGGGCGATCGCCCTTGGGCTTGGGGTGGAGATCGTTGTACCATCCAAAAATCCTTGGCGATCGTCCCACTGACCTGCGGCCTTTGCACTCATTAGCCGATCCATAAAATGCAAATCGGCGAAGGCATCCTTGCCGTAGATCACTTGACCGTGGTAAGTGGACTGGCAATCCTCATAGACAAATTTGGGTGTGAGGGCAGCTCCCCCCAAAATTACGGGAACGGTAATGCCCCGCTCATTAAAGACCTCGAGATTTTCCTTCATAAAGGCGGTGGATTTGACCAGGAGACCACTCATGGCAATGCAGTCGGCCTGATGCTCCTCATAGGCCTGGATGATATTTTCCACGGGTTGCTTAATCCCCAAGTTAATCACGCGATAGCCGTTGTTGGTGAGGATAATATCCACCAAGTTTTTACCAATATCATGGACATCCCCCTTCACCGTAGCAATAACGACGGTGCCCTTGGCAGTGTCGCCAGTGGCGGATTTTTCCATAAAGGGTTCGAGGTAGGCCACAGCGGCCTTCATCGTTTCTGCCGACTGCAAAACAAAGGGAAGCTGCATCTGCCCAGAGGCAAAGAGTTCGCCCACCACCTTCATGCCGTCGAGCAGGAATGTATTGATAATTTCAAGGGGGGCATAGGTTTCAAGAGCTTGGGCCAGGGTGTCCTCGAGGCCAAGGCGATCGCCATCAATAATGTGGCGTTTGAGCCGCTCCTCAATGGGCAGGTTTTCCACTTGGGAGCGATTCTGTTTGGCGCTCTTGCCCTCAAATAGACGGGTCAGTTCCGCAAGGGGGTCATAGACACAGACGTCCCCCTCAAATCGCCGTCGGTCGTAGATGAGATCACGGCAGACCTGCTGCTGCTCTGGCTCAATTTTAGCCAAGGGCAGAATCTTAGCAGCACTGACGATGGCCGCATCCATGCCTGCTTGTATGGCCTCGTGGAGAAACATGGAGTTGAGGACTTGGCGGGCTGCTGGATTTAAGCCAAAGGAGATATTGGAAACCCCCAGCAGAATATGACAGCCGGGGAGTTCAGCGCGAATTCGCCGAATGGCCTCAATGGTTTCTCGACCATTGCCCCGATCCTCTTCAATCCCTGTGGAAATTGGCAGTGCTAGGGGGTCAAAGAAAATTTCCCAGGGGGGAATGCCGTAGTCAAGGGCTGCCCTATAGGCCCGTTGGGCAATGGCAAACTTTTTTTCAGCTGTTCGTGCCATCCCCTCTTCATCAATGGTGCCGATGACCACGCCGGCGCCGTAGGTTTTTGCCAGTTCCAGGACCTTATAAAAGCGAGGTTCACCATCCTCAAAGTTCGTGGAGTTCAGCAAGCACTTGCCCCCGGCCACCTTCAGACCCGCTTCCATCTTTTGCCATTCAGTGGAGTCGAGCATCAGGGGCAGCGTTACGTTGGTTACCAGCCGCGATACCAACTCGCGCATATCCCGCACACCGTCGCGACCCACATAGTCCACGTTGACATCCAGGATGTGGGCACCTTCGCGCACTTGGGCACGGGCAAGGGCAACGAGACCATCCCAATCTTCGGCATTGAGGAGATCGCGGCATTTTTTGGAGCCACTGGCATTGAGTCGCTCACCAATGATCAGGAAAGAATTCTCTTGGTCATAGGGCTGAGGACTGTAGATGGAGGCGGCAGCGGGAATCCGTTGGGGCGATCGCGCCTTGGGGGTCAGGGTCGCTGCAATCTCCGCAAGAGCCGCAATATGATCCGGGCGCGTGCCACAGCAGCCGCCAATCACTTGTACCCCAAAGTCTTCGACAAAGCGGGTCAGGGCCAGCCGCAATTCCATCGGCGTCAGTTTGTAGTGGGCATGACCACCGATGTTTTCCGGTAAGCCGGCATTGGGAATACAGGAAATGACAAAGGGGGAGTGTTGCGCAAGGTAGCGGATGTGCTCCGTCATCAAATCGGGGCCGGTGGCGCAGTTGAGACCCAAAATATCAATGGGATAGGGTTCCAGAATCGTTAGGGCAGCGCCAATTTCCGAGCCAACCAGCATCGTGCCCTGCTGCTCCATCGTCACAGAGACCATCAGGGGGCGGCGTTCTCCCCGCTCCTGAAAGACAGCCATCACCCCATTGAGGGCTGCTTTAATTTGCAGTACATCTTGGCAGGTTTCAATGATAAAGAGATCCACCCCGCCGTCAAACAGACCAGCAGCCTGTTCGCGAAAGGCCCTGTAGAGGGTGTCGTAGTCAATGTGGCCAAGGGTGGGCAGTTTAGTCCCCGGTCCCATGGAGCCGGCAACGAAGCGGGGCTTTTCGGGGGTGCTAAATTCAGCGGCCACGGATTTGGCGAGCTCAGCGGCTGTTTTGCTGATTTCGTAGGCGCGATCGCCCAAATTGTATTCACTAAGAACAATTGAGGAGGAGCCAAAGGTATTCGTTTCAATGACATCGGCGCCTGCTGCCAAAAAATCGCGATGCACCTTGGCCACCGGCTCTGGCTGACTAATGACCAGATATTCGTTGCAGCCTTCGTACTCCTTGCCACCAAAATCCTCTGCCGTCAGGTTTTGTGCCTGAAGATTTGTACCCATTGCGCCATCAAAGACAATGACACGACGAGGTTCTGCATGGAGATACTCAAGAAACGACATAGACATCCACCAAGGCCAGCCGATTTGCACCAGAGGGTTCTTTTGATTTTAATCTGTGGGAGCAGGGGAAAGCTGTTTCGTCACTGAGTGCATTGCAAGACCAGAATGAGCCATTGGGGTAGCCACCGGCGGAGAAAGTGAACTAGGGCAATGGGCTCCTCCCCGCAGATTCGGCGGTCTGGAAGGTGGCTAATTCTTGAGCCAACAATTGCTGGTAAATCTCTTCGAGGTGGGGCGTGATCAGGTTGCTCTCCATGCCATAGCCCAGACTGGTCCATGTATCCGACAGTAGGGCAAAGACCTCCTGTACTCGGCCTTCCCGCAGGAGTTGGGGAATATCGGCATTCCAGGCGGCAGGATCCGTGAGCCAGCGATAGACCACCTGATCTTGATACTCTGGGGCAAAGCTATAGTCCTGCCAAAACCAGCTTGGCGGTTGGGGATGGTAGCGGGCGGCTTTTTCTTGCCAAGTGGTGGTGAGAAATTGATAGCGGCCGGCGGCGGTGGTGCACAGGTGCGGATTGGCACCTCGGCGAATGGGAATGCAGCGATCCGGATGCTGGCTCAGGTCTTGGACGTGCTCTCCCCCATAGAGGAGCGTGTAGGGATTGGCATCATTGGCTTCACTGGCAGAAATGGTGCGCATCAGGGCCCGTACATAGGGATCCCCCCCCTGCATCACTAAGGGGGCAATTGAACTCCGCTGCCAGCGGTACCAATACCACCAAAGAGCACTTGAGCGCGTCCCCAAAGAGAAATAGCCTATGGTCACTAGACCAGCGATCGCCCCCAACCAACGGGAAAAGCGCATCAACTTATCCTCACATCGCCGCAACTGAGCGGAATAACTCTGGATAGGCCACTGGCGTCTGATCGGGACGGTTCACCACCTCAAAGATTTTGTTGTAGGCACTTGGCTCGCCCAAGGCTGCCACACAGATTTCTGCCACCCGCGATCGCGGGATACTGCCCTCAAAGAGGGTATCTGCTCGGGCAATGATCGGAAAGCCGCCGTCATCGGTTTCCTTCAGACCCCCTGGCCGCACAATCGTGTAAGTTAAACCGCTTTCCTGGAGATAACGTTCTGCCTGCTGCTTCCAATACAAAATCAGCCAAAAAAGATTCAGGGGATGGAAAAATTGCGAGACACATAGCGACGAGACAAGGATAAACTGCTGTACTTGGGTGGCTTTGGCGGCATCCACGAGATTTTTGGTGCCCAGATAATCGACACTCAGGGGTTCTAGGGGGTTCAGGTTAGGGCTAGCGCCCGTGGCACAAATCACTGCCTCGCAATCTTTAAGGGCAGGGGGAAGGGTCTGGGGTTGGGTGACATCGGCAATACGAATCTCGACCGTTGGCCAGCGCCCTTGGGCTTTGGCGGGGTTACGCACAACGGCGATCGCCTGATGCTCCGATGATTGTAGGGCACTCACAATTCGCTGACCGGTGCGGCCTGTCGCACCAACCACTGCAACCTTCACAGCAGCTCCCTCCGATGGCAACACGTTTGATCATAGGGGAATATCCCAGTCTTCTTCATCCTCAGGGGGATTGTCTTTGGCGGGCGGCGGTGTCAGAATGCGGTATTCAGCGTCCACAACTTGAGGGGGAGGCGGGGGGGCTTTGGCAGTTGCTTTGCGGGAAGGACGATATTGATATGAGTAGGTGGTGGGGGGGCGATCTTGAATGTCTGGTTGGCGGGGGGCTGGCTCTGGCTCGCTAAACCAATCCTCGACGTTGCTGGTATCCATCTCTGGCTCCTCCTGCGGCGGACGCATTGAGGCATCCCCTTCAGGTTCAGGGGGTTGCGATCGCGGGGTTGGCCGCGCCACTGGGGCCTGTGTTTCTGGGGTTAGCCAGAGTAAACACTGGCCAGCGACGATCCCTGAAAGGGCGGCCACCACAATCCAAGCGGCAAGGGGCAGTGCCGGGGTTTGCTGTCCTAAAAAGCGCAGGGAGACCACCGGCTGCCAATTTTGGATAGCCAGTGTTGTGAGCAGGGCGATCGCCCCCCAATAAATCCAAGGGCGCATTAGGAAAGGGGTCCTTGCCAACGTTGCAGAGGCACACAATCCAACCCTAACTGATCAAGGGCACGGGCGATCACAAAATCCACTAAGTCTTCAATGGTCTGCGGCCGGTGATACCATGCAGGGATGGCGGGTACAATGCGCGCCCCAGCCATTGCCAGTTGGGTCAGGTTTTGCAGATGAATGAGACTAAAGGGGGTTTCGCGGGGCACCAGCACCAGTGGACGGTGCTCCTTGAGGTGGACATCCGCCACCCGCTCTAGGAGATCGGAACTCAGGCCTGCCGCTAACTTGGCTACTGTGCTCATACTACAGGGGAGAATCACCATGCCCAGGGTGCGAAAGGAACCGCTGGCGATCGCTGCTGCCACATCTGTTGGCCGATGGCAGGTGAGGCAACCTTCCCAAACTTGGGCCTGTTCGCGCCAAAACAGTTCCTGCTTATCGGGCTGAGTCGGCAGGGTGAGGCCATATTCTGCCCGCCACACTTGATGCGCCGCCTTCGATGCCACTAGTTGAATAGGATAGTTCGCTTGTAATAGAAATTTAATGGCACGCACTGCATAAATGAGACCAGAGGCACCCGTTACACCCAACACAATTGGCAAAGAAGAGGAGGTCACAACCGCAATCACCAAACAAAACCGTTATAAGGTTAACAAAGTTGGGGCAACTGCCCCGTTTTCATGCTCTGCAATCTCCCCCAACAGGACGTGGTAAATGCCCATGACAGCTCCTGATCCGCCATTTTCTTCCCCCAGTGAGTGGGCAGTAATCTCTCCGGAAGTGCTCGGGGAGTTATTTGATGCGGCCCTGTTGGAGGGACTCGTGAGTAGTGAAACCCCGGACTTAGAAGCCCTGTTTCAGGATTTGACCCCGCTGGATCTCAAACCCGCTGCGATCGCCCCCGAACAGTGGCAACAACTGCAAGCTCAGCACCAGCAAATTACCCGGCACCTTGAGGAAACCCTGACGTACCTGGCCAAGGTGAAAGCCTTGGCCTATCAGCTTCAGGCCGTGGCCAGTGAGTTTGTGCCCACCCCCAAGTATTGGCGCCGCCAAGCGCCCCCTCCCCATCCCTTGGAATATCTCACGGCTGAACTCCTGCGGGCGATCGCTGACACCCAAGCCAGCTTAGAACCAATCTATGAACCCCTGAATCAACTGGGAGAAACCCTCAATGGTACCTCGACGCCCCAGATTAATGAATTTCCCCTAGGGCCGCAGTGAGGGGGCATGTGGTGGCTGCAATTGCCGTTGACTGCCACTCGGAGGGCTCGGCGTCAGCTCAGGCGTGGGCGGACCTGCTGGGCTCGGTGTCGGCGTGATGATCGGTTGAGGGGTGGGTGTCGGTTCAGGCTTGGGTGGGGGGGTTTTCACTGCCAGTTGCAGCAGTTCCGGCACCGTGACAAAGCGATAACCTTTTTGTCGCAGGCGATGAATGAGGGTGGGGAGGGCTTTGCGGGTCGTGGCGCGATCGCCGCCGCCATCGTGGAGCAAAATAATACTACCCGGTTTCACTGCCTTGAGGGTGCGCTCAACAATTTCCGCTGCGGTGGTGTTGGGGCGGGTGTCGTGAGGATCCACCGACCACAGGATAATGGCGTAGTTTTTTGACTGCGCATAATCCACTAGCCCTGTGGTCAAATTGCCCCCCGGTGGCCGAAAAAGGCGGGTTTGCGCTTGGCTTTGCTTGGCAATCAGGGCAGAGGTGTTTTCAATTTCCTGCTTGGCAACTTTAGGGTCAACGGGTTTGTAGGGATGACTCCAACTATGATTGCCAACGGCATGACCCGCTTTGACAATGTCAGCAATGACATCGGGGTACATGAGGGCGTGCTTGCCAAGGATAAAGAATGTGGCCTTGACCTCCTCCTGCTTGAGAATTTGCAGAACCTGGCGAGTTGAGGCTCCCCAAGGACCATCATCAAAGGTGAGGGCCACCACTTTTTCGGGCTGCAGCGGTTTGACCTGATGGACCAACTGCCCCCAAAACTTTCTCGGACTCACAAAGCGTGGCCCATCCGCTGCCAGCGTTGCCGATGCTGCAAGCACGCTTAAGACCACCAACAGGAGCCATTGCCGTCCCATGGCTGCTCCTTAGAGAAGGGTGACTTAGGGGGCGATCGCCGCCGGCTCCTTCAGCAGTGGAAACCCCAGAGCCTCCCGTTGTTGGACATAGGCTTGGGCAACCCGCCGGGCCAATCCGCGAATGCGACCAATGTAGCGCGTGCGCTCTGCCACCGAAATGACGCCGCGGGCATCCAGCAGGTTAAAGGTGTGGGAACACTTGAGCACATAATCCAAACTGGGCAGTACCAACTGCTTTTCTAGAAGCTGCTCCGCCTCCTGCTGGTAGAGACTAAAAAGCGTGAACAATCGTTCCGGGTCGGAGGCTTCAAAGTTGTAGGTGGATTGCTCAATTTCCCCTTGGAGATGGACATCGCCATAGGTGAGGGTAGAGTTCCATCGGATACTGGCGATCGCATCCACCTCCTGGAGGTACATGGTCAACCGTTCTAGGCCGTAGGTAATTTCAATGGAGACCGGCCGACAATCCAGACCACCGCACTGCTGGAAGTAGGTAAACTGGGTCACTTCCATGCCATCTAGCCACACCTCCCAGCCTACCCCCCACGCGCCGACGGCAGCATCCTCCCAGTTGTCTTCGACAAAGCGAATGTCATGATCTTGGGGGCGAATGCCAAGGGCGCGCAGTGACTCCAAATAGATCTCTTGGATATTGTCGGGAGAGGGCTTAATCAGCACTTGGTACTGGTAGTAGTACTGATAGCGGTTGGGATTCTCGCCATAGCGGCCATCCGCTGGTCGCCGACAGGGTTCGACATAGGCCACTGCCCAAGGTTCAGGGCCGAGGGCCCGCAAAAAGGTATGGGGGCTTTTGGTACCGGCGCCTTTTTCCACATCGTAGGGCTGAGCAATCAGGCATCCCTGAGCCGCCCAAAATTGGTGCAGTGTTGCAATAACGTCCTGAAAGTACATCGGCTTAGATGTGAATCCCGCACTCGGTTTTGCCCATGCCGCGCCAGCGACCGGCCCGTTCATCTTCCCCCTCGGCGATAGGGGTGGTGAGGGGCTCATCGCCAATGCTGGCATAGCCGCGATCGTGGAGGGGATTGTAAATCACCCCGTGCTCCATCACATAGGCCCAAGTTTGTTTCCGTGTCCAAGCAGCAAGGGGATTAATTTTCAGACGACCCTCTTTGTCCAGTTCCACATAGGGCATATTGGCACGGGTGAGCGCTTGATCGCGACGCCGGCCGGTAATCCAAGCCACAGTATGCAGTTCTGCCAAGCCCCGTTGCAGCGGTTCAATTTTAGTGAGATGGTGAAACTGCTCAACATTGGTTTCCCAAAGTTTGTCGCCATAGCGGGCAGCAAAGGCTTCGCGGCTGTCAACATCAGGGATTTTGTAGGTGCGCAAATCCAGACTGTATTTTTCCTTGGCCTGCTGCACAAATGCTAGGGTCTCGGCAAAGTGATGGAGCGTGTCCAAAAAGAGAACGGGCACCGGTGGATTGGGGCGCAGATCACGGTACAGCAGATCTGTAATCACCATGTCATCTACGTTAAAGGCACTGGTCTGCACCAGCCCCTGGGGAATTTCTGTGACGGCCCATGCCAAAATGTCACGGGGATGTGCCCCTTCAAAGCGTTGGTTGAGGGCATCGAGGTCAAAGCTTACGGAGGCAGCCATAGGCGGTGTTAGCATGGTTTTAGAAAACATCCTTTAGCTTACCAATAAAACCACATCAACATTGCGCTCATCCCAACGGCAATTGATGAATGAAGACCACACCGCAGATAGGCCGCATTTGCCCTGATCCTATCCTGGCCAAGCAGCAGGCAACCCAGACGCCGCCCAAAAACCACCCCTGAAGCCCCCAGACAAAAGCAGTGCCAGTGTAGCGTTAACCATGACCTCGCCCCTTTCCAGTGCGACCTTGAACCAACTGACCCCATTGCTGGGTAGCCTAGCTCGGCTGGTCGCCCGCGGCTCACCCCTCAACAACCGGCAGTTGCAGACCCTCCTCCTGGGCGTTGATCTGGAAGAAGACCCCGCCGCCCTAGCGGAACTCCAGCGCTGGGGACAATTGCTGACACAACTGCACCAGAACCCCTCCGAGGACAACCGCCACGCCACCGTAGAAGCCTTAATGCTGCGCGGCCTAGGGGAAGCTGCGGTATTACTGGCCGTGGACACCGTTGCCGGCCGAGCCACCGAAACAGCCCCCCCCTCATCCCAAAGCCAACGTCTGAGGGCAAGCGTGGCCAGGTTAGACCTAGGAATGCTTGCCCCCGGCCAGAGGGCAACAGCCGAGTTTGAAGTGACCGGGGGCCCTGGGCAAATCGTCGTCGAGAGCAGCCAAGTGCAGGTGAGCCCCCAACAGTTCGGAGCCGGGACCACCCGCATTCAGGTGGTAGTGAAGCCCCTGAGGTCTGGCGTCGTGTGGACACCGCTGCGGCTAGTGACAGCCAGGGAGACCCTAGAGGTGCCCCTAGTGGTGCAGTGGTCAGATTTCCAGACGGCACCGGCAGGCCTGGTGGTTGCCCCCGATGGCAGCGGTGACTTTCGCACGCTGGCAGAAGCAGTACAGAGCGTCTCAGCCGGCGCCACCCTCTACCTGAAGGCCGGCACACATCGCCTGGAGCATCCCTTGACCATTGATAAAGCGCTCACACTGATCGGGGAGGGCATGGAAACCACCCGCATCGTTTGTGAGGGCGAAGGGTGGGTTGTGAAGTTTGCAGGGGAGGGGCTGTTCAGTGCCAGCGACATTGCCTTTGTGCACGAAGGCAGCGGCTGGGCCGATGTGGTTGAGGTGAATAGGGGTGAGATATCCTTTGTGCGCTGCCGCTTCAGCGGTGGCGTGCGGGATGTGGTCAATAAGCGCGGCGGGGATGGCCTGTGGCTAGGTGGAACCGTCACAGGACTGGTGAGCAACTGCCAGGCCACGGGAAATCAGTGGGTAGGCATCCGGGTCTGCGAGCAGGCGCAACCAACCCTGGAGGGCAACACCTGCCAGGAGAATAAGGGGAGCGGCATCGCCTACTTTGGTAGGGCAGCAGGCATCGCCCGCCAGAACACCTGCAGCAATAACGAGTCCTGCGGCATCTATGTGCGCGAGCAGGCGCAGCCAACCCTGGAGGGCAACACCTGCAAGGAGAACAAGGAGTGCGGCATCGCCTACGTTGGCAGTGCAGGGGGCATCGCCCGCCAGAACACCTGCAGCAGCAATGGGGACCATGGCATCTATGTGTGCTTGTACGCGCAACCAACCCTGGAGGGCAACACCTGCCAGGGGAACAACAAGTGCGGCATCGCCTACGTTGACAGTGCAGGGGGCGTGGCTCGCCAGAACACCTGCAGCGACAATGGGAAGCAGGGCATCTATGTCGACCAGCGAGCGCAACCAACCCTGGAGGGCAACACCTGCCAGGGGAACAACAAGTGCGGCATCGCCTACGTTGGCAGTGCAGGGGGCGTGGCTCGCCAGAATACCTGCAGCGACAATGGATGCGGCATTATTGTGGGCCAGCAAGCGCAGCCAACCCTGGAGGGCAACACCTGCCAGGGGAACAAGTTGAACGGCATCGCCTACGTTGGCAGTACAGGGGGCATCGCCCGCCAGAACACCTGCAGCGACAATGAGTACCATGGCATCGAGTTGGGCGAGCAGGCACAACCAACCCTGGAGGGCAACACCTGCCAGGGGAACAAGAGGAGCGGCATCGCCTACGTTGACAGTGCAGCGGGCATCGCTCGCCAGAATACCTGCAACGACAATGGATGCGGCATTGTTGTGGGCGAGCAAGCGCAGCCAACCCTGGAGGGCAACACCTGCCAGGGGAACAAGTTGAACGGCATCGCCTACGTTGGCAGTACAGGGGGCATAGCTCGCCAGAACACCTGCAGCAATAACGAGTCCTGCGGCATCTATGTGGGCGAGCAAGCGCAACCAACCCTGGAGGGCAACACCTGCCAGGGGAACACGTGGAGCGGCATCGCCTACGTTGGCAGTGCAGGGGGCATCGCCCGCCAGAATACCTGCAGCAATAACGAGTCCTGCGGCATCGATGTGGGCGAGCAGGCGCAACCAACCCTGGAGGGCAACACCTGCCAGGGGAACGAAGGCACCGGCATCGCCTACTTTGGCAGTACAGGGGGCATCGCTCGCCAGAACACCTGCAGTGGCAATGAGTTCGGCATTATTGTGGGCCAGCAAGCGCAGCCAACCCTGGAGGAGAACGCCTGCCAGGGGAACAAGGAGTGCGGCATCGCCTACGTTGACAGTGCAGGGGGCGTGGCTCGCCAGAACACCTGCAGCGGCAATGGGAAGCAAGGCATCTATGTGGGCGAGCAGGCACAACCAACCCTAGAGGACAACACCTGCCAGGGGAACAAGCAGTGCGGCATCGCCTACCGTGAACGTGCATCAGGCATCGCTCGCCAGAATACCTGCAGCAATAACGAGTCCTGCGGCATTCTTGTGGAGGAGGAGGCGCAACCAACCCTGGAGGGCAACACCTGCCAGGGGAACGAAGACACCGGCATCGCCTACTTTGACAGTGCAGGGGGCGTGGCTCGCCAGAACACCTGCAGCGACAATGGGAAGCAGGGCATCTATGTCGACCAGCGAGCGCAACCAACCCTGGAGGGCAACACCTGCCAGGAGAACAAGGGAAGCGGCATCGTCTACGTTGGCAGTACAGGGGGCATCGCTCGCCAGAACACCTGCAGTGGCAATGAGTTCGGCATTATTGTGGGCCAGCAAGCGCAGCCAACCCTAGAGGAGAACGCCTGCCAGGGGAACAAGGAGTGCGGCATCGCCTACGTTGACAGTGCAGGGGGCGTGGCTCGCCAGAACACCTGCAGCGGCAATGGGGACCATGGCATCTATGTGGGCGAGCAGGCACAACCAACCCTGGAGGGCAACACCTGCCAGGGGAACAACAAGTGCGGCATCGCCTACGTTGGCAGTGCAGGGGGCATCGCCCGCCAGAACACCTGCAGCAGCAATGGGGACCATGGCATCTATGTGGGCGAGCAGGCGCAGCCAACCCTGGAGGGCAACACCTGCCAGGGGAACAACAAGTGCGGCATCGCCTACGTTGACAGTGCAGGGGGCATCGCTCGCCAGAACACCTGCAGCGGCAATGAGTACCATGGCATCTATGTGGGCGAGCAGGCGCAACCAACCCTGGAGGGCAACACCTGCCAGGGGAACAAGGGGAGCGGCATCGCCTACTTTGACAGTGCAGCGGGCATCGCCCGCCAGAACACCTGCAGCGGCAATGAGCGCCATGGCATCTATGTCAGCGAGCAGGCGCAACCAACCCTGGAGGGCAACACCTGCCAGGGGAACAAGGGGAGCGGCATCGCCTACTTTGACAGTGCAGCGGGCATCGCCCGCCAGAACACCTGCAGCGGCAATGAGGACTATGGCATCTATGTCGTGCGCGCCCAGCCAACCCTGGAGGAGAACACCTGCCAGGGGAACAACAAGTGCGGCATCGCCTACCTCTCTACCGACTTTTTGAGAGATGTTGTTAGGGCACTTATCAACGACTTGCACAGTGCAGAGGGCATCGCTCGCCAGAACACCTGCAGCAATAACGAGTCCTGCGGCATTCTTGTGGAGGAGGAGGCGCAACCAACCCTGGAGGGCAACACCTGCCAGCGGAACAAGGAGAGCGGCATCGCCTACGGTGGCAGCCCAGGGGGCATCGCTCGCCAGAACACCTGCAGCAATAACGAGTCCTGCGGCATTCTTGTGGAGGAGGATGCGCAACCAACCCTGGAGGGCAACACCTGCCAGGGGAACAAGGAGAGCGGCATCGCCTACGTTGGCAGTGCAGGGGGCGTGGCTCGCCAGAATACCTGCAGCGGCAATGAGTACAATGGCATCTATGTGGACTGGAAAGCGCAGCCAACCCTGGAGGGCAACACCTGCCAAGGGAACAAGAAGTGCGGCATCGCCTACTTTGGTAATGCAGGGGGCATCGCTCGCCAGAATACCTGCAGCGGCAATGAGAGGTATGGCATCGGTGTGGGCGAGCAGGCGCAGCCAACCCTGGAGGGCAACACCTGCCAGGGGAACAAGGGGAGCGGCATCGCCTACTTTGGTAATGCAGGGGGCATCGCTCGCCAGAATACCTGCAGCGGCAATGAGTACAATGGCATCGGTGTGGGCAAGCAAGCGCAGCCAACCCTGGAGGGCAACACCTGCCAGGGGAACAAGCAGTGCGGCATCGTCTACGGTGACAGTACAGGGGGCATCGCTCGCCAGAATACCTGCAGCGGCAACGAGTACCATGGCATCCAGTTGGGCGAGCAAGCGCAGCCAACCCTAGAGGGCAACACCTGCCAGGGGAACAACTTGTGCGGCATCGCCTACTTTGACAGTGCAGCGGGCATCGCTCGCCAGAATACCTGCAGCGGTAATGGGGACGATGGCATCTATGTGTGCTTGTACGCACAACCAACCCTGGAGGGCAACACCTGCCAAGGGAACAGGGACTGCGGCATCGCCTACGTTGGCAGTACAGGGGGCATCGCTCGCCAGAATACCTGCAGCGGCAATGAGTACCATGGCATCCAGTTGGGCGAGCAAGCACAGCCAACCCTGGAGGGCAACACCTGCCAGGGGAACAAGGGGAGCGGCATCGACTACGTTGACAGTGCAGGGGGCATCGCTCGCCAGAACACCTGCAGCGGCAATGAGTATCATGGCATCCAGTTGGGCGAGCAGGCACAACCAACCCTGGAGGGCAACACCTGCCAGGGGAACAAGCAAAGCGGCATCGCCTACGTTGGCAGTGCAGGGGGCGTGGCTCGCCAGAACACCTGCAGCGGCAATGAGGGGTATGGCATCGGTGTGGGCGAGCAGGCACAACCAACCCTGGAGGGCAACACCTGCCAGGGGAACAACGATAGCGGCATCTACGTGGCCTTCGCTGCCCGGCCCAGGTTGGGGAACAACCGTTGCCAGGGGAACAGGGGGAAGGATGTGTTAGTTCAATATTTAATATTTTGATGTGATGTGACTTTGGTGCCCTAGGTTTTCCTGATGGCAGTTGCGGCATGGTGGCTGCCCTTACCCTGCAGCCTACTTGGGGTGCCGCCAAACCCTTGGATCGCCCTGGCCAAGCCTACCCTCCATTGAGATCGAGACTCTTCGACAAGCTGCACTACCGCGTCCCTGCCAAGGGGATTACTGCTGCTGAATTTTTAACGCCGATGGGCGATCGCCAAAAATAGCCGTACCAATGCGCACCATCGTTGCACCGGCCTGCACCGCCAGAGGATAGTCTTGGGTCATCCCCATGGAGTACTCCTGCCACCGGAGCTGCTGCCATCCCTTTGTGCTCAGTTCCTCACCCCAAGCCCGCAATTCCTGAAATACTTGCAACTGTTCTGAGGGGGCCAACCCCAAGGGCAGAATGGTCATCAGACCCCAGCAGCGCAGATGGAGGAGAGCATCCAGTTGGGGCAGGGCGGCCTCTAGGTCCGATTTTTCCCAGCCATATTTTTGGGGGTCGGGGCGGAGTTTGACCTGCAGGAG
Source organism: Thermosynechococcus vestitus BP-1 (assembly GCF_000011345.1). Taxonomy (NCBI): domain Bacteria; kingdom Bacillati; phylum Cyanobacteriota; class Cyanophyceae; order Acaryochloridales; family Thermosynechococcaceae; genus Thermosynechococcus; species Thermosynechococcus vestitus. The sequence goes on from NC_004113.1 coordinate 1,070,714, forward strand.
ACAGCGGGGACTGGCTGCCCCCCTCTCCTTGAGGAGGGTATCGATCCGCTCGGCCAACTTCCAGCGGTCAACGGTATGAATCCAGTCAAAGAGTTGCAGCGCCTGCCGTACTTTATTCGTTTGCAAATGGCCAATCAGATGCCAGGTAATATCCGTGAGGTCAGCCAATTCAGCGCGTTTGCTGGCAGCTTCCTGCACACGACTTTCGCCAAAATCCCGAATGCCGGCCTCATAGGCAGCACGAATTGCAGCCGCTGGCATGAACTTGCTGACGGCAATTAGGCGGACATGGGGAGGCAGCGTTGATTTGAGGTGGCTGGCGCGATCGCGAATTTCAGCAGCGGATAACACAGGCAATGTCTGGGCAAGGATGCTTTTTGATCGTAAAACCCCGTTGCAAAAAGTGAAACCATGGCAGGATTTTCAGTCTTGTTGGCTAGGCTAGAGGGTAGGATTCAGAACACTGCTATGGCTTTGCCCCTCAAGCTCTCCCTTGGTCTTATTGGTTTACTGGCGCTGGCTCCCCTTTTAGGGGGGGAGTTGCTCTCCCCAGGAAAAAACTTGATGTCCTCCGCCCAAGGTCAACCCCATTGGGGCATTGAATCAACCCCAACGCCACCCCCTCGATCCGATCCCCCACCGCCTATGGCTGACGACGATCGCTACCGCCAAGTGATTGAGCGCACCCGCAGCATGATCGACAACCCAGAGGCGCAGCGCCTTGCCCGGCAGTATGGCCTGAATATTGTTGACCTCACCTGGGAGGACACGGCTCGCTACCACAACTCCGCTGTGGGCCCCAATATCAGCGATATGACGATTCAAATCCAGCAGTACAACCCACGCACCAAGGGGTATGAACTGAGTCTGATGCCAGTGATTCGCTTTCCCAACTTTAGCGATCGCACTGCCGATATTCCCCTCGAACGCTTCTTTATCCTTGTGGGCAATGAAAAGGGCCAGTCGCTGCGGCGGGTCAACCTCAAGGAATTCCTCGGTAACTTCCGCAACTATCTCCACAACCCGCGATCGTGGGCAGGGAATCGTCGCTCCCTTTTGGCGGATCGCGATAGCCATGTGCTGGTGAGTGCCCAAGCCTGCTTCCTACCAATTTCGCCCCAAGGGGAAGCCACCTTTAACCCCGTCCTCTTTAACTACCAGAGCTACGAAAAAAATCCAGCGGTTTTAGCAATTCTCGCCACCCGCCAAGGTACCAGTGCCACCGTCATTGACAACAAACGGGATGCCTTTGCAGCCGGCCAAACCTGGGGACAGCGGTTATTTTTCAACAAGAATGGCGAACGGGCAAGCCTAGTGGGACAACGCGCCAGTGATTTTGGCCGCCGCAGTGGCGGTCGGGAAATACCCTCTGCCCAAGCGGAAGCCGCCGGGATGAATATGGTGATGGTGATCCAAGTGCCCCTGAAGCAAACCCCGCGGCCCCGACCAGCAATGCCCGGCCCTGCTCTGATGGAAGCCGCACCCAGCGTTAGTCGCTCCAATGTGGAGGCAGCAGTAATTAGCTATGGCCGGGTGGAAGGCCCCTTCACTGAAATTGATAACTTGCCCATCGAGCGAGATCCCCGCTTCCCAATCCGTGTGACAGTGCAATTCTATAAAGCGACCGACAATGGCGTTGTCTCTGCTAAGGATATGCGCCACATCAGGGATCAAATTGCCAAAGTCTATAGCAATGCCGATGATGTCGGTAGCCTCGTCATTGATGGTGATAGGGGTCGCCCCACAGAATACACAGGCAGCAAGCAGGAACCCCCCGGCTGGTGGGAAGACTTCTGGCAACGCCACGAACAAAATACGGGTCAAACCCGTGAGGAGGCCCTAGAAATGTTACGGCGATTGCGGGGCAAAGACTGGCTGCCAAGGTCACAACAGGAATTGGAACAGGCACTGAAGGCACTGCAACAGTCGCCCCAATAAAGCTAGCGCCGCTGCTGCTTACTCACCCATTTGCGGCTAAAACGCAGTTCCATGCCCACGCCCGCTGCCCAGACTTGTAATTGCTTGAGGAACGCCTGGCGATCGCTCCCCTGGAGAACGGCCACTTGATCGGCAACCTCAAGGGCATAGGGATAACCTTGACCCGTAATCAGTTCGCCACAGAGCCAGCGAATCACCGCATTCAGTTGTCCTGCTTCGTAGATCCACAGGGGGAGTTCAACACGTACCGGATAGCCTTGATGGGCCTTGAGGTAGCAAAAGCCAATGCCCTTGGCCCAAGGCCCATACGTTTCCAGGATGCCGCCGCGATCGCACAGAAACAGGGGAGAGCGATCGCCCCACTGGGTCAAAACAGTGTTCAAGAGTTGGGCATCGCAGAGGTGGAGGCTAGGGGCGAGGCGATCCAGATGTGCCAACAGGGTCACTAAATCCCGGGCTTGGGAGCCATCAATGTAGGCAAGCAGTGGAATCCGTTGCTGCCGACTAGCCTCTAGGGTCTGGCAGAGAGCCGCCACATATCGTCCCTGCCATTGGGGGGTATAGGACTCGGCAAACGTGGCCACAAAGGAGCCATCAAACAAGAGCAACGCGGGTGCCGTTACCTCCGCCATGCGCTCCCGTAGGGTTTTTAATTCCAGTTCAAAGCGGCGCAGGTGGATGTAGCGCTCGTGGAGGCGGTAGGTTTGGGGTTGCGCCAGTTCTGTTTCTGCTTGGCGCAGTTCCGCTGGTGTAATCAGTTCAAGGGCAATTTCCTTGGCGTAGGGGCGATCGCGCCGATGGTGATTGAGGAACCAGCCCGCCTGTACCACACCCACGGGCAAAAATAGCTCCTCACTGGGAACCATCTGGGAGCCATCCACCGCAACAGTGGTCACCTCCATGAGTTGGGTCATTGCCCACTCCCGTGCTGCCTGCCGATGGGGCCACTGTACCCCCAAGGGAATGCGCCACCCCTGATTCCAAGGTTCAATGGGACGTGCCCCCCAATCTGTCATCTGCGGATCAATGGCAGCGGTGATATCGGCAATTGTTTGCTGCTGCCATCTGGCTAGGGCCTCCTGATAGGCCTGCCGCACCTCAGCAAAGGCAGTGTCATACCTGAGAAATTCGTCCTTTTTATCATTCAATTGCTGCACCAGTTGGGAAAGGGGTAACACCATACCTGGGAAAGACTCAAGAAACGCCTGTTGCTATTCTCATCGGAATAGGTATGGGTTTGCCTTGTGTCCCCTCCTGCGGTAGATATTAAGGTGTCCACTGACGCTCCCCCCAAAATTGTGAAGGCACTCAATCTCCTTGGCTCCACCGGCTCCATTGGTACGCAAACCCTTGACATCGTTGCCCAATATCCCGATCGCTTTCGTGTGGTTGGCCTTGCTGCTGGGCGCAACCTGGAGCGACTGATCCCGCAAATTCGCCAATTTCAGCCTGAGATTGTCAGTATTGCCGATCCTGAACAACTGCCGGAGCTAGAGGCGGCCTTGGCCGATCTGCCCCAAAAACCGCAACTGGTGGCTGGAGAAGCGGGAATTGCAGCGGTGGCCGCCTATGGAGATGCCGAGGTTGTTGTCACGGGCATTGTCGGCTGTGCCGGTCTGGTACCGACGATCGCCGCCATTAAAGCGGGCAAAGATATTGCCTTAGCCAATAAGGAAACGCTCATTGCCGGTGGACCTGTGGTCTTGCCATTGCTTCAGGAGTACGGTGTCAAGCTGCTGCCTGCCGATTCTGAGCACTCTGCCATTTTTCAGTGTTTGCAGGGGGTGCCTGAAGGCGGACTGCGGAAAATCATTCTCACGGCCTCAGGAGGCGCGTTTCGCGATTGGCCCGTGGAGAAACTCGCCCAGGTGACGGTGGCCGATGCCCTCAAACATCCCAACTGGTCGATGGGGCCAAAAATTACTGTGGACTCGGCAACCTTGATGAATAAAGGCCTAGAGGTGATTGAAGCCCATTACCTCTTCGGCATGGACTACGACAATATCGAGATTGTCATCCATCCCCAAAGTATTATTCACTCCCTGATTGAGTTGCAAGATACCTCGGTGCTGGCGCAGTTGGGCTGGCCGGATATGCGCTTGCCCTTGTTGTATGCCCTCTCTTGGCCCGAACGCATCCCCACCAATTGGTCGCCCTTAGACTTAGTGAAGGCAGGGGATTTGACCTTCCGATCGCCCGATCACCAAAAGTATCCCTGTATGGGACTGGCCTATGCGGCGGGTCGGGCAGGGGGGGCCATGCCGGCAGTCCTCAACGCCGCCAATGAACAGGCGGTCGCCCTCTTTATTGCCGAGGCGATTGCCTTCCTTGAGATTCCCCGCCTCATTGAGATGGTCTGCGATCGCTACTCTGCCCAAAACATTCCTAACCCCACCCTAGAGGATATTTTGGCCGCCGATCGCTGGGCGCGAGCAACGGTGCAGGAGTTAGCCCAACGGGGGGTCAGCCCCATGGTTGCTCTCTAGGGTGTGGCAAAATACCATCAGATTGCCTCAGAGGAGAACCAATGGATACCCGCGCATTCAAGCGATCGCTACACAGTTCAGAAAACTACCACCGCAAAGGCTTTGGCCACGGCGAGGAAGTGAACCAGCAGCTCCAAGGGGAGTATCAAAGTTCTCTGATTCAGCAGATCCGCGCCAATGGCTATCGCTGGCAGCAGGGGGATGTGACGATTCGCTTAGCGGAAGCCTTTGGGTTTTGTTGGGGCGTTGAACGTGCGGTTGCCCTGGCCTATGAAACCCGCACCCACTTTCCGACAGAGCGCATTTGGATCACGAATGAAATTATCCATAACCCCTCCGTGAATGAGCGCCTCCGGCAAATGGCTGTGGAATTTATCCCCGTTGTGAATGGGGTAAAGGACTTTAGTGGGGTGCGCCCAGGGGATGTGGTGATTTTACCGGCCTTTGGGGCCAGTGTCCAAGAAATGCAATTGCTCAATGAGCGCGGCTGCACGATTGTGGATACCACCTGCCCATGGGTCTCGAAGGTGTGGCACAGTGTTGAGAAGCACAAAAAGGTGAGTTTCACCTCGATCATTCACGGTAAATACAACCACGAGGAAACCATTGCCACCAGTTCCTTTGCCGGCACCTATTTGATTGTGCTCAACCTAGAGGAAGCCCGCTATGTCTGCGATTACATCCTCCACGGGGGCGATCGCGCCGCATTTATGGCCAAGTTTGCCAAGGCCTGTTCCCCTGGCTTTGACCCCGATCGCGATCTGGTGCGGGTCGGCATTGCCAACCAAACAACGATGCTCAAGGGGGAAACAGAGCAAATCGGCAAACTCTTTGAGCGGACGATGATCCAAAAATACGGGCCCGATCGCCTCAATGAGCACTTCATGAGCTTCAATACGATTTGCGATGCCACCCAAGAACGCCAAGATGCAATGCTCAGCTTGGTCAAGGAACCCTTGGATCTAATGGTCGTAATAGGTGGCTACAACTCCTCAAATACCACCCACCTGCAGGAAATTGCCATTGAGCATGGGATTCCCTCCTACCACATTGATTCTGCCGATCGCATTGGACCGGGGAATCGCATTGAGCACAAGCCCCTGCATCAGAATCCCACTGTGGCTGAAAACTGGCTGCCCGATCGCCCGATCACGATTGGCATTACCTCTGGTGCCTCCACCCCCGATAAGGTGGTTGAGGAGGTTCTCAATAAAATTTTTGCCCTGCGCTCTGTGGCAACGGTGTCCTAGCCCCGGGGTTCCTGGGTTAGATCCCACGCGGGCGATCGCTGACAATTGATCTCGTAGAGGGCAATCCCCACCGCCACTGAGGCATTGAGGCTATTGGTGCGCCCTGCCAAGGGAATGGCGACAATTTCATCGCAGTGCTTTTGCGTTTGCAGGCTAATCCCTTCCCCTTCACTGCCAACCACAAAAACGGTGGGGCGATCGAAGGTGATTTTCGGTAGGGGCACAGCGCCGTGCTCCGAGAGGCCATAGATCCAATACCCCGCTGCCTTCAGGGTTTCAAGGGCTTGGTTGAGGTTGATCACCCGTGCCACGGGCAAATACTCCAAGGCGCCTGCGGCTGCTTTGGCCACGGTTGCGGTAATGCCCACTGCCCGTCGTTGGGGAATAATCACCCCCTGCATCCCTAGGGCCTCTGCAGTGCGGATCATCGCACCAAGATTTTGGGGATCCGTAATGCCATCGGCAGCCAATAGCACCGGTTGATTCACGGTTGCAGCCTTGGCCAACAGATCTTCAAGGGACCAATAATTGTAGGCAGCCACCTGAATGGCGATCCCCTGATGTCGTCCCCGCTGGCAGAGTTGATCGAGGCGCTCCGGGGTCACGGTATCAATAATTGCTCCCTGCTGTTTGGCCTCATTCAAGCGCTGATGAAAACGCGGATCGTAGCGCAGCGAAGGAATCACCCAAATACGGTTGCAGGGGCGGCCACTTTCAAGGGCTGAGAGCACCGCATGGCGACCATAGAGGAGTTCGGGGGCATCCGCCGCCGGGGCAGTTGGGGGTGCTTTCTGAAGTGGTTGAGCTGGCGTGCGTCGCTGGAGGCGCGGCGGGCGCTTTGCTGGCGGGCGATTTTTTTTGCGGGGACGGGGTTTCTCGGTCATGAAGCGTCACTAAATAGCAGATCTTCCCCAGGGGGTTCGCTGAACATCGCAAGGGGGCGATCGCCATCATAGAACGTCTGTGGTAACTGTGTAGAGAGTCGTCAAGCCAGCCGCAGTAGGAAACGTCACCATGGCGCCAAATCCTAGGGAGGTCTCTCTAGGGATGTGAAAGCACTATAGGGGTTCCCTATGGATTTCCGGACAAAAGATCAAGAAACCTTTAGTAAGTACGCCAGTGCCAGACCTTGGGCGATGCTGGAGTGTCCATAGCTAAAGACGCGGGGCACGTCGGGGTGAAGCCACTGGGTCATCTCGCGGTAGGTGTAGGGACTGCCATAGACCACCAGACCCGCCAGTTGATTTTGGGTGTGGAGGCGTTCGAGGGTGGCGATCGCTGGCGCACTTAAACCCGCTTTGCCGCGGAAAGGATTGCCGCGACTAAACACCTGCACGAAAGTCGGTGCCTTGGGCAAGCCCGCAATCATTGTTAGCGGTGTTTGCTGATCAATCACCAGCCGTTGGCTAAATCCCCAAGTGGGAGGCAGGGTGAGGGCTGGCGAGGTGTGGCTTAAAAAACTCGCCTGCAGGGCATCATCCACAATCAAACAATTGACCCCAGAGGTCACTGCTGGCAAGGCTGGGCCGGCACGCTCAAGACTCTCTTGGGCAATCGTGGTGGCTACCTCAACTGCTGGTGTGGTTTGCAAATAGTCCAACTGCAATGCCAAGGGCTGAAGGCGATCCTTTGCGGCTTGGATGCGGGCTACGGCAGCCTGAATGCGGGCAAAAGGAATCCGCCCTGACTCAACGGCAGCAACCACGGCTTCAATGGCTGCTGGGGGATCTGGGGGTATAAGCAAAATATCGGCACCGGCTTCTACGGCTTTGACGGCGGCTTCGGCGGTACCGTAGGCGTTGGCGATCGCCCCCATGACAAGGGCATCGGTGACAATCAGACCCCTGAACCCCATCTCTTGGCGCAAAATTCCCGTGAGAATTGGGGGAGAGAGGGTGGCGGGCCGCTCAGCATCCAAGGCAGGTAGGTGGACATGGGCACTCATAACGCTATCCACGCCGGCGGCAATGGCAGCAACAAAGGGCGGCCATTCAATGGCTTGCAGGCGATCGCGATCGTGGCGCATCACCGGTAATGCCAAATGGGAATCCGTTGCCGTATCCCCATGGCCGGGAAAGTGTTTTGCCGTTGTCAGCACTGGATAGGTACGTGCCCCTTCGATGAAAGCCGTTGCCAGAGCACTCACAATGTCTGGCTCCTCGCCAAAGGCACGCACATTAATCACTGGGTTCGCGGGATTGTTATTCACATCCACGACTGGGGCAAGCACCCAATTCAACCCAATGGCTAAAGCCTCAGCGGCGGTGTGGGCTCCCATTGCCCTAGCAAGCTCAACCGCCCGTGGGAGGTTCTTTTTGGCAATGGCTCCCAAAGCTGCCGGCGGCGGAAATTGCGTCGCACCACTGAAGCGTTGACCGACCCCTTCCTCAAGATCCGCTGCCAGCAGTAGTGGAATCGTCGCCCAGGATTGAAGCTGCTGACAGCGTTCTGCCACTTCAACGGCACTGCCCCCCAAGAGAATCACGCCGCCAACGCCCCAGTCTTTAATCCAGTGTTTTAAGGTATTGTGGGGCGGCTCCCAAGCGGGATACTGAATCTGGCGATCGTAGCGGTAGCCACTGGCTCGCACAACCACCATTTGCGCCACCTGGGAGCGCAGCGAAAGATCAGAAAGAGGGGGAATAAAGGTCATGGGTGGAATCTGATTTAGAACAGAATTTCACAAATGAATAACTTCCTTATTCAGGATATAAAAAATTGTCTCAAACTCTCTCAGGTAACGGGTTTAATTTTTTAAACTAAAAGTACAGCCTTTAGAGTTCTTTTCGATCGATGGGCTGCAGGAGGGAAAACAATCTTCGCCGATAGGCGCTTCCCTGTTGTGAGTGGGTTCGATTGATGGGGAAAGGGCTGTACCTAATAACCCTGAGGCAAAGCCCGATCCCGTTGCTCCGCTAGAGCAAGTTTCAACTGCTTCCTGTGGTATTCACCCATGCAGCCAAAGGCTAAAGCCTAAATCGCTTTCTTTAGGAGTTGACCTATGTTAAGAGCAATACGTGAGAAACTGCAAAGTATGATGGTCTTTTTGATGGAGGCATTTGGGCGTATCTTCACCCCGCGCAATGATCACTATCCTTCCACAGGAGCACAGCCCTTCACGGGGACACCCTCCCGTAAGAGCTAGTGACCCTCTTCCGCAAGAAGAATCCCTGGAGAGAGGTTACAGGTAAAAATCACCAGTAAAGTTCTGCATCAGCTCCGCCAAAATGGCCATCATGGGGCTGGTGCAGTTTTTTATGAGCTGGGGGCGATCGCCCCAACTGTGAAAAGCACAGATAACATTCGGTCGGGTTTGGTCGGGAAATAGCACCAAAAGGGCGCAACCACTCAATCTAACAGCATATTGCAGAATCAGTTAAGGAATATTTCAGAGATTGAATTTTCAGTTAACATTTGAGGATTCCCAAAGGGCTATGCTAACTTAAAAGTAGGCACAAAAAGAAAGGTCAACGATAAGAGTGAACTTAAGGCTTGTGCCTCCCAGTCCTTGAGTTCAGGATAAAGCAAAGTTACTCCAAGATCAATCTCACTCCTGTCTTGCGGGTAACATCAAAAATAATCTTTTGAGCTTCACCGTTGTGTATTTGTCCTCTCGCTTTATCCAGCCTTATCGTTGCTGTGGTTACTGCCGACATCCCCATTCTGTTGTCCATGGGAGTTAAGGCAAAGCTAGGTAACCTCCCAATCTCCAAGGTCGTCAACGTTGACAGCAATTCAGTACCTAGTGTCCATGCTCCAAGCCTGATCGGTTAAGATCACCGAGTGGGGGTTTGAGTCGCCAGCTGAAACCACGTTTTGTCCACCTTAGTTGTTGAGTTACTCTATCGTCGTTGCTAACTTCTTAGGGGTCTTGCTGCCGTCAGCTTGACCCCCTCGTTTATTTTTTAGGCTATGGCCTAAGTTGCGGTTGTCGCATAGCGCGTGCCAGTTCTGCGGCAACTTCTGGCCGTGAAAACTCTGGAGGCGGCAATTCTCCTCGGCGCAGCATTTCCCGCACCTTAGTTCCTGAGAGGTGAATCCGCTCCTCGGGTTTGCTGGGACTCGTTTTACTGGTGGCCATCGACTGAGTGCGGGTGCAGTAGAAGGCATGCTCAAACTTCAGGGGAATAATGCCCAAGGCCCCTGGATCAAATTCATCAAAGATCTGTTGGGCGTCGTAGGTGCCGTAGTAATCTCCCACGCCAGCGTGGTCGCGACCAACAATGAAATGGGTACAGCCATAGTTTTTGCGGACGAGGGCGTGGAAAATTGCCTCCCGTGGCCCTGCATAGCGCATGGCTGCCGGATTGATCGCTAGAATCACCCGATCTTTGGGAAAATAGTGCTCCAACATAATTTCATAGCAGCGCATCCGCACGTCTGCGGGAATGTCATCTTCCTTGGTGGCGCCCACGAGGGGATGCAAAAAGAGACCATCAACGATTTCAAGGGCACATTTTTGGATATATTCATGGGCGCGGTGGATCGGGTTGCGGGTCTGAAAACCAACAATCGTCCGCCAACCTTTTGCGCGGAAAAGGGCACGGGAATCCACCGGATCAATGCAATAGTTGGGAAATTGGGGGTGGGGATGTCGCTCTAGGAGCCAAATCGGACCTGCAAGGTTGACTTCTCCCTGTTCATAGACCACCTTAACCCCGGGGTGTTTGTCATCTTCGGTGCGATAGACACAGCGAGCCTCACGGCGTTTGTCATAGGTATATTTTTCGGTGAGTTCAAGAATTCCCAAAAACTGACCCGCTGCATTATCTAGGCGAATGGTTTGGCCAATTTCCAAGGGAGCCGCCACCTCAGCACTGACAGAGAGGGTAATGGGAATTGACCAAGGCAATCCATTGCTAAGATACATTTCTTCGACAACTCGCTCATAGTCGGCCTGTCCCATAAATCCCGTCAGAGGGCTAAAGCCACCAATGGCAATGAGTTCCAAGTCAGAGACAGCTCGCTCATCGAGGGTGACGCGGGGCAATTGATCGGCGCGGGCAAGCCAAGCCTGTTTTTGTGCCGGGGACAGAATACGATTGACAAGGATGCCGCCGTGGGGGGCGATCGCGTCCTTTGTTTGTACGGTTGCGGATGGACTCAAGGTCAAACTCCTTTTGGCTCTGGATGAATCTGTTGCAAAACTTCATAAGATAGAAGTCATTATTGGATGAATAGGTACAGGAGACAACTGGTGGAGCCCTATCGCTATGGCGTCCAGCGGGAATGGTGCTGGCGGGGCTGGCAGAGTCGCTATGGTTTTTGGCGACCCGCTTCTGAGGGGCATCGGGGGTCTCCTGTGATCTTGCTGCACGGCTTTGGGGCATCTCTACGGCACTGGCGGTACAATTTACGGCTGCTAGGAGAGTATCAGCCAACGTATGCCCTTGATTTGATGGGGTTGGGGGCAGCCGAAAAGCCCGTTGCTGCCTATGGTGCTGAGTTTTGGGCGGCTCAGGTGCACGCCTTTTGGCAAGGAATTGTTGGGCAACCAGCAGTGATGGTTGGCAACTCCATTGGCGCCTTGATTGCCCTCACCTGTGCCTACCACTACCCGCAGATGGCGGCGGGAGTAGTGATGTTGAGTCTGCCGGATCCAGCCGTGCGCGAAGAGTTGATTCCACGGGCGATCGCGCCCCTTGTGGGGGCAATTGAACAGATTTTTACCGCCCCTTGGCTGCTGCGGGCCCTGTTTTACACCATTCGCCAACCCGCCATTGTCAAGCGCTGGGCACAGTTGGCCTACGCCAACCCCGCCTGTGTGGATGATGAATTGCTGGAAATTCTGCTTAGCCCGGCCTACGACCGCCATAGCGATCGCGCCTTTGTGCAAATCATTCGCGCCATGAGCCGTCCAGACTTCGGACCCAGCGCCAAGAGGATGCTCAACAGTGTGTCCCAACCCCTATTACTGATTTGGGGAAAACAGGATCGCTTCATTCCCCCAATGCTTAGCCGGCAGTTTCCACAGGTCCAACCAAGACTGGAAGTGGTGGAGCTAGATCACAGCGGGCACTGCCCCCACGATGAACAGCCCGATCGCCTCAATGGCCTACTTTTGGATTGGTTGCGCCGCCACGAACTTTTGAGGGGTTGAGTCCTGCTGTTGCAGGCTCTATGATCACGGCAATCTTTAGGAGTTGGCGTCGCAGATGTTTAGCCTGATGACCGTTTTTTGGGCGTTTATTTTCATGGGTGTTTTGCTGCTGTTGGGGCGGATTGTGCGGCAGCGTTGGGCACTCATGGCATCCCTCTATATGCCCAGTTCAGTGATTGCGGGTATCTTGGGACTCCTCCTTGGCCCTGGTGTGCTGGGGGCGATCGCCAGTCACATTGCCCCCGACTCGGATTTGGTCAATGGCCTTTTTGCCGAAGAGATCCGTGAAGTTTGGAAACAGTCCCCGAGTATTTTCATCAACATTGTTTTCGCCTGTCTATTTTTAGGGGAGATCATCCCTAGCCCTCGAGAAATTTGGCAGAAAGCCGCACCGCAGGTCGCCTTTGGTCAGATCCTGGCTTGGGGGCAATATGTTGTGGGACTGCTGCTGACTGGGCTGATTCTCACTCCCATATTTGGCATGGATCCGGTTGCTGGTGCCCTGATTGAGATCACCTTTGAGGGGGGGCATGGCACGGCTGCTGGAATGGCCGATACCTTTAGGGAGTTAAACTTTGGCGCTGGTGCTGATATGGCCTTGGGCTTGGCTACGGTGGGTTTGGTCTCGGGGGTGGTTTTTGGGGTGGCACTGATTAACTGGGCCCGGCGCACGGGACGCCTCCAGATACAACCCTTGGCAGACTTCAAAGCTGAGGAGAATCCAGACCCCCATCCCCACGATGACGTAGAAACCCGACGGCGGCGCCAACAACTCCTGCGGGAGTTACTGATTGATCCTTTGTCGTTAAATTTCTGTTTTGTCGGCTTGGCGATTCTTGTGGGCTGGGTGATTCTGGAAGCCCTGCGGCTCTTAGAGCGTGTCACTTGGGGACACACGGGTTTGAAGCTCATGGCCTATGTGCCCCTCTTTCCTTTGGCGCTCATCGGTGGCATTATTGTGCAGTTAATCCTCACCCGTTGGCGCAAACAGTACCTGATTAGCCGGCCACTGATTAACCACATTGGCGGTGTGGCTTTGGATGTAACCATTATTACCGCCTTGGCCACCCTCTCTTTAGCCGCCATTGGTGAAAATCTTATCCCCTTTCTCCTCTTGAGTTTGGGGGGAATCGGTTGGAATCTCTTTGTCATGCTCTATTTGGCGCCACGAATTCTACCCATGTTTTGGTTTGAGCGCGGGATTGGTGATATGGGGCAATCGATGGGGGTGACATCTACTGGATTATTGCTGATTCGTATGGTAGATCCCCATAATCAATCGGGGGCACTGGAAAGTTTTGCCTACAAGCAAATTCTCTTTGAGCCCATTGTCGGGGGTGGGTTATTTACCGCTGCGGCACCGATTCTGATCCGCAATTTTGGTCTTGCGCCGGTCCTAGGACTGACAAGTGGCCTATTGCTGTTGTGGTTGTGGTTTGGTTTTTGGAACTATGGCCAAATCCGGCGATCGCTGGTGCAAAATTGACCCTATGGAGGGGGAAACCTAGAATAGAAACGACTTGAGTCCCTCTGCCGTCTCAAGTAAAAGCCGTATTCTGAGTGTGCCGATGACCTGTGTGCTCCTCAAAGCCGTTGTTGAAAGTGATGAACGTGCCGATCTGCGTCAGTTTTCTCGCATTCTGCAACTAGGGGAAAAACGTTATCTCCTGCGCAATGATATTCTGGATGCCTTTGCGGATTACTGTCGCGATCAAGAGCGACCTGTCCCTCCACCCTCAGAATCGCGCCTCAGTAAGCTGGTGTTCTACACCCAAGAGATCATTGTTGACAACGAAAGTCTGTGCTGGATTGTTCGGCCACGGATTGCGCAACAGGAGGTGTGTCGGCTGCTGGTGGAGGATTTGACAATTGTGCCGATGACGATCCCGGAGCTATTGGATCTGCGCGATCGCCTTGTCAATCACTATCATCCCAACGAGGGGGATGTTTTTGAAATTGATGTCCAGCCTTTCTACGACTACTCGCCGATCATCCGCGATGCCAAGAATATCGGTAAGGGGGTGGAATTTCTCAATCGTTACTTATCTAGTAAGCTGTTCCAAGACCCGCGCCAGTGGCAGCAAAACCTCTTTAACTTTTTGCGAATTCACCGCTACAACGGCTATCAACTCCTGATTAATGAGCGGATTCGCTCTCCTCAACACCTCTCAGAACAGGTCAAACAAGCTCTCGTAGTTCTGAGCGATCGCCCCCCCACCGAGGCCTATAGTGAGTTTCGCTTTGAACTGCAAAATCTCGGCTTTGAGCCGGGTTGGGGCAATACTGTTGCCCGGGTGCGCGACACCCTAGAAATTTTGGATCAACTCTTGGATTCTCCCGATCACCAAGTGCTGGAGGCCTTTGTCTCGCGGATTCCCATGCTCTTTCGGATTGCCCTGATTTCTCCCCACGGCTGGTTTGGCCAAGAGGGGGTGCTGGGGCGACCCGACACCGGTGGGCAGGTGGTCTACATCCTCGACCAGGTAAAGAGCCTTGAAAAACAAATGCGGGAAGATTTAGAACTGGCAGGGTTGGGGGTACTGGAGGCACAGCCTAAAATTATTGTCCTGACTCGCCTGATTCCCAATGCGGAAGGAACGCTGTGCAACCAACGCCTAGAGAAAATCTACGGTACCAATGATGCTTGGATCCTGCGGGTCCCCTTCCGGGAATTTAACCCCAAGGTGACGCAAAACTGGATTTCTCGCTTTGAAATCTGGCCCTATTTGGAAACCTTTGCCATTGATGCGGAGCGGGAGTTGCGAGCTGAGTTTGGCCATGTCCCCGACTTGATTATTGGCAACTATTCCGATGGCAACCTGGTGGCTTTCCTGTTGGCGCGGCGACTGAAGGTTACCCAGTGCAACATTGCCCATGCCCTTGAGAAATCTAAATACCTCTTTAGTAACCTCTACTGGCAGGATTTGGAGGATAAGTATCACTTCTCGCTGCAATTTACGGCGGATCTGATTGCCATGAATGCCGCCAACTTTATTATCAGCAGTACCTACCAAGAGATTGTGGGCACACCCGACAGCATCGGCCAGTACGAGTCCTATCAGTCCTTTACAATGCCCGATCTGTACCATGTGGTGAATGGCATTGAACTCTTTAGCCCGAAGTTTAATGTGGTGCCACCGGGGGTCAATGAACAAGTTTACTTTCCCTACTACCACTATACGGAGCGACTAGAGGGCGATCGCCAGCGGTTAGAGGAACTCCTCTTTACCCTTGAAGACCCGCAGCAGATCTATGGTTACTTGGAGGCTCCTGAAAAACGCCCCCTCTTTTCGATGGCACGGCTGGATCGGATTAAGAACCTCACTGGCCTCGCGGAAGCCTTTGGCCGCAGCAAAGCACTGCAGGAGCGCTGCAACTTAATTTTGGTGGCGGGCAAGTTACGCACCGCAGACTCCAGCGATCGCGAGGAAATTGCCGAGATTGAGAAGCTCTACCAAATCATCCACCAATACAATCTCCACGGCAAAATTCGCTGGCTAGGGATTCGTTTACCGAAAGCAGATTCGGGGGAGATTTATCGCATTATTGCCGATCGCCAAGGGATTTTTGTCCAGCCTGCTTTGTTTGAAGCCTTTGGCTTGACCATTCTCGAGGCAATGATCAGTGGTCTGCCCACCTTCGGTACGCGCTTTGGTGGCCCTCTGGAAATTATCCAAGATGGGGTGAATGGCTTTTATATCAACCCAACCCACTTAGAAGAAATGGCCGAAACCATCGTCCGCTTTCTGGAGGCTTGCGATCGCGATCCTCAGGAGTGGCAACGGATTTCCAAAGCCGGTATCGAGCGGGTTTATAGCACCTACACTTGGAAAATTCACTGCACCCGCCTGCTCTCCCTCGCCAAGATCTACGGCTTCTGGAACTTCTCTTCCCAAGAAAACCGCGAAGACATGATGCGCTACATGGAAGCCTTGTTCCATCTACTCTATAAACCCCGCGCCCAAGCCCTACTGGCGGAGCACCTGCAGCGGTGACACAGGCGAGTTACAGCAGCTAAGGTATTTGCGGCTGCCGCTCATCAAGAGTGCAGGTCACACATAATGATAATCGATCGCCCAGCGAGCCAATTCGGTGCGATTGTGGCAGCCGGTTTTCCCTAGCATATTGCTGACGTGACTTTCCACGGTGCGCTGACTCACGTGTAGCTCTGCAGCAATTTCACGATTCGACATTCCGCGGGCAACATATTGGAGAATTCGGGTTTCTGTGGGGGTGAGTTCAATACCAGGGGGTGGTGTAGGTCCAGGGAGGGCTTGTCGTCCTTGAGCCTCCCGCAGGCGAGCCGTTTGTTTGAGGAGGGCTTGGATTTGGGCTAGGAGTTCCTCCGGTTCAAAGGGCTTGACCAGGTAAACATCACCGCCGGTTTGCAACCCCTTAATGCGATCGTGGGTTTGCCCCTTAGCTGAGAGAAAGAGCACTGGCAACCAACTGAGGTGTGTCTGTTGTCGCACCGCACTGACAAAGCTATAGCCATCCATCTGCGGCATCATCACATCACAAATAACTAAGTCGGGCGTCTGCTGCTGAAGCATTGCCAGACCTTCGTTGCCATGGGCTGCGGTCAGCACGCGATATCCCTGCATCTCAAGGTAATCCTTGACCAACAGGACAAGGTTGGGGTCGTCATCTACTAGTAGAATCGTGGCACTTTGCGCAGGGGATGCCTCAAAGGTCATACATTTAGGACGGTCAACGGTGCTGGTGCGCAGTTGTACTGAGCATGCGCCTGTTTCTTTAGGATAGCTTATTGCTCTTGGGAGGAGGCATTGGCAAGTTCTGGGGGCATTTCCTTTAGGGCCGTCATAATTTGAGAACGTCCTGCTGCCTTAGCAGCATAGAGGGCATCATCCGCCATCTTCACCAATTGCACTAAGCTCTGCCCATGGGTGGGAAATTGACTAATACCAGCACTAAAAGTCACCTTAAAGCTGTGATGGTTGGGGGCGTGGAAGGTGTGATTCCGCAATCGCTGTAAACAGATAGCAAGGCGGTGTTTGGCCACCTCAAGGGAAATACCATACAGGGCAATTAAAAATTCCTCTCCTCCCCAGCGAGCGACCACATCCTCCATGCGCAGGGACTGTCGCAACATCCGAGCGGTCGTCACCAATACCTGATCGCCAACATCGTGACCGTAGGTATCATTGATGCGTTTGAAATAATCTAAATCTAAAACGGCAATGCAAAGGGTTTGCTGTTGGCGGCTAGCAAGGGTTAAAAAGCGTTCAATGTCTTCTGTGGCTTTACGCCGATTGCTCAGTCCTGTGAGGGGATCGACCTCTGCTAAACGTTTCAGAAGGCGGGTGCGCTCTAGGCGATTAATGATCCGTGTGATGAGCTCAGGGCCGACAATGGGTTTATTGACAAAATCATCGGCACCCGCAGCAAAAAGTTGGGTGACAAGGGCTGGGTCAGTGGTTGCCGTGAGAAAGAGAATGGGCAACTGATTCCAGCGGGGATCATTGCGCACAACTTGGCAGAGTTCTAGGCCGTTGATGCCCGGCATTTGGACGTCGAGAATCACCAATTCGGGGTTGGTGGTCTCTAGGACATCCCAAAATTGATCGGGATCTTGAAGTGAGGTGACGCTCATTCCCCAAGGTTCCAAAAGCCGTTTCAAGATGGCCAGGGTGACCGCATCATCATCCACAGCCAGAATGCTGGCGGAGGTCATCTCTTGCGGTTGCAGTAACTGTTCGAGGGTCTGCAACAGCCGCTCGACATCAACGGGCTTACTTAGGGTCATCCGCGAACCCAGGCGAATGGCGGCGAGGCGATCGCGCCAGGTGTCACGGGCAGTAAACACCAGTGCCGGGATAGGCGGACGATGCTGCCGCAATTGCTGCAAAAACTCGCGGGTGGTTACCTCATCGGGCATCACTTCAGGATTGAGAATGACGGCATTGGGCCAGCACTCCTCAAGGAAAGTACTGACCAGCGGCCAGCTATCCATGGCGACGTAGCGAAATCCACCCTCAGCGGAGCGCTCCTCAAGGGAGCGAATTAACTCAGTGTCGTTGTCCATATGGAGGACAAGGGGCAGCCCAGAATCTAGATTCTGCTGGGGTTTGGCGGTGGCGATCGCGCTCAGGAGTTGCTGGACAATTTCGAGGAGGACTGCCGCTGAACAGGGATAGCGACAATAAATGACTTGGGTTTCTGGCTGGGTCGACCTCTCCTTGCGCGCGAGGATCAAAATGGGTTCCTGAAATCCGCGATCGCGCACCTGTTGGCAAAAGACCTCAACTGCTGCGCCCAAATGGGACTCATCCACAATCAGCAGAGGGTAGCGACTACTGGCCAGTAATCCCCAGAGGTCTTCCGATTGAGCAACGACATCCACCCGATGATCCGCAGTGGTCAAGATGGAGACCAATGTTGCTGCTGTTGCCACGTCATTGTGATAAAGCAAAATGGCCATACCTAGCCGCCAATAGCCCGTTGCTATTACCCTACTGCCTTATCTTTACATTTCTCAAGTTTCTGGAAATACAACGCCCCTGGCCGTCAGTTACATATCTGTTACATATCTTTATATTTACGTTCTTGCTAAATGCTATTAATTCTCAATAATCTGCTATAGTAGCCCTAGGGCTTATTGAGACAGATATTCAATAAGCTCCGATTTGACGTCTGCTCTTTTATCTCTGCTCTTTTATCAAAGGAGGACAGGATGGCGATCGCCAGTGAATCTCCAACCACTGTGACAAGTGCCGGCTTGCAAACCTATGGTCAAACCAATGTCAAGTATGATTGGTGGGCCGGCAATGCCCGATTTGTAAACCTCTCAGGGTTATTCATTGCCGCCCATGTGGCACAGGCCGCTCTGAGCGTATTCTGGGCAGGTGCCTTTACCCTCTACGAAATTTCCCAATACAAACCGGATCTGCCCATGGGTGAACAGGGCCTGATTTTGTTGCCCCATCTAGCAACATTGGGGTTTGGCATCGGCGAGGGGGGTAAAGTTGTGGATTTGTACCCCTACTTTGTGATTGGGGCAGTGCATCTGATTTCCTCTGCTGTCCTAGGTGCCGGTGCGCTCTTCCATACCTTTCGTGCCCCCCATGATCTCAGTACAGCCACTGGTCGGGCCCGTCGCTTCCACTTCCGCTGGGATGATCCAAAACAACTGGGCATTATTTTGGGACATCATCTGCTCTTTTTGGGGTTCGGTGCCCTGCTGTTAGTTCTCAAAGCAACCATCTGGGGTGGGTTGTACGATGCCAATTTGCAAACGGTACGCTTGATAACCCAGCCCACGTTGGATCCCTTTGTCATCTATGGCTATCAAACCCACTTTGCCAGCATTAATAGTTTGGAAGACCTAGTGGGAGGACATATCTACATTGCCATTTTGCTGATTGCCGGTGGCATTTGGCACATTCTTGTGCCGCCGCTGACTTGGGCACGGAAGCTGCTGATGTTTAATGCTGAAGCGATTCTCTCCTATTCACTTGGGGGAATTGCCTTGGCGGGGTTTGTGGCTGCCTACTTCTGCGCAGTGAATACCCTCGCCTATCCCGTCGAATTTTACGGACCCCCCCTAGAAGTCAAGCTAGGAATTGCGCCCTACTTCGCAGACACCATTGAATTGCCCCTTGGGCAGCATACTTCCCGTGCCTGGCTGGCCAATGCCCACTTCTTCCTTGCTTTTTTCTTCCTACAGGGTCACCTGTGGCACGCCCTGCGAGCCATGGGATTTAATTTCAAGCAGCTAGAAACTTTTCTCAATCCAGCCATTGAGAATTAATTTCAATAAATTCCTTTAGTCTCCCTCCTCTCCTCGATCGCCCTGATCGAGGTTTTTTGGCGTTACTTAGGGAAGACTATCGTTCTTTTGGGAACGTTGAACACCCCGAAGCTGTCGCCCAATCTGTGGTAAGAAGAAAAGCAAAAAGGCAATTTGAGCCGTAAAGACCCAGCCATAGTACCGCAGCACCGGATGTAAATTCCACTGGGCCATGAACCCTAGACTGGCCACTGTCCACAGGAGAATGATGGTTGGCAGCAGCAGTTGGCGTTTTGGGCGAGCCATGACTAGGATCCTGCTGGAGTGTCGTTTTGCATGGCCTGCATGCGAGCCTTCGCTTTGGCTGCACTCTTTTTCAGGGCCTGCAGGCGCAGCTCATAGTGTTTGCGTTGGCGACGATTGGGGGCCTGTTCAATCAGGAGCTTGAGGGCACTGCCAAGGCTTTTGTAGGCGTTGGGCAGCTCGTAACCAAAACGCGTCGCAAGGGCGATCGCTCGCTCATCAGCGGCAATAGCTTCCTTGAGAACCTTTTCACCATTATTGCGCTGGTAAAGCCGCCAGCCCGAAAAGCCACACAGCCCAAGCGCAAGGAGCAGGAGTAGGCCATCCTGTACCCAAAGTTCTCCCACAGCCCCCCCCAGACCAATCGCCAGTGCGGCCATTTCCCAGCCATCGCGAGGAATCGTGTCATTTTGAATACGGGCAACCTCATGCCAAAAGAGGAGGTTGCGCTGATCCTTGGCCAATTGATCCCAACGTGCTAAATCAATTTGAATTTCCACCTCATCTTTGCCGATTTCCTCGCAGGTAATGAGGGGAGGATTCACCCCACTGGCTGGTTCGATCATCACCCAGCTTTGCAGCTCTGGTGGCAAGAGAGATTTGAGACGGCGCAATTCTGCTAAATCAGAACGGGCAACTGAGGATGCAGCCGAGGTCATAGCACAACACAATCCTAGGGTATTTCTTACCTATCTTAACAGTTGTGTGCTGACCAATCGGGATGACAGGATTTGAACCTGCGACCCCTTCGTCCCGAACGAAGTGCGCTACCAAGCTGCGCTACATCCCGATAACTTATCTAAGATAGCATTTGCTGGCTTTTTGCTCAATTGAGTAGGGGAGATTGGACAGCAAGGAAATTTGGGCCAACTTTAGTCCATCATTCGAGCTAGAGCCGCTAAAACCCCCTCTAGGAAAAGCGTTGAGAAATTTGCTCTATGGCGGCACCACAATCGGTCAACCAAAACCAGTCAAGCACATCAGATGCGCTTCCTTGGGCTCTCTTGCGATCGACGGCTAATACTTCTACAGCCGAGCTAAAGGCAGCACAGCTTTAGCTACCGCGAATGACCGATGGCCAAGGAGAAGAGCATCGCCCCTCTCAACTGGGCTTAGAGTTTGGGATCACCTGAGATCGAGTGTTTCCCTGATTTGCTTCCCTAGACAGCTCTAGCGCAGCAGCAAGGCGCTTCTGTTCTGATTCCCTTAGCTCCACTCCTATGGGATTTTTAATCTCATTAAAAGACTTTTATAAGTCTAACTATCTCATACGATATTAAATCTTACCAACTGACCAACACGAGCAAGAACACTGGTTCTCTGGAACAACAGCAGCCTTTTACCTGAATAAAACTCAATGATTGGATCGGCGCAACGGGCCAGAGTCTTTTGTTGATGGATGAGGTAACTGAACAATGTACCCAAATCAAAGCAGCCACGACAGTGAAGTCAGCACCCTTCCCCTAGAAAACAGGTGCCGCTTGAGAAAGTGTCATGTGCCGCTCTACAGGTTCCCAGATACCCAGAGTATGGTTGACTTAGTGAGGAGTGATTCGCAAACAAAAGTCCTAGGGTCGAAACACGGCAAGACTCCTAGGGCTTTTTATTTTGGGCTCAAGCCGTTACCTTAAAAATATGCCTTTGCGAATTTCGGGCCAGCGATCGCTCAAAACCCTTCCCGGTCACCGTACCCGTCCCACAAGTGCCAAAGTTCGCCAAGCGATTTTCAATATCTGGCAGGGTCGCCTACAGGGATGTTGCTGGCTAGATTTATGTGCTGGTACCGGTGCAATGGGAGCGGAAGCCCTACTGCGCGGTGCCCAGTGGGTAGTGGGTATTGAGCAGTCTCCCCAAGCCTGCCAAATCATTCGTGAAAACTGGTCAGCCCTTGCCCAACCCCATCAGCGCACCCTGGTTTTGCGGGGGGATGTGCGCCAGAAGTTGCCTCAAGTCCCGATGCCGCAGTTTGACTTGATTTACTTTGATCCCCCCTACAATAGTGATTTATATCTACCCGTTCTCCAGTTGCTTTGGCAGGAGGAGCGTCTCAATCCTAAGGGGGAAATTGCCGTTGAGTGTCGCACAAAAAATCCACCCGATCTAGAGGGGATTCTGGCGATCGGCTGGCAGCAGCAACGCACTAAAACCTATGGCAGCACAATGGTCATTTTTCTGAGCCGTTAGACTGATGAGCAGCTTTTAGCTCCCAGCACTAGCCCCTGAAAAAGCTCTATAGTTGCAGGAGATGGCGGATCGCGGTAGAGTGACAATAGCGTTTTGCACAACAGGATTGCCATTACTATAGTTCGGCGCAAATCCATCAACTTTGTTACAACATTCACCCTATCCTCCCAAGACGCCTACTGTTGCAGTGATTCAATGATGGTATGCAAACCCGTTCCCTTGGTCGCACAGAGATTCAAATCACACCCCTAATTCTTGGCACGTGGCAAGCGGGCAAGCGTTGGTGGGTTGGCATTGAAGATGAAGAGTCTATTCGCACCATTCGTGCGGCTGTGGAAGCAGGGATGACCACGATTGATACGGCTGAAGTCTATGGGGAGGGTCATTCAGAGCGGATTGTGGCTGCAGCCGTGGGAGACTTGCGCGATCGCTGTGTCTATGCAACGAAAGTCTTTGCCAACCACTTGCGCTACAAAGACGTGATTGCCGCCTGCGAGCGATCGCTCCGTAACCTCAACACCGACTACATTGATCTGTACCAAATTCACTGGCCAGCCGGTTCCTTTGGCTCAGAAATCGTGCCCATTGAGGAAACCATGCAGGCAATGGTGGAGTTGCAAGCGGCCGGCAAAATCCGTGCCATTGGTGTCTCCAACTTCTCCCGTGCCCAACTGGCTGAAGCAATGCAGTATGGACGCATTGAGAGCGTCCAGCCCCCCTATTCCCTCTTTTGGCGCTGGGCAGAAGCAGAATTAATTCCTTTTTGTATTGAGCATGAGATTACGGTTTTAGCCTATTCTCCCCTTGCCCAAGGGCTGCTGACGGGGCGCTTTGGTCCGGGTCACCAGTTTGAACCCGAAGATAACCGCTCTAAAAACCAACTCTTTCAGGGGGAAACCTATGCCCGTGCCCTTGAAGCGATTGAGTTAATGAAGCCCATTGCCACCAGTTTAGGCACAACGGTAGGGAACTTGGCATTGGCTTGGCTCCTCCATCAGCCACAAACCTGTGCCATTGTCGGTGCCCGCCATCCAGAACAAGTCCGGGAAAATATCAAAGCGGCGGATCTGCCGTTGGATAGGTCCATCTTGGCCATGCTCGATGAAATTAGCCAGCCAGTTATTGCCACCCTGGATCCAGAGAATCCAGTAATGTGGAAGTGGTAGTTCAGATTCACGGCTGTGTTTATGGAACTCCTTGGTCTTGCTGCCATTGTTCTCTACTTCTTTATTGCGCTGCGCTTTTGGCAGGGTTTTCATCGCACCTATTACAGTCAATCCCGCTTTGTCCTCAGTGTGCTCTGGTTGCCGCTGCTGTTGAATAAGTCCTACCGTCAGAACTTTCGCCGTGCCCTCCTAGGATAGGTGTGGCTTTCTCCCTGTGGTTAATTGGCGGTACCCAGGAGAGCCGCTGGATTGCTGAGTGCATTGTTGGCTATGGCATCCGCTGCTGGGTAACCGTGACGACTCCTGCGGCCTGCCATCTCTATGCCCCCCATTCCCTCCTACACTGCCATGTTGAGCGCTTTACCCCCCAGGGCGCCCGTGAGTTTATCCGCCAGTGCTCTATTCAAGCGGTTGTGGATGCTTCCCACCCCTTTGCGGTGGCAATTTCCACCCTGGCTGTGGCCATCAGCCAAGAACTGGGGTTACCCTACCTGCGCTTTGAACGCCCAGAGTCTGCTCCCACCACCGGTCTGGTTACGGATTTGCCAACCCTGCTGTGCAGCAACCTCTTGGTGGGTGAACGGGTGTTACTGACCCTAGGGGTCAAGCATTTAGCGGCCTTTGCACCCCTTCAGGGGCAGGCGACCCTTTTTGCTCGGATTCTGCCCACGGTAGCCGCCTTAGAAACTGCCTTGGCAGCGGGGTTCGATCGCCAGCGGTTAGTTGCCATTTTTCCACCTGTGTCGCGGGAGCTAGAGCGTGCCCTCTGGCAACAGTGGCAAATTACAACGGTGGTCACCAAGGCCTCGGGTACCGAGAGTGAGCAGATCAAGCAAACCCTTGCCCATGAACTGCAGGTGAAGCTGATTACGCTGCAACGGCCGCCGATGGTTTATCCGCGGCAAACGAGCGATCGCGCTGGCATCGAGGCCTTTTTGCAAGAACTTTTGCAAGAACTGTCGCCTTCCTAGACAAAGCGATCCGTCACCGCTCCCAGACTACTAGAGGACACTAGTTTGGCATATTTAGCCAAGACACCACGGGTGTAGCGAGGGGCAGGGGGCTGCCATTTAGCCCGCCGCGCCGCCAGTTCTTCCTCACTGACATTCAGTTGTAGGAGCCGCCGATGGGCGTCAATGGTAATCGAATCTCCCTCCTGCACAAGGGCGATCGTCCCACCAACTGCCGCTTCCGGCGCCACATGACCGACGACCATGCCATAGGTGCCTCCGGAAAAGCGACCATCGGTAATGAGGCCAACACTATCCCCTAAACCCGCACCAATAATGGCAGAGGTGGGAGCCAGCATTTCCCGCATCCCCGGACCGCCGACGGGGCCTTCATAGCGAATGACAATGACATCGCCGGGGTTGATCTTGCCCGCCAGAATGGCGTCAAGGCAGTCTTCCTCGGAGTCAAAGACGCGGGCAGGCCCGGTAATTTGGGGATTTTTCACCCCGGAGATTTTGGCTACAGCACCTTCGCTGGCTAGATTGCCCTTGAGAATAGCCAGGTGACCCGTGGCATACAAGGGTTGATCAAAAGGACGAATCACATCTTGGTTGGGGTCGGGGGTATCGGGCACATGCCGCAGCCGCTCGGCAATGGTTTCTCCAGTAATCGTTAGGCAATCCCCGTGGAGCAATCCGGCATTGAGGAGCATTTTCATGACTTGGGGAATGCCCCCTGCCCGATGTAGATCCGCAGTGACGTATTTACCCGAGGGCTTGAGGTCGCAGAGAACGGGCACCCGCTGGCGAATCGTTTCAAAATCATCAATGGTCAAGGGAACCTCGGCACTGTGGGCGATCGCCAGAAAATGCAGCACGGCATTTGTGGATCCCCCCACAGCCATAATCACACTGATGGCATTTTCAATGGATTTGCGGGTAATAATGTCACGGGGGCGAATATTTTTGCGGATTGCCTCCACCAGCACCTTGCCCGCCAACTCAGTGCTGTCAGCTTTTTCGGCATCTTCCGCCGTCATCGTTGAGGAATACATTAAACTCATGCCCATGGCCTCAAAGGCCGAGGACATCGTATTGGCTGTGAACATCCCGCCACAGGAGCCCGCCCCCGGACAGGCATGGTGTTCAATGGCATGGAGCGTTGCCTCATCCATTTTGCCGGCACTAAACTGACCTACGGCCTCAAAGGCGCTGACAACCGTAAGGTCTTGCCCCTGCCAATGACCGGGCTTAATCGTACCCCCATAGACAAAAATGGCTGGAATGTTCATCCGTGCCATGGCAATCATGGCGCCAGGCATATTCTTGTCACAGCCACCGATCGCCAGCACCCCATCCATACTCTGGGCATTACAGACAGTCTCAATCGAATCAGCAATCACATCCCGCGAGACCAAAGAGTATTTCATCCCTTCAGTGCCCATGGAAATACCATCGCTGACCGTAATGGTGCCAAACAATTGCGGCATCCCTCCCGCGGCCCGAATTCCTGCTTCGGCGCGACTGGCAAGGGCAGCAATCCCCATGTTGCAGGGCGTAATTGTGCTGTGGGCACTGGCCACCCCCACAATGGGCTTGTTAAAATCCTCGTCACCAAAACCCACGGCTCGCAGCATGGCTCGGTTGGGGGTGCGTTGAATGCCTTCTGTGATGATGCGACTGCGCCAATTTTCTGCCATAGTGTTCTCGCGATCGGCCTAAACGTCAATAAAGCATCCTTCTATTTTCTCTCACCCGTGGGCGATCGCTCTATGGGCCAAGCCAAATAAACCCCTAAGGCAGCAAACAACCCTAGACCGGAAAGATACTTCACAGCGTTGGGAATCAGAGGATTGGGTGACCAAAAGCCCTCAATAATACCCGCAATCACCAGCAGTGGCACAATTCCAAACATCAGTTGCGCCGCTAAGGTACCATTGCGTTTCAAGGCACTAAGGCGAGGGTAGCGCCCTGGAAAGAGAATTGCCTGCCCCAGGAGCAAACCAGCTGCGCCGGCCAGAAAAATTGCAGGCAGCTCGAGGGCACCGTGGGGGCTGACAAAGGCCCAAAAGGGATACCCTAAGTTGTGTTGTGCCACAAGGGCAGCGATCGCCCCAATGTGCAGACCATTGTTCCAAAGGATGTAGAGGGTTCCCAGGCCGCCCAGAATGCCTCCCGCGACCGTTGCCAAAGCCACACTCAGGTTATTCGTCATAATGGCACTGGAGGCCAAGGGTTCAATCCCCACAATTGCTCCCGTCCACAGCTTGCCCTCCTTTTCCACGCGGGAGAGGATGTCTGCGGGCACCAGCAGTTCCAAAAACTGGCGATCGCGCCAGCCATAGCCCCAAGCGATCGCAGCGGCCACCAGAAACACCCCCAAAGCCAAGGCCGTATAGATCCATGTTTGCTGGACAACCGCCGGGAAGCCCCGCTGAAAAAACCACCAGACCTTGCGCCCCTTTTGGGAGTGCGGACTCTGATAGATCTGACTGTAGCTCCGCAAGGTGAGACCCTGTAAATAGTTGACGATGCTACTGCCCAAGCGGCGAGTTTTTGCCCGCGCCAAATCGGCACTGACAAGGCGGTACAACTGACTGAGGCGGCAAATTTCCGCTGCTGACAAGCCCCGAATTCCTTCAATTTCGGCACGGTTGAGCAGTTGTTCTAGCTCTAGCCACCGGGGCTCCTGCCGGATCAGCCAACGTTCAACGTTCATGGGGATCGGATGCCTCTTGAACCAGTCCCAAAAAGGACTCTAGACGCTTACGGGGAATGTAGGGCCAGCCACCATTGGTTTCAATATCCCGCAGTAGTTTATAGAGGGCTTGGCGATTGGTGGGCAAGGCTGCCTGAAACTGATTATCACAAATTTCACGGTGCAATTGCTCCAAAAGCCGCAGCAGTGCCAACAGATCATGGACATTCCCATTGGCTTGGGCCGCTGCCATACGGATACGTTCAGCCAGGGCATTGAGATCGGTGCTGGTCAAAGGAGAGGGCGAGGACACCATTTTTTCTATAAAGGTTTTTGAACTGAGAATAACGATGTTTTAGCACAGTTGCTACGATCGTGGGAGCAAAGAAAGAGGTTTCTGACAATGTTTCGGACCTATATCGCCCTGGTGGGGGCAGCCACCTTCAGCCTAGGTCTGGCGATCGTGCCGCCTGCTTGGGCAGAACAGGAAGTGGAAGTGGCTCGCGATAGTAGAGGTCGTGTTTACACCGCCGACATGGACTCCCGTCGTTTTTACACCAATGGCCATGGCGTAACCCAGGTTGACTTTATGCTCTCCACCCGTGGAGATGACTACTGGCATAGGGCAACTGCCTCCTGTGATCCTTACGACGTTAAAAGTGAGTATTACGGCTGGAGTTGGAGCGGTAAAAGAAGCTATCCTGCCGACACGATAGCAGGGGCTATTGTCCGTGCAGTCTGCCACGATTAGCCTGATACTGCACCAATTCCCCGTGCGAGATCAACGGGAGCAAAGACCCCTAGCTCGGTGATAATGCCGCTAATTAAATGGGCAGGGGTAACATCAAAGGCAGGATTGTAAAAATCCACGCCAGCGGGAGTAATACGGCTAAACCCCACCTGATAAATTTCTTGGGGGTGGCGCTCCTCAATGGGAATTTCCGCCCCAGTGGCAATGCTGGTGTCAATTGTCGAAAGGGGCGCGGCAACAAAGAAAGGAATGTTGTGGGCCTTGGCGGCCAGGGCAACGCTGTAGGTGCCAATTTTGTTGGCGGTATCGCCATTCAGGGCAATGCGATCCGCCCCTACGACCACAGCATCAATCATCCCCCGCTGCATACAGTGGGCGGCCATGGTATCAGCAATCAGGGTGACGGGAATGCCCTCTTGGACACATTCCCAAGCAGTTAGTTTGGCCCCTTGAAGGCGGGGACGGGTTTCATCGGCATAGAGCCGCTCTAAGCGACCCGCCGCCCAAGCTGCCCGAACCACCCCTAAGGCTGTTCCATAGCCTGCTGTTGCTAGAGCACCCGCATTGCAGTGGGTAAGGAGGCGCAATTTCTCGGGAGTTTTCGGCAGAACACCAAGGCCGTTTTTGCCGATGGCTTGGCAGGTTTGCACATCTTCACGGGCAATAGTTTGTGCTGTTTCAAGGAGGTGTTGCTGCAGTTCCTCAAGGGTGGGGGTGGGTTGTTGGGCTGCGGCTAGCAGGCGATCGATCGCCCAAAATAAATTCACTGCGGTCGGGCGGGTTTGGCGTAATTGCGAAGCAATATTCTCAAGGTGGATTAAGAAGCCCTCGCGATCGCTGCCCCTGTATTCCCGTGCTCCCAAGACCATGCCAAAGGCTGCTGCCACACCAATTGCGGGTGCACCCCGGACAATCATCGTCCGAATCGCGGTGGCCATCTCCGCTGCCGTGGTGATCTCCCGGAGTTCATACTGTTCTGGCAAGCGAGTTTGGTCAATTAATTGCACCCGATCGCCCGCCCACACCACAGGAAAGATGGTTCCGACATTTGCTGTGACAGCCACAACAGCCTCCCTAGGTTTATCTCAATCGACTACTCATCATAGCCTGGGGTAAAAATTCCCTTGAACCGTTAACACGCAGCCAGCAATCAACCCCTAGGCAAAGGTCAGTTCACCATTGACCTCGAGGCGGGTAAATTGGTTGGGAATCAGAAACTGCTCCCCCAAGGCCTCCGCCACACTGGGGGTAATCCAGCCTAGTTGCTTCAACAGTTGAATGGCAACGGCATATTTGGCACGCTTGGCACCATCACTGACCTTGATTGCCAATCCCATGCCTTCCCCCACCCGCGCTACACATTGAATCCCCTCAGCCCCAGACTTACTGAGAATTTCCCCCTCCGTCAGGCGCATCAGCTCACTATCAAAGGCACCGGGGCCTGCAACAAAATCAGGGTGGTGGGTCATGGCGCGAACGACGCGCTCCATTGCCCAGTCATTGCCAGAGGCAAGTTGGCCGTAAAGGGTAGCCATCTGCCCCAGTTGCATCAAGTACGTGGGCGCTCCACAGTCATCGTGGGCACAGATAAACTCGGCGGCGGGCATTTTCAGCAGTTCGGCCACCTTGGCGAGGATGAGAGTCTGAACGGGGTGATGTTTGTGCAGGTAGCTTGCCAATGGCCAATTGCGCTGTTGACAAACCGCTAGCATCCCCGCGTGTTTACCCGAACAGTTGTGCTGCAGTGCCCCTTGGCGGCCGGGGGGAACGGGACATTGCAAGGCGGTGGGATCCACATCGGCACGCCAGAGGATGTTAAAGACTTGGCGTACTTGCTCAATACGCCCTTGGTGAGAGCTACAGATAATCGCAAGGTCGCGATCGCTCAAATCAAACCGCTCCATTGTTCCCGTTGTCGTCACTGCCAAGGCCTGCAAGGGCTTGAGGGCAGAGCGGATAAAAGCGGCGGTTTCAGCATTTCCGGCAAGGGCAAGAATCCGTCCCCGGGCATCACAGACAACGGCATGGGCATGGTGGTGCGACTCAACAATCCCTTCCCGCAGTAAGTAAACATCGAGGGTAGGAGCTTGGGTGCGTTTGGACATTGGTTCGGTCATGCGGGTAAGTGAGCAAGAATATTCGGCAGCAGCTACAGAAGTGCCCAACCAAGGGCAAGTCCCAAAGAAAAGATCACGAGCGCCAAAAGGGTCACCTGTAACCGTTGCAAAATCGGGCGCAACTCGTAGGTATAGATGAGGCGGTCCTGAGCCAATTCCGGTTCCGGCTTTTGCCATTCTTGACCGTCATACCAACCCGTTTCTTCATAAACCACGGTGGGACGTTGCAGGCGATCGCCCACGTAGGCCCAACCCAACACAAGGCGCAGGAGAATGAGTAACAGCAGGACATTGGCTCCTAGGGCAGCGGCCAAGAAGGTGTGAAAGGGGGCCTCCTTCAAAGAAAAGCTGGCGATCGCCACCGGTCCACTGACGAACCAAGCCATGCCCCACAGCAGCAGCAAACGCCGTTGAAAACGCGGCCGCGGCCAACTCGACCATTCAAAAAACCAAGAGGCTTTGAGGTCACGATACTCGTTAATTGGTCGTTGATCTGCCGGAACGGGACAGAGACTCTGAGACACAGTGGCACAAGTTTCAGAACGCTGTTTCCAGCATACCAGTCTCGCTGAAATCGTGGATCGCCCCAGTGTGCATGAAATTGGGCGATCGCCCCTTACACTAGAGGATGGCACTCCAACCCTGCGTCTAGCGGGGAAAACTTTGCTGCTATATGAATTTATTCCCTAATTCCCTTGCGACACCTTAGATGACCTTAGATGGAATGGCACCATTTTGATGTTACGCAATTACGCCTGATTGATCAGTTGCTGGCTGGGCATCACCTCAGTCCAGCACAGTACGATATTACGCGCCGTGTGATTTATGCAACGGGGGATTTAGAATACCAAAATTTGATTGTCTATTCAGAGCAGGCTTTGCAATCTGGTGTGGCTGCCCTTGCTGCTCATACCCCGATTGTGGTGGATGTGACAATGGTGCAGGTGGGGCTGCTCTCCTACACCCAAAACACCTTTGGCAATCCCATTTACTGTGGGGCAGAAACCTTCACCCGTCCACAGCAGGAAAAGTCTCGCATTGCCTTTGGTGTTGAAACCTTGGCACGACGGCATCCCACGGCGATCTTTGTTCTTAGTAGTGATCATTCAGCCCTAGAACCCCTCCTGACTTTGGTGGAGGCTCAGGAAATTCGCCCTGCCTTAATTATTGACGCTGCCCCTAATTTTCTCCCCCCCACCTTAGATCGCCTGCAAAACTCTTGGGTACCCCACATTGCCATTAAGGGTTCCAAGGGGGGCGTGAGCGTTGCCACAGCAATTATGAACGGTTTACTGAAGTTGGCTTGGACGGCCTATGGTGACCCCCTTCCCTGAGGTGAGTGAGTGGCTCTGTATTGGTCAAATCGTTGGTGCCCACGGCCTGCGGGGCGAGGTCAAAGTCAAGCCCTTTAGCGATTTTCCCGAGCGCTTTACAGTGCCCGGTTGCCGTTGGTTGCGATCGCCCCGGCAGCCCCAACCCTATGCTGTTACCCTCCTCCGGGGCCGATTTTTACCCCGTGCCGAACAGTTTGTGGTTACCTTTGCAGAAATCAGCGATCGCACCGCAGCGGAGGCGCTCAAGGGGGCAGAAATTTTAGTCCCCGCCAGCGATCGCCCACCCCTTGCGGCTAATGAATACCACCTCATGGATCTGATTGGACTGGCGGTCTATCACCAAGGTGAGCGGGTTGGCGAAGTCGTGGGCCTGGTCAATGCGGGCAATGACCTACTGGAAGTGCAGTTACTCGACCCTGCCCCAAAAGCCCCCCAATCGGTGTATATTCCCTTTGTGCCAGCCATCGTCCCGGTGGTTGATCTGGCAGCCCGAAGAATTGAAATTGATCCCCCCTTAGGGCTGCTGCCCTGATCAATTGCTACCAAAATCGTTAATAATAGGGATACTTGTACTTTTTAGTCCCGACTCTTGAGAGTATTGTTGAGTGAGCTGCCCCAACCCATTCCTTAACGTCTATTAATTCCAGCTGAGGGTAGTCTTTACCTGAGCGATCGCGATCGCCCTACCGTTTGCCCCTGCAGAGAGATTTCAGAGCCTTTGAGAGACAGCATGAGTATTGGT
Source organism: Thermosynechococcus vestitus BP-1 (assembly GCF_000011345.1). Classification (NCBI taxonomy): domain Bacteria; kingdom Bacillati; phylum Cyanobacteriota; class Cyanophyceae; order Acaryochloridales; family Thermosynechococcaceae; genus Thermosynechococcus; species Thermosynechococcus vestitus. Next base: position 1,102,483 of record NC_004113.1, read on the forward strand.
AAAGTTCGCATCTATGACCTATCAAAAGAACTCAACCTAGATAATCGGGATTTATTGGCGATCTGTGAGCAACTGGGGATTGCCTATAAAAGCCACAGCAGCACAATTTCCGATGCCGATGCCGATCGCATTCGCGAGGCTGCCAAAACCTATCAACCCCATAGCGCCTCTCCCCGTAAAGTTTCAAAAACATCCCCCCCTGTGAAGAAAGCCCCAGCCCCCCAAAAAACGCAGCAAATTGTTGCTGTGCACACCCAACCTCGCTCTGAGACACCAGAAGCGCCCAAGCCTCAATTACAAAAGCCCCCGGCTCGCCCCCAACCACCGCAAGCGCCTACGCGACCTACCCCCCCTGCGCCAGTTGCTCCAAAGCCAGTGGAACCTGTGGCTGCCAAGCCCCCTGCACCCCCCGCAAAACCCGAACCGACGCCACCGCGGCCCGTGCCCACTTTAGTTCCCCCACCCACCCGCCCCACCAAGAAAGAGGAAAAAGTCGCTGCGACTCCCCCACCCCGTAAGGAGCTAAAGGAACCCCCCAAAAAAGAAAAGGGGGCGATCGCTGCCGCCAAACCCAGCAGTCAAGATCGCATTGAAATTGTCCAGCGGGCCGTTCCCCCTGCCCCCGCCAAGCCCCCAGAAATGGCCCCCAAACCAGCCTTACCAGAACTACAACCACCCCCCAAACCCGTGCGGGCACCCAATCCGCCAAAGCCCGTCACCGAAACCGTTGAGGTACTCGATGACAAGTCCGTTAGCAAAGTCATCAAAGACCGCCACCGTCACAAAGACTTTGATGAGGAAGAGAGCAAACGAAAATCCTCCCGTGTCGTCAAATTGCGCGAAGAAATCATTGACGAAGAGGAAGAACTAGAACTCACTAGCCGTTTGGTCGGGGTACACCAAGTAACGGTTGATGTGAGTCAATCCCTGCAACGGCCCCCCAAGCCCAAGGTTCCCCGTCCGGCCCGCCCCGTTACACCAGCGGCAAAAACCGAAAAAAGCAGCGAGAAAAAACAATCCCGCCATCGCGATCGCCGTCCTGAAGAACCAGCGGAAGCACCCCCACCCGATCACATTACAATTGCAGGCCCGATGTCGGTGCAGGAATTGGCCACTTTAGTGCGTCGCCCCGAGGCAGAAATCATTAAAACTCTCTTCTTTAAGGGAATTGCCGCCACCATCAACCAAACCCTTGAGGTGGAAACGATTGAACTGGTGGCCAAGGAATTGGGGATCACGGTCGAAACCGCAGAGCACAAAGTCGAGGCCACAAAAGTCACTGAAATGCTGGAGTCGAGCGACCTTGATCACCTGCAACGGCGTCCGCCTGTGGTCACAATTATGGGTCACGTCGATCACGGCAAAACCACCCTCCTCGATGCCATCCGCAATGCCAAGGTTGCCCAAGGGGAAGCAGGCGGCATCACCCAACACATTGGCGCCTACCACGTGGATGTCGAACACAACGGCGAGAAACATCAGGTGGTCTTTCTCGACACCCCCGGTCATGAAGCCTTTACCGCCATGCGGGCACGGGGGGCACGGGTCACCGACATTGCCGTTCTCGTCGTTGCTGCCGATGATGGCGTACAACCGCAAACCATTGAAGCCATTAGCCACGCCAAGGCAGCCAAGGTTCCGATCATCGTCGCCATTAATAAAATTGACAAAGAATCTGCCCAACCAGAGCGAATCAAACAGGAACTCACGGAATACGGTCTAGTCCCCGAAGAGTGGGGCGGCGACACCATTATGGTGCCCGTCAGTGCTCTGCAACAGCAAAATCTCGATACGCTCCTGGAAATGATCCTGCTTGTGGCAGAGGTCGAGGATCTCTACGCCAATCCCAACCGCCCCGCCAAGGGCACCGTCATTGAAGCCCACTTGGATCGGGCCCGAGGACCCGTGGCCACATTGCTGGTACAAAACGGTACACTGCGGGTCGGCGACATTTTGGTGGCGGGTGCCTGTTTTGGTCGGGTTCGCGCCATGATTGATGATCGCGGGCAGCGGGTCGAGGCAGCAACCCCCTCCTTTGCCGTCGAAGTCTTGGGTCTGGCAGAGGTCCCTGCTGCGGGAGATGAATTTGAAGTCCTCAGCGATGAAAAAGCCGCCCGTGCCCTTGCAGAGGAGCGAGCCGCCGCCCAACGGCAATCCCGCCTTGCCCAAGCCGCCGCCGCCCGCCGCGTCTCCCTTACCTCCTTGTCTAGCCAAGCCCGCGAAGGGGAACTCAAGGAGCTCAATCTCATTCTCAAAGCTGACGTTCAAGGTTCGGTCGAGGCCATTTTAACGGCCCTCAACCAACTGCCCCAAGATCAAGTGCAGTTGCGGGTTTTGTTGGCGGCCCCCGGCGAAATTACCGAAACCGATGTTGACCTTGCCGCCGCCAGTAGTGCCGTCATCATTGGCTTTAATACCACCCTTGCCTCAGGAGCACGCCAAGCGGCGGAGCAGCACAACGTTGATATCCGGGAATACAACATCATCTATAAGCTCCTTGATGATATTCAAGGGGCAATGGAGGGGATGCTGGAACCGGAACTGGTGGAGGAAGAACTGGGTCAAGCAGAAGTGCGCGCTATCTTCCCCCTCAGCAAAGGAGTGGTGGCCGGCTGTTATGTCCTCAATGGGAAGCTGGTGCGCAACTGCAAAGTACGGGTGCTGCGCCAACAACAGGTCATTCACACGGGCATCTTGAGTTCCCTCAAACGCCTGAAGGACGATGTCCGCGAAGTTGCAGCCGGCTACGAATGTGGTGTGCGCTTGGATGATTTCCAGCAATGGCAGGAAGGAGATATTATCTATGCCTTCCAAACCGTAACAAAACGTCGGAGTCTTGGCAGCGGTAGTGATAGAAACTAAACTGAGGCAGAATTGATACTTGAAACTCTAAATTCATGATCAACCTGCTCTGAGGAGAGGGCTATGGGACTGCGCCGTCGTGCCTTTTTGCGCCGTGTGGCCCAGGGAATGGGGGCGATCGCGATCGCCACAGGGAGTAAAACCCTACTCACGGCCTGTGTCGGTAATGTTGATTCAACCTCTGGAACCTCAACTACCGGCACCGTCTCTAGCAAGGGTGTTCTCAATCCTGGTACATTGGCTTGGGGAGCTGAGGCCACTGGTGGTGCTCCCTACGTTTTTTACGACCCTGATGATCCCAGCAAGTTAGTTGGCTTTGAGGTGGAAATTGCCGACGCGATCGCCCAACGGATGGGGGTCAATGCCGTAGCCGTGGCTAGTTTCTACGATCAACTGTCTGCTGGCCTTGCGGCCAATCGTTTTGACATGATTCTCAACGGTTGGGAAATCACCTCTGATCGCGAGCGCAGTCAACTCTTTTCCCAGCCCTATTATCGCTATGGTCAGCAGATCGTTGTCCGCGCCAATGACTCCCGCTTTGAGCAATACACTGCCACGAGTGAAGTCACCCTTGCGAATCTGGCGGGCATGACCGTTGGCACTGGCCTTGGCTACAAAGCCCAAGAAATTCTTGAGCAAGACCCGAAGATTGAAGCTCGCCCCTACGATGACATCTCAGCCTTTTTTAACAATCTTGTTGAGGGACGCATTGATGCTGTGATGGTAGACTATCCAATTGTTGCCTACTACGTTCTTGGTGTCGGTCCAGGGGGCACGGTCAACAATCGTCTGCGTCCAATTGGTGTGCCCATTTTTTTGAACAACTATGTCATTGCCTTTAACAAAAACAACCCCCAAGCCAAAACCCTTAAGGCAGAGGTTGATCAAGCCCTTGATCTCCTCAAGAAGGACGGCACATTGCGCCGTATCTACGAAAAATGGCAAATATGGAATGATCAGCAGAGGCAAATTGGTATTGTTTAGGCAGTTGGAACAGGCATAATCCAAAATCTGCAATGAAACTCATCCCAGCTGCCCTATCGGCCTTTTTGCGGGGGTCAGTGAACACACTCATTGACTGCGGTTTTACTGCGGTATTTCCTTTCCCCTAGCAGTATTGCTAGGCATTGTGCTGGCAGCTATGACGGCCTCCCCCTTTTTGTTGCTGCGCCGGCCAGCTCTTGGCTTTATTGAGCGAATGCGCAATACTCCCATGATCAGCCAACTGCTCCTACTCTACTACGGTGTCAGTGCCGTGTTGACCTAATGAACCTTGCAACTTGGGTCAATGCTTGGACAATGGGAGTAACAAGCCTAGCACTGAACTATGGCGCCTATGAAGTAGAGGTCTCTCGTGCCGGCTTGCAAGCGGTAGATGTGGGTCAACAGGAAGTTGCCCTCTCCCTAGGCGTGGGTCAACAGCGAGGATTTGTGCGCATTACTTTGCCCCAAGCCATTCAAATTCTGAGCCTGACCTTGGCCAATGACCTTATCGATATGCTCAAGGATTGGGCCATTGGCAGTGCGATTGCTGGTGTGGACTGAACCTCAGGAATGCGGCTGTGGGGGATTCGCATCTATGCCCTCGCCTCAATTTTTTACCTGCTCATGAGTTTGCCGATCCCGTGGTGGGGGCGACGTTTGCAGCAGCGGCTAGAGGCTACAATAGCCTAAGATTTGCCCATCCTGGAGCCGCTTTCCCTGTGAGCGATCGCCTGCACCTGACCCACTTATCCAGTCTCACCCCACAACAGGAGGGCCAAGATGTCATCCGCGGTCTGACTCAGCAACCTAAATCTCTCCCCTCCTACTATTTCTACGATGCTGCGGGATCACACCTCTTTGAGGAAATCTGTGAGCTGCCGGAATACTACCCCACTCGTACAGAATTGGGCATTTTAGAGACTGCCGCCGGGGCGATCGCCCAACTCACGGGCGCCTGTGAACTTGTGGAACTGGGAAGCGGTAGCGATCGCAAGATTCGCCTCCTCCTGTCCGCCTATGCTCAAGTCCAACCCCATCTTTACTACCGTCCCATTGATGTCAGTAGCTCGATCCTCAAGACCAGTGCCATGGCGCTTCTTGCCGATTACCCCCAGCTCAGCATCCATGGCCTTGTCGGCACCTATGAAGTAGGTTTAGAGCACCTACCACCCCCCTTAGCACCCCGCCGCTTGCTGTGCTTTCTCGGTAGTACAATTGGCAATCTCTCCGCCAGGGAATGCCCGGCCCTCTTTCAACAGATACATCGAGTTCTTAAGGAAGGGGACTACTTTCTGCTGGGGGTGGATCTCATTAAAGACACAAGCATTTTGCTTCCTGCCTACAACGATGCCCAAGGGGTGACGGCTGCCTTTAACCGCAATATTCTCTATCACCTCAACTGGCGCTTTCAAGGAAATTTTCAGCCCGAAGCCTTTGCCCATCGCGCCATCTATAACCCAATTGCCCAGCAAATTGAAATGTATCTAGATTCGCAACAGTGGCAAACCGTTACCTTGGCGGCCCTTGATTTTCACTGCAGGTTTGCTGCTGGTGAACCAATTCTCACCGAAATTTCCCGTAAGTTTGACCTTGCTGCCCTCAAGGAGGCATTAACTGCTGCTGGATTTCGATGGATCAACGCCTTCACTGATCCTCAACAGTGGTTCGCCCTTTGCCTTTGCCAAGTGTAGGGCGAAGGCTCTAGGAATAGGTTAGAATCAGGGAGAAAAGCGGCGTTGATAGCTCAGCGTGGAAGGATTCTATGCCCATCGGAGTACCCAAAGTCCCCTACCGGCTGCCCGGTGAACCCTACACCCAGTGGATTGACATCTATAACCGTCTCTATCGCGAGCGGATTATTTTCCTAGGTAAAGAAGTGGATGATGAGATTGCCAACCAAATTGTGGCGGTGATGCTCTACCTTGACTCCGAAGATCCGGGCAAGGACATCATGCTCTACATCAACTCCCCGGGTGGTTCCGTCACCGCCGGTATGGCAATTTACGACACGATGCAACATATTAAATCCGATGTCGTCACTATCTGTGTAGGTCTGGCTGCTTCGATGGGGTCTTTCCTCCTTGCAGCTGGCACTAAAGGCAAGCGGTTGGCACTCCCCCACTCCCGCATCATGATTCACCAGCCCTCTGGTGGCACCCGTGGCCAAGCAACGGATATTGAAATCGAAGCTCGCGAAATTTTACGGGTACGGCGGCAACTCAATGAGCTCTATGCCTACCATACGGGCCAGCCCCTTGAAAAAATTGAGCGGGACATGGATCGCGACTTCTTCATGTCCGCTGAGGAGGCGAAAAACTACGGCCTGATTGATCGGGTGATTGAGGAGCGTTCCAACTAGTCTGCCCAAAGGAGCTATCTAAGATGTGATTGAGGTACTGAGGCTTATGATGTTGCGATCGCCAAAGCGTGCCATGGGTATTGGCTTATCGGTGGGCAGTCTCCCTGTTATTGTGGGTACCCTGATTGCACTGGCAACAGCTCAGCCAGTGCGTGCCCAAGAGGCCAGTCTTCTGCCGCCAGAGATGATGAAAACCACCGTTGAGCAGATGAGTGATGCCCTTGCACAATATGTCTCAAGGGCGAGTTGCGCCGATATCACCCAGTTGATCCAAATGCTGCCCACCAATAGCAGTAATCCAGCCCCTGATCCGAACTCGATTATTGGTGCGGTCATGCTCTCGATTAAGAACAGCCCCGAGCTGCAATCCATTATTGCCTCGCGGGTAGGGCCACCCTTGATTAGTAAAACGATGGAATGCAACATGATTTCCCCCGAACTCCTAATGGAGGTGATGAGTCGATCCCCCTCTACACCCTAAGGAGCAATCTATGAGTTGGCGTGCCACCACCACTGTGCCGGATCGTATCTTCGCCAGTTTAGCCTATCTACTACCCCTATTTTACGTCATGCCCTTTGGCGGCTTTTTATTTGAGCTATTTCCGCCGCTGCAAGCATTGGTGTGGGTGGTACTGCCCGTTGCCTTAATCTACTCGATTCCCTTTGCGGGGCTACTCGTTTTTATGCTCCTGTACCTGCTGGTGGTACGCAACAACCGTGTGAGTCTCTTTATTCGCTACAACACGATGCAAGCCCTGTTGATGGGGATTGTGCTGTTTATTGTCCAACTGCTGGTACAACTCCTTCTCCGCATTGCCAGTTTTGACCTCTTGATTAAAGTGCTCTTCAACTTTATTTTTATTGCCACAGTTATTGGCGTTGTCTATGGGGTGGTGCAGTCTGTGCGCGGCATCTATGCCGAAATTCCCACACTGTCAGAGGCTACAAAAAGCCAAGTGTTTTAGGGGATGCGAGGAAGTCCCTCATCCCGTATGATCAGAAGTTGACGCTACGAAAAATACAACATCATGGAAACACTCAAAATTACCGTTTATATCGTTGTCACCTTCTTTGTCCTACTGTTTGTTTTCGGGTTCCTCTCGGGTGACCCAGCGCGTAACCCCAAGCGTAAGGATCTCGAGTAATCCTCGCCAAAGGGGGCAGGCATCGGGTAACCTAACTAGGCAGTGGTCGTGAGGAAGTTGGACCGTTGTTGTTCTTACCCCTTTTTGCTAGTCTGCCCCCTCCTACACAACCCGCAGAATTGACAGAGGTTATTGGCGCCTCACAAGCAGACTTACTTGGAACAACGGTAGTCCCTGATCTCAGCAATACAGCACCGCTCAGCTCTGAGCCGCCACCTGATTTGACAGCTCCCCTGCGCCTTGGGCAGGCAAATCCTGAAACCCCCGTTGTCCGTGATCAACCCTTAGAGGTGACGGCCGATCGCCAGGAGTTTGACCTGCTGCGGCGACTGTTTAATGCCATTGGCAATGTTTTCCTTCGCTTCAAGGAAGCTGAACTCACCGCTGATCGCATTCAAACGGATATTGACGCCCAAATTCTTGTGGCGGAAGGGAATGTGACAATCACCCGCGGTGATCAAGTCCTACAGGGCGATCGCTTGGAGTATAACCTGAGGCTCGATCAAGGCTCCCTCACTAATGCCCGCGGCGTTGTCAATACTGCTAGGGTGGATCGGGACTTGAACCTGATCCTTTCTCCTGACGCTCTACCCCCTAGCACCCTCCCCGGCCTTGGCCAACAGCAGACGGCGACCGAAGCTGCTGCCACGGAAACCTTTGATCGGCTGCGCTTTGAGGCCGATCGCTTGGAGTTTGATGGCCGCCGTTGGTTTGCAACTAATCTGCGCATAACCAATGACCCCTTTAATCCTCCGGAACTTGAAGCACGGGCACAGCAAGCAATAGCAGAACCCCTTGGCGGTGCCGATGATGAAACCCTGCTCAAAGTTCGACGCGGCAGGGTTGTTTTTGATCAGCGCGTGGCTTTACCCATTGTCCTGCGGCAATTTGTTGTGGGTCGTCCCTATGAGATTCTACCCTTTGAGTTTGGTTATGATGAGCGCGATCGCGGTGGGCTATTTCTTCTCTATCGCTATAGAGCAATCAATACCCCCAAGACGCAAGTCACTTTCTTGCCATCCATTTATCTAGAACGAATCATTAGCAATAACTTTAATTTCTTTGATGCCAACAGTTATGGTGGGGCGATCGAAGTGGGGCATCGCTTCACTTCCCAAACCCGCCTACGGAGTTACGGTTTCTTGAACACCTTAGACCCCAGTGATTGGCCGCGTACCTCACGGGCAGGAATAGACCTGTTCCACAATCTTGATGCGCGAAATCTGCTGACTCTGTCTGCCATTTATCGCCAGCGCGTCTTTAATCGTTCCCTTGGGGAGCAGGAAATTAGCAGTAGCTTTGGGGGCACGCTCAGTGGCACAGCCCTTCCCCTAACTCAAGGCCTAGTCCTCAATTATCTGGTGGGAGGACAATACGTCACAGCGGCCAGTGATGATCCATCCCTACCCCCTAAGCCAAGCCTCGGCCGTCTTCAAGCTGCCGCCAGTCTTAACTGGGCCATGCCCCTTTGGCGGGGTACCCCCCTACCGCCGACACAAACCCAAGGGCTGCGCTATAGCCCACGTCCCGTCCAACCCTTCCTGGAGTTTTATACTCAGTTGGGTGGTGCAGCTAACTACTACACCAATGGCAGTACCCAACCCGCCTTAGTGGCGGGGGCAGGTTTTCGCGGTCAAGTGGGTCATTTTTCCCGCAACTGGTTGGATTACACAGGTTTTGATCTGGGATTTACACAGACGCTGAGTGAGCCATCCTCGCCATTTATTTTTGATCGTATTACTGACTTCAGTGTTTTGAATGTGGGATTGTTACAGCAGATTTACGGTCCTCTGCGAGTCGGAACACAGATGAAAATTAATGTGGACACGGGCCGGATCTTTGATACAGACATCATTGTGGAATATAGTCGGCGCACCTATGGGGTGATTTTTCGCTATAACTTGGATAATCGGCTGGGTGCGATTCTATTTCGTATCAATGGATTTAACTGGCGCGGCAATGCGGACCCCTTTTCCAGTCCTGGACGGGGCACCGTCACGGATGGTGTGATTCGCTCCAATTAGAAGGATGCTTCTATGGCAACACCCAATGGACGTGTTTTTCCAAATTTGGCTGCCCTGACGACGGCGGCAAAGCAGTTTGTTCTTGAGCAGGCAAGGGGGGCGATCGCCCAACGAGGACGATTCACCATTGCCTTAGCTGGTGGTAACACACCCAAACCCCTCTACGAAAGCCTTGTTGGTGCGGATACTCCTTGGTTACAGTGGCATGTTTTCTGGAGCGATGAACGCTATGTGCCCCTCGATCATCCCGATAGCAATGCGGGGATGGCCTTTCGGGCATGGCTCCATCATGTACCCATTCCCAGAAACCAGATTCACCCAATGCCCACGGCGGATGCGGATCCGCAGACCGCTGCCGATCGCTATGGGCAACTCCTGCGCCAAACCTTTGGCACCCCTGAAGGGGAATTTCCCAGCTTTGATCTGATTTTGCTGGGGATGGGGCCCGATGGCCACACGGCTTCCCTTTTTCCCCAGACAACAGCCCTGACGGTGAGCGATCGCCTGATTACCGTGGGCAACAAGGATGGTCAGCCCCGCCTGACGTTTACCGTCCCCCTGATTAACCATGCCCGCCAAATTCTTTTTCTCGTGAGCGGCGCTAATAAACGAACGGCCCTACGCCATATTTTTTCCGGCACCGGTGATCCCTCCCTCTATCCGGCGCGGCTGATTACTGGCAATGCCCTTTGGTTTTTGGATGAGGCGGCCGCTGAGGGTGTCGTTGAAAATCCCTAGGCGGTGGGCCTGCCCCGTTCGTGAATGGCCTGAATAATCGCGGTATTGGCTTTGGGGAAGGGAAACTGCTCCAATTCCTCAGGGGTCACCCAACGGATGGCATCGCATTCCAGGGGCTGAGGAGTGCCTGAAAGATGCTGACAGTAGTAAACATGGAGCGTTACCCGAAAATGGGTATAGGCATGATCAATGTCAATCAGGTGTTCACCAACACGAATCTCAATCCCCAATTCCTCACGAATTTCCCGCTGAATACATTCCTGAACCGTCTCATTGGGTTCAATTTTGCCCCCCGGAAATTCCCATAGTCCCCCCAATAGACCCGTCGGTGGCCGGCGATCGATGAGAATCTGACCGGTGGCATTCCAAATCACCGCGACGCCAATCTTTTTGTGGGGTAAGGGGGAACGGCTCATTTTGCGAGGAATCTCATGGGTTAACTGGTGGCGATGGGCCAAGCAATGGTGCTGCCAAGGACAAGCATGACAGAGGGGGTGGCGGGGTGTACAGATCGTTGCCCCCAGATCCATGAGGGCTTGATTAAAATCGCGGGGAGACTGGGGACACAGGAGTTGTGCTGACCACTGCCACAGTTGGGCTTCCGCTTGCTTCGGGGGAACCGTGAGTCCGTAAAGACGGGCAAGAACCCGTTTGACATTGCCATCGAGGATAGGCTGTGGTTGGTTGAAGGCGGCACTCAGGATCGCACCTGCGGTACTGCGCCCAATTCCCGGTAATGCCACCACGGCCTCGTAGCTGCGGGGAAATTCGCCGGCGTGATGGGTCATGATCTGTTGGGCAGCGCGATGTAAGTGCCGTGCCCGGGCATAGTAACCGAGTCCCTGCCACAATTTCAGAACCGTTTCTAGCTCCGCGGCGGCCAAATCAGGAAGGGTGGGAAAGGTGGCCAGCCAACGCTGGTAGTAGGGAATCACCGTGGCCACTTGGGTTTGCTGGAGCATGATTTCTGAGACCCAGATGGCGTAGGGATCGCGGCTGTGCCGCCAAGGTAAGTCTCGTCCTTGCTGTTGATACCAATTTAAGAGGGCAAAACGAAGGGCAGGTAATGGGTACCCGCCCCCACTGTCCTGTACCGTTGGCATGGATTATTTGCTGTCTTCCGCTTGAGCGGCTGCTTGGAGCGATCGCTCGAACTCAAGGCGTTGTTCGGCACCTCGCAAGAAGTAACCGCTCATCATTGCCGACGCCAAGAGACGCCCAAGGTGCTCCCGATTGGTTGTAATGGAAACCTCAAACCCCTCCGGTGGCAAGTAGCCCAGCAGGTTACCAATGTGGCGTTCCATCACAATAGCCATTTCTGGCGATGCGGGACGGGACAGGCGAGCCACCACTTCTGCATCCAAACTTTGCAGATAGTTCCAGAGGGAATCGGCACTTTCCTGAAGGTTGCGAGGGTTCATGGTTGGCTCCATAGAGTGTCCTCCCAAAGAGATAGTGTGGTCCACAGGTGTTTTTGCCTGTGATCACCTAGATTTAATCTAGCAAGGGGGAATGTTCAGGAAGGGGTAGGAGAACCGATCTCCCTAGGTCTCATTTTCCGTCCTGTTTTTATTATTATTCAAGTACTGAAAATAGGGTTGTGCTTGGAAAGTCTCTATGACAGAGCATGATTTGTTTGACCTTGCGCCCTACATTGATCATACCCAGTTGGACCCCTTGGCAACCAGAGCGGATATTGAACGTTGCTGTGGGGAGGCCGAGCAGTGGAAGTTTGCTGCTGTCTGTGTGATGCCCGTATGGGTCAAGACGGCAGTCCAGTTACTCCATCGCACACCTGTGAAAGTCTGTACTGTCATTGGCTTTCCCAGTGGTGCCCACACCAGTTCGACCAAACTCTATGAGGCCCAAGAGGCGGTTGACAGTGGCGCAACCGAATTGGATGTGGTGATTAATTTGGGTTGGCTGAAGGAGGGCAACTCCGAAGCTGTCTATCGCGATATTGCCCAAATCTGTGCTGAAACGGGGGTGACGGTCAAGGCAATTTTAGAAACCACGGTGCTCACGGAGGAAGAAAAACAACTGGCGGTGGATATTTGCTTGGATGCTGGCGTGGCCTTCTTGAAAACCAGTACCGGTTGGCGCGGTGGGGCAACGGTTGCCGATGTGCGTCTGCTGAAGCGCCTGAGTCGCGATCGCGTGGGCATCAAAGCCTCTGGCGGCATTCGTACCCGTGAGCAAGCCCTTGAACTCATCAATGCCGGTGCCACGCGCTTGGGCACCTCCCGCAGTCTCGACTTGATGCAAGTCTAGCTATTCACCGGTAATGGCAAGGGGACTCACCCATACTTGCGGGCCACAGCCGTAGGGGGTGACTTCCACCTCAGTGCCTAGGTGGCGGATATTTTTCAGCAGGCTGCGAATGTCTCCAGCCACGGTGGCTGCTTCAATACTAATGGCTTCGCCGTTGCGCAAGAGCCAACCGTCAAAGGGCAAGGAAAATGAGCCTTGGAGCGCTTTCACACCAGCGTGCAGGGCATGAAGTTCATCAATCCAGACAAGGCCATCGGGGCGATCGCCCCCTTCACCCGCGGGCACATCGTAGAAGTGACCACTCACCGTCACCTTTGCCCCCAAGTTGGCATGCCCTGTGGGTTGGGTTTGAAAGCGGCGGGCGGTACCGGCACTGTGGTAGAGACCTGTGAGAACCCCCTGTTCAATTAAAGGGGTGCGGCGGGTGGGTGTGCCTTCGCCATCAAAAAGGGGTTGACCGACATTTTCAGGGTGGCGAGCGTCATCATAGATGCTCAGAAGGGGGCTGGCGATCGCCTGATGCAGGGACTCCGGCGTGGAGAGGCTCTGGCGATCCAAAATGTTTTGGGCATTAAAGAGATTGCTAAAGGCGTTGAGCAAGCTGAGGAAGGCGGCGGGCGAAAAAAGTACCGGGTACTGCCCCGAAGCAATGGGTTCATAGGCCAGATGGCGGATGGTTTTGTCGGCCACCTCATCAATGCAGCCGGCAATATCTAAATGTTCAAGGTCCGGACTCATGCGAATGGCACCCGCACTGCGGGGTTTGCGACCCGCCTCATCGGTTTTGCTGTAGAGGTAGAGGGTGGTGGTGGTGGTGGTTTGCTGGCGATTGGCGCCCTCACTGTTGAGATAAAACCGTTCGACGCGCCGCTGACTGAGGCCGTTGTAGGGGACACTGGCGATCGCCGGATGTCGGCTCAGCAGTTCTCGCTCCGCAGCAATTAATTGATCCAAGAGGGTTTTTGCCGCAGCAAGGGGCACATCGGGTGTCGTTACCGTTGGTTCGCCAAGGGGTGCAGTGGCCAGGGGGCTAAAGTCGGGGATGTCCTCTGTCACCCCAAAGGCACTGGCCTCTTTTGCCATTTCTAGGGCTGTTTCCAGACCGCAATCGTCCAATTGGGTGGTGCTGGCTACCCCTAAGCGACCTGCTGAGTTCCACACCCGCACGGTAATCCCCGATCGCTGGGAGGCCTTCACCTGTTTGGGTTCTCCCTGCTGCACTTGCACACTCACTTCATCCACATGGGAGCCACCCAGGTCAAACTTCTCAATACCAAGGCGGCGGGCGATCGTAGCGACTCGCTGGTGAAGGGTGGATGCAGGGATCAAGGTTACCGTCATGGCGCTCGGCTTCATTAACAAATCTTAAAACTATTCTACCCCGATCCTCGTCACCGCTGGCGATCGCGCCAATGGGCAAAAAATTGCCATTTCTCGCTAAGATTTTTGGAGCAAGGTCAATCACGAGAAAAAAGCCATGGTGCAACCATCCTTGGGGCTTGATGGTGACGGTGAATGGTTGGGGGGAAAATCACCCCAGTGGTCTGAGCGCCGTGCCCGCCTTGAAGAACTCATTGTGACACTGCGAATTGCCGATGAATTGGCGGCTGGTAAATACTTGATTACCAGTGGCGAATTGGCAGAATTGATGGATGTCCACGCCAGTGCCGTCACTAGTCGCGGTGAAGAATGGGTATGGCGCAACTGGCAGATCTCGCGGGTACGCCGTGAGAGTAACCAAATTCTCTGGCAATTGGAACGCATTGATGTGGCCAAAGAGCAGTCCTCAGAATTACCCCCGACGTAGTTTGTGAGCGAATCATGGATCTAGACTTTCCCCTTGAGTGCTTTGACTACGATTTGAGTCCCACCGCCTTGGCGCACTTTCTCAATGCCGATCAGTTGGCTGTGGATACGGAAACCATGGGCTTGAATATCCCCCGCGATCGCCTGTGCTTAGTGCAGGTGTGTGACCCCGAGGGGCAAGTGGCAGTGGTCAAGATTGGCCGGGGACAAAAAGAAGCACCCCATCTTCAGCAACTCCTAGAGCACCCCCGCATTACCAAAATCTTCCACTATGCTCGCTTTGATCTGGCCACATTGCGCTACCACTTGGGTATCCGTGTTCATCCTGTCTTCTGCACCAAAATTGCCAGCAAGATTGCTCGTACCTATTCACCCCGCCATGGCCTTAAGGATTTGGTTTTGGATTTGCTGGGGGTGGAAATTGATAAATCGGCCCAAAGCTCTGACTGGGGTAATGCCACGGCACTGCGGGAAGATCAATTGCGTTATGCCGCCAATGATGTGCGCTATCTCATTCCCCTGCGGCAGCAACTAACGGCAATGTTAAAACGGGAAGAACGCTTTGAGTTAGTGCAAACGGCCCTAAGTTGCCTGCCTGCGATTGTTGATCTGGACTTGGCAGGTTACACCCAAGTCTTTGAACACGGCTAGGAACGGATCAAGCATTGAAACAGAGCTGGGCTGGCAGCGCTCCCAAAAGGGGCAGCCATCGCAGTATTGCGCCCTCTCCGCTTCGGGCACCTGCGGTAAGTCTTGCCCCTGTTCATAGGCTCGCAGCCATTGGCGCAGTTGATTAAGACACTGCCCCAGCACCTGGTGGGTTTCCTGATGCATTGCCTGACTGTAGGAAAAGGTATAGGAACTTGGCCCCTTTTCCCCTCGGGGAAACCAGTAGGTCATGGAAATCTGGCTGGGGGAGTAGGGACTAGTGGCAGCTAAAAGATAACAGTAAAGGCGAGTCTGCCAATGGTGGATGAGGGTTTCTGGGGCAGGTGGGTGGGCATGGGTTTTCCAGTCGAGGATTTGTGCTTGCCCTTGGCCAAAAATCACGTAGTCATAAATGCCCACAAGGGTAAACTCCTGCCAGCCCAGACTGCGCGCATGTTCTGCTTCCCCTTGGCCGTCAATCATGGGTGGTGGGGTTGCTTGAAAGGCGGCAAACCATGATTTTAATTCGGGCTGAACCTCAAGAATAGGGCTGACATCGAGTCCTTGAAAATGTTGTTGCAGCAAGCGGTGGAAGTCGCGACCGCGCTTTTGGGCTGCCGTTTGGGTCAACTGTCTAGCCTCTGGCAGCATCAAGCTCTCAAGATAGCGGTACTGATATCGCCGTGGGCAGGTTTGCAGGGTGTGCAGATGGGCTTGGGAAAGTTCCATGGCCTAGATCCAACCCAATAGTGTCATGATGCCGTAGAGGATCCACAGTGTGGCAGTGGCGATCGCCCAATAGGGGGCTGCCCACAATCGTTTTTGTCCTTGGTCTGGGGAGTGCCACTCTTGGACTTCCACAAAGGGCACAGTACCCCGGCGAAACCAACCGCGAATCAGGAGCGATCGCCCCCACAAAGTTTTGAGATAGGCTGGCTCAAGGATTGGCCAAATCGGCCCCCAACTCCCATAGCAGCGCAGCGGAAACCAGCCATGATCCGTCTCCAGCCACAGGTGCTGTCCGAGGCCATTGCGCAAGCCCTTCGCTGCCCACAACCTCCCCTTCAGCTCCACGGTGGTACTGTCGAGGGGCAGGGCCGAGGGAGAGTGGAGGAGTTGAGCAAGGGTGTAGGTTTGCCCTTGCCGCAGGGGGTAGTAGGCATTGAACCGCAGAAATAAACCTAAACCGATACCAATGGCAATGAAGCCGCGGGCCAGCGTCAACCCATCGGCTAACCACCAAAAGGGCAATGCGACCGGCCCCAGCCGCAGGGCAAATTGGCCAATACCTGTGAGTAGGAGGGCAACAAAAAGGCCGGCGATCGCTCCCCAGAAGGGAGCGAGTTGTTGCCAAGCCCGTGGACAGCGAGGAGAGGAGACAGAGGGCAGGGAAAGCAGCGGCTCCAGTCGCCATTGCCGCGCATAGGTCATCAGGGCTTGCAGGCGCAGTCCCAGGGGACGATGGGAGGAGGTCAAGCGAAACCAATACCGCAGAGGATGGGCGGTATCCCACCGGATCAGCGCCGGCCAATCGAGGGGTTGATCTCCCCACAGGGCAGCTTGGGTGGGGTTGAGAGGCAGAAGCAGGCGCAGGGATTCTAGGGGAGCACCGATCTCTCCTTGGGCACGCAGGGTCCTTGCTGTGACTTCCATGAGGCGCAACCAAGCCATCACAAGGGTATTGGGATTCCCCACTAAGGCGGCGGCTTGGCGATCGCTATAGGACTGCCGCAGTTGATTGCTCCAGAAGCAGAGCAGTTCTAGCCCCCGAAACAGGAGATAACTCCCCTGACTCAGGAGGGCACACAGGCCATAAACCGTTCCCCGAAGGAGTCCTTGTTGCCACCGGCAGCGGTAGGGAGGTGCATAGCGATCCCCCCAACGGCTACACCAACAGTAAACGTCATAGGGCAGTTGCAACAGCAGGACAAGAGGCGTGACTAGCGTATTTAGCCCCAGCCGCAGTTGGGCAATTTCAGTGGCCATTAGAGCCAGCAGTTCCTCCCCAGAGAGCGATCGCAATAGACCTTCGCTGACAATAATTCGCCGCTGCCAACGTCCATAGCTAAAAATCACAGGTGCTGCCGTCATCAGACAGCCGATTTGGGGACGGGGTTGCCACCCTGACCACGGCAAACGCTCCAAGAGCCTCACCGTTTCGGGACTATACTCCTCAAGTTCTCCAAGACGAACAGGACGCAGACCATAACGGGTACGCAATCGCCACGACCACAGCCAACTGCCCCCACTGAGCAGCCCCAGCCCCAAGCAACCCACCAAAAACCATGCCATCACCCCTTCCCAGCTCCGCAGGAGAGCTAGTTGATCATTGCCATAGCTGAGGATAGCCGCAATCACCCCCTGGAGCAGCCCTTGGAGCAGCCAAGCAATGAGGAGCAGGGTTGCCCCCTGGCTCAGCCAGAGATAGATGCGAGGCACTCGTCGCAGTTCCACAGGTGGATTAGCACTTCTTGCCATAACAAATACAAGATGGGGGGAAGTCGGTTCCTCATCCATGTAGCGTTCTAGCTCTGGTAGGTGTTTTTGTGCCCAAGTCCGAATCGGTACCACGGGCGATCGCGCCAAGAGTTGACACAGTTCAATGGCCTCCTGCCATTGATGGGTGTAGGCATAGGCTTTAATCAGGTGCAGGTGAGCCTTTAGACCCTCGCGGCGTTGACCGTGGCTGGCAATGACTGCTTTGAAGGCGGCGATCGCCAGTTGATAATCGCCGCGATTAAAGGCAGCCAAACCCGCAACATAGCGAGGATCTAGTCGAAAATCAGATTCTGGGTTGGGCATACCTAAGTATTCCCCAGCTCACCGTTGCTGGTTACCACCGAGGGCGTGGGCTTTCAAATCCTCTAGGGAGACATACTCAAGGGCACTGGCATGGGTGGCCTCTAGAATCACAGGGGGAGCAACGCCTGCTTCAAGGGCTTCACGCCAACGGGAGGCACACAGACACCAGCGATCGCCCGGTTTCAACCCCGGAAATTGATAGGCGGGCACAGGGGTCGAAAGATCATTGCCCCGCGAACGGGTAAACGTGAGAAATTCTGCCGTCATTTGCGCACAGACCACATGGGCACCGACATCCCCTGCCCCGGTCCGACAAAAGCCATCCCGATAGAATCCTGTGAGCGGATTTTGACAGCAGCACTCTAAGGGTGTTCCCAACACATTCATTGTCGTCATCATCAATGTCCCCAAGTCCTTAACTCTCAGTTTAGCCATAGCATAGAAATTTCCTAGAAATTTCTTGAATGTCCTGATTGCACCCAATTGCTTTTCCATCCGCTACACTAGGAGGCAGTACTCCTACTCCCCTGTTTGATCTATGCCTAGTGTTGTTCCTCAAGAACGGCAACAGGTTACTCGCAAACACTACCCCAACTACAAAGTCATTGTCCTTAACGATGACTTCAATACCTTTCAGCACGTGGCTGCCTGTTTGATGAAATACATTCCCAACATGACTAGCGATCGCGCTTGGGAATTAACGAATCAAGTCCATTACGAAGGCCAAGCCATTGTTTGGGTAGGTCCCCAAGAACAGGCAGAACTGTACCATGAGCAGCTTTTGCGCGCGGGTCTGACAATGGCGCCCCTCGAACCCGAATGAGGATAGTCATTTGTCAAGCCTGTTATCACGGCTATTAAAAACTCTGAATCCTGTTACCTTTCTTCATATGTCACGATAAAAGGTAGTTTCAAAGATTGAGGAACTGCCTATGGCCGTCACTATCACCAAACGTCCACCCCGCTTAACGCTTCAGGTGCTGGACATTGCCCCCGAGACGACGGCAATTCGTTGCCTAGATTGGGATCGCGATCGCTTTGATATTGAGTTTGCCCTTGAAAACGGCACCACCTATAACTCGTTTCTAATCAAGGGTGAACGCATTGCCCTTGTGGACACTTCCCATGCCAAATTTGGCGATCGCTACCTCGAGCAACTCTGGCAACTCGTGAACCCCAGTGACTTGGACTATCTTATCGTCAGCCACACCGAACCCGATCACAGTGGCCTCGTCAAGGACGTATTAGTCAAAGCCCCCCATGTAACCGTGGTGGCCTCGAAGGTGGCATTGCAGTTTCTTGGGGATTTGATCCATCAGCCCTTTACTCAGCAGCAGGTGAAAAATGGCGATCGCCTTGATTTAGGGAAGGGGCATGTTCTTGAGTTTGTCATGGCACCGAATCTCCACTGGCCAGACACCATCCTCACATTTGATCACGGCACCCAGACGCTCTTTACCTGTGATGTCTTTGGTGCTCACTTCTGCAACGATGATCCCTTTGACAGCGAGCCAGAACTGCTGGCGCCGGACTTCAAATTCTACTACGACTGTCTCATGGGGCCCAATGCCCGCTCTGTTCTCTCCGCCTTCAAGCGCCTAGAATCCCTGCCGCCGGTGCAGCTTGTTGCCACCGGTCACGGTCCGCTGTTGCGCCATCATTTGGATCAATGGCTTGAGTCCTACCGCAATTGGAGCCAAGAGCAGGCTAAGGCCGCCACAACCGTGGCCATTTTCTATGCTGCCAACTATGGCTATAGCAATGCCTTGGCAGAGGCCATTGAACGGGGTACCGCCAAAACAGGGGTGGTGGTTGAAAAAATGGATCTGCTCACGGCTGAACCTCAAGATATTCGTGAACTGACAGAGATTGCCGCTGGGATTATTATCGGCACCCCACCGACGACCGCCGTAGCTAAAACAGCTCTGAGTACAATTCGCGCTGCTGCCCATGCCAAGCAGGCCATTGGGGTCTTTGAAAGTGGCGTGGCCGATGCTGAACCTGCCTATCCGCTGCTGAACCAGTTTCGGGATGCTGGTCTTGTGCCCTCATTTCCAGTCATTCGGGTAACCGCCGCCCCCACTGATGCCCTATTTCAAGAGGCAGAAGAAGCGGGCACTGACATGGGGCAATGGCTGTTGCGCGATCGCACCGTCAAGCAGATGAAGGCCTTGGATACCGACTTAGATAAAGCCCTTGGGCGACTCAGTGGCGGCCTGTACATTATTACGGCGCAAAAGGGGGCCATTAATAGTGCCATGTTGGCCTCTTGGGTAGCACAGGCCAGTACCGAACCCCTTGGGGTTTCGATTGCGGTGGCTAAAGATCGGGCCATTGAGTCTTTCCTCCACGTCGGGGATACCTTTGTCCTCAATGTGCTTGAGGCGGAGAATTATCAGCCCCTGATGCGCCACTTCCTGAAGCGATTTCCGCCGGGGGCTGATCGCTTTGCCCATGTGAAAACCTATCCCGCCAGTAATGGCAGTCCAATTTTGGCCGACGCCCTTGCCTATATGGAATGCACTGTTGTCAGTCGTCTGGATGCCCACGATCACTGGATTGTCTATAGCACCGTTGACAGTGGCCGGGTTTCCAAGCCCGATGGCATGACCGCTGTTCACCATCGCAAAGTGGGGAACCACTACTAAACTAGATCAGGGGGGCGATCGCCCCCGCCCAAAGTGCGCTAAACTAGGTTTGCTGCGGACGTGGCGGAATTGGCAGACGCGCTAGATTTAGGTTCTAGTACCGCAAGGTGTGTGGGTTCAAGTCCCTCCGTCCGCACTTTAGAATCTGCAGGCTCCTGCAAATAATAAGCAAGTGCTTTCTTTTGTATAGTTCGAAAAATGTTGTAAAAACCATTGACACGCGAGGGAGTTAGGCTAATTTCCAGCCCTGTTCGCTGAATAAAATCAGGCCTTAACTGGAGGATTTCTGCGGGAGTCAAGCCATTTAACCCCTCAATTAACAGTCCCACTAATCCCTTAGTGAGCTGGGAGTCGGAATCTCCCTGAAATATCACTCTCCCCTCCTGCAAACGAGCAGTTACATATACCTGAGAGACGCAGCCGGGAACTTTGTGTTCTGGCACCTTTTGCTCCTCAGGGAAAGAGGGTAGGCGCTTCGCAAATGAAAGTAGATACTCATAGCGCCGTCGCTGCTCTGGGATTTGTTGAAAACGTTGGACAATCTGCTCAAGACGGGGAGGCAAAGGCTGGGAAAAAGATGACATGGGGATTGTAGCAGTGAGCTGGCGACAAAAAGTGAAAATGATTTTCACTTCAATTATACTTTCACTGGACTAGCAAGACCCCCTGTAATCACCCATCGGCTGCCTGGGCTAACCTTAAAACCTAGAATGACAGGCCTAGATCCTGATTCATCACCCAGAGTTGTCACTTCTACCGAGCAAGAGCTGGCTTCCCTGGGATTTGCTTTGATATCCCCGCTGGGTTATGCTATGGTTGGCTTAGTTGCTCGGTTCTGGTGGGGATCAGCCATCAGACGTAAGGGGGAAAGTGCAGTGTGAATCTGCCGCTGTCCCGCAGCTGTGAGGAGAGATCTCACTCTCTAAGTCAGAATGCCCGCCGAGTGGTCAACCCGATACGTCAACATCTGCGAGGTACAGATGATGAAAGCAAACTTTTTTGATTTCTATTACTGTCGAACTTTAAGCTTTGACCCCCCGAGGCCAAATTATCTGAGCTTAACGAGCTGCTGCTAGGCAGTAGTCCTGCTGGTGTAAAGGTAGCAACTAGCTTTTTGCCATTGGCCACCGATTTTAGTTAGCTATCTCCATTTGTTTCTAAACGGTGCTGTTTCTGAATCCGGAACCAGCGCTCTTTTCCATTGGACTGACATAATTTAGGCTAGGAAAACGATGACCATTCAAACCGCAACCCTAGGGTATCCCCGTATTGGCAAAAACCGTGAGTTAAAAAAGGCACTAGAAGCCTTTTGGAGCAACCAACTGGACGCAGAAGCTTTGCTCAAAACAGCTCAGGACATTGAATTACAGAATTGGCAAAAGCAGCTTGAGGTCGGCATTGATCGTATCGGTATTGGTGATTTGAGTCTTTACGATTCTGTTTTAGATTGGAGCATCCGGTTTGGCATCATTCCAGAGCGGTACCGCTCTTTTACAGGTCTGGAGCAATACTTTGCAATGGCAAGAGGCAAGGATGGTATTCCAGCCCTTGAGATGACTAAGTGGTTTGATACGAACTATCACTATTTAGTACCTGAAATTAGTGAGGCTTTTCAACCAACTGACTTTAGTGATTTCCTAGAAACTGTTCGCCGTGCTCAAACCCTCTTGGGCGATCGCGCCGTTCCAATCGTGCTGGGACCTCTCACTCTCCTACGGCTCAGTCGGCTAGAGACGAACCTAGAGCAAGCTGTTTCCTACTTGCGCGATCGCTATCTCATCCTGTTAAGGGAACTGAAAAATCTGGGTGTGGTTGAAGTGCAAATACACGAACCCGCCTTGGTCCTAGAAGAGGCTGATAGCTTTAAGAGCTTCTATCAATCAACATTTGATACACTGCGTCAAGCTAACCTACCCCTTCATCTTGTCACCTACTTTGATGACCTAGGGGCAGCCTGGCCGTGGGTGATGGAGTTACCTGTGACATGCATCAGTTTAGACTTTACCCGTGGGCACAACCTAGCCCTGCTGAAAGAGTATGGCTTCCCAGCAGATAAGCAGTTGGGGGTAGGAATTATTGATGGCCGCAATATTTGGAAAATTCGGCCTGAATCCGTGTTGTCAACCTTGGAAACGATTCAAAGCATCACCGCCAATATTCGTCTACATCCCTCATCTTCCCTACAATTTGTGCCCTATGATGCAAAGCGAGAGGTCAAGCTACCAGAGCCTTTGCGAGATGTCTTGAGTTTTGCTGAGCAAAAGCTGGATGAGGTAGTCCTCTTGGCTCGGGTGCTCAATAGCAATGATGGAACCAATCGCGAAATCTTAATGAAAAACCCCGAATTGACAGCCATACAAGCCCAATGGAAAGCCTTTGAGCAATTTAGCCCTGTCAATCCAACGGTACAGGCGCGGCTTCGCAATCTGAGTGTGCGTGATTTAGAGCGCCCGCTGCCTTACGAGCAACGTCGAACCCTCCAGCCAACTCTACCGCCCTTGCCAACGACAACGATTGGATCATTTCCTCAAACTGCCGAGGTCAGGCAACTGCGGGTGAAGTTAAAACGGCATGAAATCACCCAAGCCGAGTATGAAGCAGCAATCGATGAGGAAATTGCCAAGTGCGTCCGGTTACAGGAGGAAGTGGGCCTAGATGTGTTGGTGCACGGTGAGTTTGAGCGCTCCGATATGGTCGAGTTCTTTGGCCAGCAGCTCTCTGGATTTGCCTTTACAGAACACGGTTGGGTGCAAAGCTATGGCAGCCGCTGTGTACGTCCACCAATTATTTATGGTGACATTGCCCGCCCTCAGCCGATGACCGTTCGCGAGTTTAAGGTGGCACAATCCCTCACCGACAAAATTGTTAAGGCCATGCTGACTGGACCTGTCACTATGATTAACTGGTCATTTACCCGCACTGACATTCCTCGCAGTGAACAGGCAATGCAGATTGCCCTTGCTTTGCGAGATGAAGTTGCAGATTTGGAAGCAGCCGGTGCAAAAATGATACAGATTGATGAACCGGCCCTACGGGAGGGGCTACCCCTGAAAGCAGAACGCTGGAATGAGTATTTATCTTGGGCTGTGGATGCGTTTCGGTTAGCTGCTGGCGTTGCCAAGCCTGAGACCCAAATTCACACCCACATGTGCTACTCCGAGTTTGGTGACATCATTGAGCACATCGAGCGGCTCGATGCGGATGTATTGTCAATTGAAAATAGCCGCAGCAACAATGAGACCCTCTTTCAAATTACAGATGCCGGTTACAGACATCAAGTCGGCGTTGGTGTTTATGATGTCCACAGTCCGGCGGTGCCCAGTGTTGAGCAGCTTGTGCAACAGCTCCGAACTTCAGTTGCAAATTTAGCCCCTGAACAGATTTGGGTCAACCCTGATTGTGGATTAAAGACTCGCCACTGGGAGGAAGTTATCCCATCCTTGAAAAATATGGTAGAAGCCACCAAAACTATCCGGCAAGAGGTAATGCAATCTAAAAATAACGCCTAGACACTCTGTTTCAGCTCCTGGCAAAAGCCAGGTCCCTTAGCAGTATATTCCGGATGTCGGTAAGGAAGAGAGGGCGTTTAGGGTTGGCAATGCCATTCCTGCCCACAGTGATTGAGATGCTGGGCTCAATTCCTATCGATGGCCCACCCTGCACAGTTGGGCTTTTGGTCATCGGTAGGAATCAGTAATATCAACTTCCTAAGCAACCGTGATATCTCAGCGAAGGACTGTTATGTCCAGGGGCAATCCTAATCCTGTTGAGCCCAGTTCCAGCCTGAATGAGTTTCTCGAGGAGAAACTAATGGATGAACTATCGGAAATGCTGCATTGGCAGCAAGCCTTTATTGCCACGAATTTGTTAGTACTTGGATATAACGCTTGGGCAGGTTACCTGTGCGGTGAGCGGGGAGTGGTTATTTGCAGTACCAATTCTCCTGGGTTTGGCATTGCGGGAGAATCTTTCCGAACTCACTTTGTTCCCCGTTCCCGCCTTGCTCCCTTCCTAAATGCTTGGTTAGCTGCTCCTGATACTGTGATTTTGCGCCATCACTTTATGACTGCCCACATTTTGGAAGCAGTGGATGCTTACCATCCAGCTACCGAATTAATATTCCTCTTGGAATCCTTTAATCGAGTAACGTTTTTCTATCTGAAGAACTTGCCGATCGCGCCGCCTCAATGTTATGAACAGGTGCGTAGAAATTGGCAAGAGTTTCAGCTAGCTATTGGTCAAGGGCAGTGCCAAACTATACAGTAGCTTTGCCTATACCAGAACCAATGAATTAAGGCCTAGTAAATAGGTAGCTTAAAAATCCTTTTCTATAGATTTAAAACAATTGGCTTGCTATGGACACAACTGGACTCGAACCAGTGACCCCCACGATGTCAACGTGGTGCTCTAACCAACTGAGCTATGCGTCCTTGGATTTATTATCTTAGCATACACAAGGCTAATTTTGTAGCAGCTGAACCGTTACATTTGTATCGGCGCGATCGCTCAACGAACGCGTGGCCACCCCTAAAATGACCGGCTCACTGACCCCCGGTTGAGGATGTTGGATAGTACGGGCAATCACGGTCAAGCGATCGCCCCCTCGGCCGAGCCGTCCCAAGGAAAATAAATCATTGGCTGCTTGTACGAGCGTTGCTTTAAGGGTACTGGGGTCAATGTCGGCAGGAACAGTGATGACCGCTTGAGTGGCGCCATTGTCATAGACGAGGGTGTATTTGCCGGCACCAGGCACTGGGGAGTGAACAATCGGCACAATACTCAGGGCAAAGAGCCCCACCGTCACAACACCAAGAAACCCACTAATACCGACAAAGCGAAAGCGCACACCCCAGCGAAACATAAAAGCGAGTGCAGTCAAGCCGGTCATGACAAGGGTGGCAATGCCTGCCCAGCGGCTATAGGTGGCAAAATCGGTGGGGGTTAGCACTACTGTTCCTCCTCATTACTGACAAAGCCATTCACAGGGGCCTGATCTTGTTGTAAGGCCGCGCGGAGGGTATGCCAGGTCAAGGTGGCACACTTAATGCGCACAGGAAACTGAGCCACTCCCCGCATCACATTCAGCTTACGGAATTCCGGGGGAAACTCAAATTGTCCCTTCATCATGGCTTGGAACTGCTCCACCATTTGGAGGGCGCGACTGACGGGCTGACCCCGCAGGGCATCGGCCATCAAGTCTGCTGAGGCCATCGCGATCGCGCAGCCTTCCCCCTCAAACTGAATATCTTTGATGATCGTTTCCCCCTGCTGATTTGTCTCTAGGGCAACGGTTAAATCAATCGTGTCTCCACAGGAGGGATTATGTCCCCGTTGCTGACGATCCACAGGCTGGGTGCGACCCCGATGGCGGGGTTTCTTATAGTGTTCCAGAATAACCTGCTGGTAGAGCGTGCGAAGATTATCGATAGACATTGAGATTGCTCTATGCTTGGTGCATCTACCCCAATAAACTATCTTAGGCAGCTAGGGCGGTAAGACTTTGCCAAAACAGCGTCAGGGTGGCTGCCGTCCCGACACCAAACATCAGGGAGCGCCCTAGGGGAAAATTGGCAATGTAGCAAATGCTGTATAAAAAGCGAGCTACAACAAAACTGAGGCTAGCGATCGCCACCGTTACATTATTCACCCCAGCAAAGAGGGTTAGCAGCACCGCCGCCGCAAAAGGCATAAACGTTTCAAAACTATTTTCGTGGGCCCATACCGCCCGCTGCGCAAAGGGAGGGAGCTTCTCAAAAAGGGCACGGGGAGCCGCCATATCAAAGCCCACCTGCAGGCGTCCTACCACAACAAAAATGTAGGGGAAATAGATAAGCAGCATTGCTGTCAGTAAACTTGCAGCCAGTAGCCAAGGGATATTGCTCAACATCATCTAGACTCGCTCCAACACTGGTAGAGCACCACTGATCACCTCATTCCGAGGGGGCAATTCTTCGCAGAGGATTTCGCAAGAGTTATTGGGACTCTCAATCAACTTCACCCTATGAAGCGTTGCACCCAATTGGCGAACCGGCTCCTGCAACAAATGGGCAATGTAAATGGCGATATTTTCTGCCGTTGGCACCACCGTCGCGAAGTAGGGAATATCCTTATTCAAAAACGTGTGATCCAAAGGTTCAATCACCTGTTCTTTGAGGACTTCCTCGAGCTTAACCAAATCCACAACCATCCCGGTACGCGGATGAATAGAGCCCTTAACCGTAATCTCCACATGGTAGTTGTGGCCATGGCCGTGGGGGCGCGCACACTTGCCATAGATGCGGCAGTTCTCTTCGTAGCTGAGGTCCTCAAGGGCTAGACGATGGGCCGCACTAAAGTGAGCACCAACAGAAAGATAGGCTTCCATAGGGTCTCCCGTGTAGTCCGCCCAAAGGCGGGGATGTTCAAACAGGCGAATGCGCACAAGGGGTAAATGGGGAAAGAGTCGATCCCAAATCACCCGCGCAATATGCTCCGTCGTGGGTAACGTGGCTTGAAACTCTGGCCACACTTCATTGAGATAGGAAAAATTCAGGGGTTCAATGACTTCACGGCGAATGATGTGCTTGACATCCGATAGGTTCAACACCATGCCAAAGTCATCAACAACCCCCTCCATAGAAACAAACAACTCATAGTTATGACCGTGGCCAGGAAAGCGACTATTGGCACCAAACCGAGCCAAATTTTCCGCTTCAGACCATTCTGGTAACCAGTAGCGATGACTGGCGGCAAACTCAGCACGGCGGTGGATGATACAATTCATATCGAGGTATGAAGATTTGCAACAATTGAGCAATCTTCCCCTATCCTAACGGATTCTGGCTCCCCGAGCCATTGGCTTTTTTGGCACATTTCCCTAAAGTCCGCCAAGGATGAAAGGCTTTTGCCGTACTTGGCCAATTAACCAGCGCAGACCGTGGTTACTGAGAATCGATAAAGGCCCCATCACCATGAGGGATTTCACCTCTGCACGACTAATTTTAACCCCACCCCCCGGTTGCAGCATCGCCGTTGAGTGGGTGAGCTCCCGTAGGGTGGCATAGGCAAACAGCAGTGGTAAGACGCAAAAGAGACGAATCGGAATCGCCGCCTTGGGTACGGATAGCAAGTAGGCTTGGGCTTCATCGAGATCGTGCCAAGCGAGGGCAATCAATTCTTTAATGGCTGCATGATTTTGCTGAAGATGCTCAGCACTGAGAAGGGTCTGATGACTGCTACCTTGGAGGATTAGGGATTCATTGGGAATATAGATTGAGTTTTCGTGCTCTGCATCCCAAGCAATATCCTTGAGAATGTTTACCGTTTGGAGAGCTTCACCGAAAGCAGCGCAGCGCTTGAGCAGCACTTGGTATTCATCGGCCCCAATGCTGGGGGAATGTTCGTGCCACAAATCCGTTAGGAGATAGCCGACCGTACCCGCAACGTAGTAACAGTACTCTTTATATTCAGCGAGGGTCTGAATGCGAATGCCGTTGGGATAGAGGTTAATAAACTTTTTCATCCCATGCACCATTTCGCTGACCCAGCGTTGGACGTGCTGTTGGGATGTACGGGGCAAAGAACGGTAGAGGGTAAAGACGATTCCCGTATGTTTCACCAGTTGCACATGGGCTGGCTCCCCTTGAACTCCCCGTGCCGTTTCACCATAGCTATTGGCCAGAGCAGGACTGTCAAAACACTGCAGTAGGTGATCCAATAGGGCTGTTTTGGCGGCGATACTGGCAACCGGATCATCCTCAACGGTATCGGCAATGCGACAGATAAGATAGGCCACAAGAACCGCCCGACCCAAATTTCCGGGGAGGAAACGAATACTGAGGGCAAATGTGCGCGAGACTTGGGGCAGTATCTCTTGGCAAAAGCACTCAGCATCCTTGACGGAAACTGGGTTCTCCAGCACCATTTGAATCATAGGGGGGTTCACTCCTACACGCATTGATCGATCGTTGAGTCAATCCTTGACCGTTCCTCAGGCCAATACTCTCAGGCAGTCAATTCACGATTCTCCGAAGAGGCCTCGCGATCGCAACCCAGCAGGGGATGCCTTCCACAAACAACGATTGAGCAAAGTCTATAGTTATCATACTCATTTTTTGTTTGTCTAAGTGGCCTGTGACAGTTGCCCAGATTGCCTGAGGGAGAATGGGGGATAGCTCACCCTTTGCCAGGACAATAACATAGCTTCAACAATTAACAACGGTATCAGATTTGGTGGAAAATGCCTCTTGTCTACCATAGCGGACGCTTGAGTGTGACACTCTTGCCATTGGTCAGTTTCTAAACTGCCCGCGATCGGCCTATCCAAAAGTTAAGCCATTAGGCAACTCGAAAATGTCTACTCCCAGGGTAGCGGGTTGTGTTAACAGGGCAGCCGCAGTCCTCCCCCTAAGAAAACCCATAGGAGAACAATGATTCCATGCCTTGTCCTTGTGCCCCAAGGGGCAGAATATCAAGCCGTACAACAGGGGCTGCAGCCTTCTAGGGCAATGATGATTCCCATACAAGCAGGGGCTGCCGCAGTGACTACGCCGGCATTGATTCATGCCCTCAGGGAATCCCCTGCGATGGTTCTCATCTTGGGGGTCTGTGGCGGCCTGCGTCCCGATGATCGCGTCGGTGAAGTGGTTGTCTACACCAGTTGTCAGGATGAAGCAGGACACACCTATTCTTTAGACCAGAGGTTATTAGGGAAATTGGAGCCTTCGTGGCGACGGGTAAAAGGCATCACAACGGCAAAACCCCTTTCTAAGGCTCAGAAAAAACAAGCCCTTGCGGCTCGCTGGGGGGTGGAGGTGGTGGATATGGAGGGGGTACCCCTGCTGAGGGCTTTAGCGGGGATTCCGGTGGTGATGGTGCGGGTGATCAGTGACGGGGGCGATCGCGACCTACCCGATTTGAGTCAAGCCTATGATTCACAGGGGAATTTACGGCCGGGGTCACTGGCTACCGCCATGCTCCGCAACCCCCTGGGGGCAGCACACTTGATTCAAGGCAGCCTCAAGGCCCTCACAGTGCTCGCCAGAATTGCCCCAGAGATTGTTCAGCAACTCACTCACTAGGCCCTCGCTAGGATAGAGTTGGCCAGCGGGGAATAAAGAGGTGACGGAGCTGATGGGGCAAATTTTGGGCGATCGCTATGAACTCCTGCGTGAACTGGGGTCTCATCCGGGGCGGCGCACCTATCTAGCGTTGGATCGGTGGCACTATGAACAGGTGGTGCTGAAGCTACTGCTTTTTGGTGGCGGCATAACGTGGGACGACTTTAAGCTTTTTGAACGGGAGGTGGCTGTCCTGCAAACCTTGGATCACCCGGCTATTCCCCGCTATCTCGACTATTTTGAAATCAATACCCCTGATCTCAAGGGTTTTGCCCTCGTCCAAACCTACATTGAGGCAAAATCCCTCGCCCTATGGCAAGCAGAGGGACGGGTGTTTAGTGAAGGGGATTTGCGGCTTTTGGCTGACCGGCTACTGGATATTTTGATCTATCTCCATAGCCGTCAACCGCCAGTCATTCACCGCGACATTAAGCCGACAAACATTCTCTTGGGCGATCGCTCTGGTCACGATCTTGGCAAGGTCTATCTTGTGGATTTTGGCGCAGTACAAACGGCAATCGCCGGCAGCACCCGAACCGTGGTTGGCACCTATGGCTATATGCCCCCGGAACAATTTGGCGGTAAAACCCTACCCGCTAGTGATCTCTACGCCTTGGGAATGACACTCATCTATTTGGCAACCGCCACGCCCCCCGATGAGCTGCCCCAAAAAGAACTGCGGGTTCAGTTTCAACCTTTAGTGTCCCTGAGTCCCCCTTTTATCCGCTGGCTTGAAAAAATGGTCGCCCCTGCTCTTGAGGAGCGATTTGACTCCGCTACCGCTGCTCGCCACGCCCTAAAGCAACTGGACAGGTCAGCCGAGGATGCTTCACTCATCACAAAAACACCCCCCTACGGTTCCCGCCTACAGGTGAGGGAAAGCCCCCAAGGACTGCTGGTACACATTCCCCCTGTTGGCTTGAATGCCAGTCTATTCTTCCTGATTCCCTTTGCAGTGGCTTGGAATGGTTTTTTGGTGGTCTGGTACAGCCTAGCGATTGCTTCTGGCTTTTGGCTGATGGCTGTTTTTGCCACGGGTCACCTTGCGGTTGGTTTAGGCCTCATTGGCGGTATTCTCTACAGGCTATTGGGATGGCAGGTGCTGATGGTGAGCCCTAAGGATTTGCGCTTCTATGAACACATCCTTGGTTTCCGCTGGCGTCATGCCAAAGTTCTCCCCCTTGAAGTGATTGAAGAGATTGAATTGCAGCCCCGCGGCACGTGCCGCCATCAGGAGGACGATCGCCAACAGCTGTGGAGCAAACTGGTGATTCGTGCCGGTAGCCAAGAGATTGAACTCACCGAAAACGCCCCTAGGGTGACCTCAAGAGATTTGGAATGGTTGGCCTACACCCTTGGCCGCTATTTAGGGCGACGGGTCACCCAGGCTCGTCAGGACTGCCGAAGTACTTAAGGACATCACCACTCAGGCGGCAGATCCGCCACTCAGGTAGAACAGTGGCACCCAGGCGCTCGTAGAATTGAAGGGCAGGCGTATTCCAGTCCAAAACGCTCCACTCGATACGGCCATAGTCGCGCTCCCTGGCCAGCCGTACCACTGCCTTCAGTAGAGCAGTGCCCACCCCTTGGCGCCGATAGGCAGGTAGGACAAACAAATCCTCTAGCCAAAGGCCGGGGCGCGTCAGGAATGTGGAGTAGGTGGTAAAAAAGAGGGCGTAGCCAATGACTTCTGTAGGGGTATGGGCAAGGAGGACCTCGGCAGGGGGGCGATCGCCAAATAAATGCTCTCGCAGTGCTTCCTCTGTACCGCTTACCGCATGACTGAGCTTTTCATAGGCGGCAAGGGCTTGGATCAGTTGGAAGAGGATGGGCACATCCTCCGGGGTCGCTGGACGAATCGCAAAGCAGAAAGACACGCGCTTCCACTAAATTGAGCGCAGCCAACCAGCACTGAGGGCAACCGTGAGGGCCATAAACAACACTGTCAATGTCCACGTGGCACGGTTTAATGTGGTTTCTGCACTTTTGGTGCTGGTAAAAAGCTGGGCTTGACCGCCAATACCAGCGAGGCCGTCCCCTTTCGGGCTGTGGAGCAAAACCAATACAATCAGGCCCACTGCTGAAAATGCCCACAGACCCATGGCAATTTTTTCAATCATGCTCCACCTCGCTGGCAATGCGAATCTATCCAAAATCTATATAATTTGACTTTTTTTCCATCTTACCGCAAGCCCAAGAACCAGTGGCACAATACAAGATAGGCGTTTTGAACGTGCCCCCATGAATCAGCAAAATCTGCTTCAGCAATTGCTCTTAATTGGTGTCGGCACCACCTCCCTTGTGGCCGAAAAGTTACGTCAAGTGAGCAACCAATGGGTGAAAGAGGGACGCCTCAATGCCGATCAAGCCAAGGCAATGGTGGATGAAGTCCTGACCCACCTCAAAGAAGATGCCGCCTCCCTCGATGAAGCGGTACAACGACAAACGCGCCAGTTTTTAGAGGGTTTGGGGGTGCCACAACAGTCAGAAATTGATGAACTGCGGGGACGCATTGATCGCCTAGAACGTGACCTGAGGGAGTTAAAAAATCGTTCATGGTAAAACAATGGGTGCATCGAGGCTGCGGCTGGCTCCTCTGTGGTATTGTCCTAGTAGTGGTATGGTTGGTGGCCGCTCCGATGGCGATCGCCAGTGTGCCACTGGAGGCGTCAACGGAGGCTGCAGGACTGATGGGGAATCCAAAGGTGGTGACTACCCCTTCGGGTTTGCAATACGAAGATATTGTTGTCGGCTCAGGGGCACAGCCCCAGGTGGGCGATCGCGTCACGGTGCACTACACAGGAATGCTCACTGATGGCCGTATTTTTGATAGCTCCCGCGATCGCGGTCAGCCCTTCCAATTTCAAATTGGTGTCGGTCAAGTCATTAAAGGGTGGGATGAAGGGGTTGGCTCAATGCACGTCGGTGGTCAGCGGCGGCTGATTATTCCCCCGAACCTAGGCTATGGTGCCCGGGGGGTGGGCGGGGTCATTCCCCCCAATGCCACGCTGATTTTTGATGTTGAACTGTTGGGTGTGCAATAGGGCAAGGCATGCCCAAGCCTAAAGTACTGTACATTTGCCGCGAGTGTGGTGCTCAGCACCTACAGTACTTTGGTTGCTGTCCCAGTTGTGGCCAGTGGAATACCCTTGATGAGCAGGTGCTTACCCCGGTGGAGACCGCCCCTCGATGGACAGTACCCCGAAAATCGACCACTCTCCAGCCCCTGAGTGCCAAAGCCTTAGGAGAGATTAGCGAACAGACCCAGAGCCGTTCTGCCTCTGGATTTACTGAGTTGGATCGGGTTTTGGGAGGAGGGATTGTTGCTGGCTCTCTGGTGTTGGTGGCGGGAGAACCGGGGATTGGCAAGTCTACTCTTTTGCTACAGATGGCAGCCACCTTGGGGCAACAGCAGCGGGTGCTCTACGTCTGTGCTGAGGAATCAGCGCAACAGGTGAAGTTGCGATCGCAGCGACTGGGCCTTTCTGCTCCCCCTTCCCTTTATCTCCTAGCAGAAACAGATTTAGAGGTCATCCTGCAGGAACTCACCCATCTACAACCCCATCTGGCAATTATTGATAGCATCCAAGCAGTGTATTTGCCCCAACTCACCGCTGCCCCGGGATCGGTGTCTCAGGTGCGGGAGGGAGCCGCTGCCTTGATGCGCTTAGCGAAGCGGGAGCAGATTAGTTTATTTATTGTTGGTCATGTCACAAAGGAGGGGGCGATCGCTGGTCCGAAGGTACTGGAGCATCTCGTGGATACAGTGCTCTACTTTGAGGGCGATCGCTTTGCCCGTCATCGCCTCGTGCGTGCGGTCAAAAATCGCTTTGGTGCCAGTCAAGAAGTCGGCGTTTTTGAAATGGGGGCGCAGGGCTTAGCCGAAGTCACCAATCCCTCCGCTCTGTTTTTGGGCGATCGCGAGCCAACCCCCGGCACAGCCACCATTGTTGCCTGTGAAGGGACCCGCCCCCTCGTGGTTGAGTTGCAAAGTTTAGTGAGCCCCACCAGTTATCCCTCTCCTCGCCGCACAGCCACAGGCATTGAGTACAATCGCTTTCTGCAAATTTTAGCCGTACTGGAAAAACGCCTAGGCGTGCCCCTCTCAAAGCTAGATGCCTATGTGGCCTCCTCGGGGGGGCTGAATGTGGCGGAACCCGCTGCGGATCTGGGGGTGGCGGTGGCTGTTGTGGCTAGTTTTCGCGATCGCTGGGTGCAACCCCAAACGGTGATCATTGGCGAAGTGGGTCTAGGGGGACAGGTGCGAGCCGTCTCTCAATTGGAATTACGGCTGCGGGAGGCGCTGAAGTTGGGATTTCGCCGTGCCATTATTCCCGAAAGCCAAGCCTGTGGGATCGCTGGCCTAGAGATCTATTCGGTGCGCCGCGTTAGCGATGCTATTGTGGCTGCCCTTGCCCCGATTGCCCCTGGGGAATCCCCATGAGGCTTATCCTTGGGCGTCCAATTGATCCCTCAGAGGTTTGAGGCCGATCCCCCATTGGTGGAGGGGCAGCGCAAAGCCAGCGGTTACAAGATACACTTCCGTCATCAGGGGACTCAATTGCTGACACAGAGCACCGAGGCGATCGCGAAAACAGCGACCACTGACAGAGGCAGGAACGACTCCCCAGCCCACCTCTTCGGCAACCAAAATGAGTTGAGCGGCACAGGCTTGCACACTCGCCAGCAATTCGGCAACGGTTGCTTGCCATTGATCTTGGGATTGATCTAGGCAGTTGGCTACCCAGGTTCCCAAGGAGTCCACAAGCGCGCAATGATTAGGCGGCAGGTCACGCACTAGGGCCGCCAGTTCAAGGGGACAGTCCCGCAATTCCCAGGCAGCGGGGCGGCGGGCACGGTGCTGTTGAATCCGCTGTAACCATTCCATATCCTCTGGGGAGGCGATCGCCGTCGCAATATAAATCACCGGTTGTTTGCTTTGGGCAGCCAAGGCTTCTGCCCATTCACTCTTGCCGCTGCGGGTCGGACCGGTCACCAAGACATGATTAGGCATGATGAGGCCCTGTTGGCTAACTCAACTGTCGCGGATCAAGACGTTCCCCTAACCCCTCCCCAAGGAGCGAGAGACCCACTACAAGCAGTGTCATGGCCAGCCCCGGAAAGAGTGTTGTCCACCACACACCCACCGACAACCCATCCAAGGCCTGTCGTAGATCTTGCCCCCATTCTGGCACCTGGGGCGGCAACCCTAAGCCCAAGAACCCCAGTCCTGCCAAGGTCAGGATGGCATCGGCGGCATTGAGGGTAAAGAGGACCGGCAGACTGGGAAGCACGTTCACCAAAAGATACCGGTGCAGAATTCGGGGGGTAGAGGCCCCGAGGGCGCGGGCGGCTTCGATAAAGACTTCGTTTTTTAGGCTCACCGTGTGGTTGCGCACCACCCGATAGTACTGGGGAATGTAGGCAACACTGAGGGCGATCGCCCCATTGAGCACCCCCTTGCCAACCACAAAGGCCACCGTTGCCGCCAGTAAGAGCCCCGGTAACGTGTAGAGCGTATCCATAAAAAAGAGTAGCCCGCGATCTAGCCAGCCCCCTTGGTAACCACTGAGCAGTCCGAGGGGTAGCCCCACCAGCAAGCTCAAAAGCGTTGCCACAAAGACCACCTGCAAAGCGGCTTGGGCACCAAAGATGGTGCGCGCAAACACATCGTAGCCAAGGCGATTGGTGCCGAACCAGTGCTGTGGTGAGGGGGGGGCATGAATCGGAAAGTCAAGAAATTCTTGGGGGTTGGCAATCCAACCGAGGGCTTGGCCAAGGGGCGCAAGAACCGCCAGTAGCAGAAAAGTTCCACAAATGGCCCCTCCCACCCACAATAACCAATCCGAGAGGCTGAATTTCTGCCAACGGTGGTCGATCATTCCCCTAGACCAAGAGACTGGCAAGCAGAGCCTTCTGGACATGGAGGCGATTTTCCGCCTGCTCCCAAACACGAGACTGGGGTCCTTCAAGCACACTGGCGGTAATTTCCTCATCGCGGTGAGCCGGCAGGCAATGGAGAACGATCGCCCGCGGATCCGCAAGGGCTAGGAGGTGATCATTAATTTGGTAGGGCTGAAAAATGGGTTGGCGATCGCCGGCTTCCGCCTCCTGCCCCATACTTGCCCAAACATCGGTGTAAAGGGCGTGGGCACCCTTCGCCGCTGCCTGTGGATCCGTGAGAACAGCCACTTCACTCTTACCACCACTCAGTGCCTTAGCTTGCGCCACAATATCGGCCAAAGGCGCAAACTGGGGTGGTGAAGCCACACGAATATTCACCCCCAAGAGGGCACAGCCCAGTAGCAGTGAATGGGCCACATTATTGCCATCGCCAATGTAGCAGAGGGTCAGTCCCGCCAATGTGCCAAAGGATTCCCGCAGCGTCAGCAGATCCGCCAAAATCTGACAGGGATGCTCGCGATCGGTGAGGGCATTAATCACCGGTATCCGTGCATAGTCGGCAAACAGTTGCAGCTCTGCCTGACCATAGGTGCGAATTGCCACCGCATCCAAATAGCGATCCAATACCCGTGCTGTATCGGTCAACGGTTCACCGCGCCCCACCTGGGTGGATTGGGGATTCAGGTCAATGACTTGGCCGCCCAGTTGGTACATTGCCACCGTAAAGCTGACACGGGTACGGGTGGAGGCCTTCTGAAACAGCAGCCCCAAGACCTTAGGACACTGGGGAGCCACCTTGCCGATTTTCATCTGAGCGGCTAAATCTAGCAGATACTCCGCCTCTGCCCGTGAGAGGTCGGCGATGCTCAGCAAATCACGGCCCCGCAGTGTTTCCATCACAAATCTCCCCACCACAACGAATATCCACTCATGGTACCAACCTCAGAGGCCTTGCAAAGGTACAAATACAACCGTTTTCTAAAATACAGGGGCATTCAGCAACTCCCAGCCTGCTCAGAAGTAACCTTCTAAGCGGTCTATCCCTGCGAGGCTCCCAACCGCGGCTCCGTCCCCGCCAGGAGGCGTTGGATATTACTCTGGTGTCGCCAAATCACAAAAGCCCCTGCAATCACGCTAAAGCCCACAAACGGCCACGACTGCGTAAAGAACCAAAACCAAAAGGGCAAGGCTATCGCAGCAGTCATTGAACTCAGGGAGACAATGCGGCTGACTGCTAAGACCACCAGAAACACCCCAAAGGTGGCCAATGCCGTGGGGGCATTCAGGGCAAGGAGCACCCCTAAGCCAGTGGCAACGGATTTGCCGCCGCGCCAGCCTAACCAAATCGGCTTACTGTGAGCCAGAACGGCAATGAAGGCGATCGCCAGCAGTACAAATTCAAACCAACCAGCGGGCACGGGACTCCAAGCTTGCCCCAAGACCCAACGCGCCACAAGAATTGCTCCTAGGCCCTTGCCGACATCGACTAAAAACGTTACCAACCCGGGGCCTTTGCCCACCACCCGCAGTACATTGGTTGCCCCCGTTGAGCCAGAGCCATGCTCACGAATATCAATACCCCGCAGCGCTTTTGCCAGGAGGTAGCCTGTGGGAATTGAGCCCAGCAGGTAGCTAATGAGCGCCAGCAGTCCAAGGATCACTGCAGTGGTCACGGGAGCCTCCCAAGGGGAATGAAACTACTCAAAGAAATCAGAACTACGGCTAGGACGCAACTGGGGTTCAGGGGCAAAACCCAAGAGCAAGGGATATTGCAGCAGCGAAAGGCTGACTTGGGGTTGGGAATCATCAATGAGAATCAGGGGGATGTAGTCCTCCTGCTCGAGGCGATCAGCGCGAAAGGCGAGGGCATCGGCGGATTCAAATAGGGCAACCCCTTGATCGGGGCCAAAATCTTGGCGAGTGATTCCCAAGCAGTCCTGAAGGCCACGTCGCCAGTCTCCCAAGCGCTCAGGGGAATCAGCCAAAACCAAAACCCGCAACATCTCCCCATAGAAGTCCCGTAGGATCGAGATGATTGCCGAGGCAACAAGGATATTTTGCAACCGACTTGGGAGCGATCGCAGAGCACCCCGTCCCCCAAGATCAAAGAACCAACTTTCAACCCGCTCAGCGTGAACTTGCTCAAACGTGCGTCGCAACTGCCAAGGGGGGCCATAGTAGTTGGGACTACTCCGATATTGCTCTAGCAAACGGCGGATGCGATCCGCTTCCTCTTGAAATCCCTCATCAAGAATTAACTTAGGGGGTGTGGCGGCCGTTTCTGCTGGGCTAGGGGCAGTTTCCGCTACAGCGGGTGCCGGAGGCAGCAATTCCATTTCCTCAACGGTGGCGGCCAACTCCTGCATGCTCTTCACTAGAAACTCCTTAAACCCCTGCACCCGAATCGCGAGCTCTTGGGAGGCACCCACAAAATTACGGCGTAGCTCCTGTTCAATGCGTTCCTTGCGCCGCTCCAGTTGTTCAATGGTCAGTTGCAGACTTTGCTGTCGCTCTTCAAGGGACTTGAGGCGATCGTGGACCAGACGATGAAACTGCGCATCGAGGGCTTGAATTTCAGCTTTGAGGGCATCGCGCTGGGCTTTCAGAGTCACTAGGTCCTCTGAGGTGGGGTCAGAGGCATCAGTCACTGTAGGGTCATCCGTCATTGCGAACCGTGGAAATAAAGGCTGTGCGTGGGCAGCGTTCTTGGAGGCATTGTACTAAAGTTTTGGCGTCGAACAGAATCGGCAGAAAGTGGATATTCTTGACCTCCCGAAAATACAAGAGAACAGGAAAGGCCGGCCAAAAGACCTCCCAGTGCTGCCATTGCGGATAGGGAAAGTGCCGAATTTGTTGGCTACCCCGGTAGATATCGAGAGCGGTTGCCGTAAACTCCAAGCGTAGCGTTGCCGCCTGTACGGCCAAAAATAGGGCAAAGAGTGAAAGGGGCAACCCCAACCACCAACGCAGCCACCACAGGGGCCCACTCAACAACAGCACACCGAGAGGGACGGCAAATGAAGGTTGAAGGCGAACAGTGGCCAAGGAGGTTTCTTGCATGGGTTTACTCCTGCGGGGTTGTCGACTCCTCTAATTGTGGCAAATCCTTTGCCGTGGGAGCAGTTGCCTCTTCAGTGACCTCAGATGCAGGAGCAGCTGGGGTGGGTTCAGCCACAGAAGGAGCAGGTTGAGCAGGGACGCGCGGGCTAAGGAGAACGGAACGAGCTGGAGTGTCTGCTTTTTTGAAGGGATTCAGACGCTGCCAGAAGGGTTTTTGCGGTACTGGTGTCTCTTTTTCTGGTTCAACCCTAACTGTTGGTTCTGGGGTTAGCTCAGCAGGGGTTTCTTCTGGGGGCTCAGGGGTGGGTGGGACTTCCTCTACTGCCTCTAGGGGGAGTGTGGGTGGGGAGTCCTGAGCAACGGGAGTAGGGGGTGCCTCAACAACAGGCGTGGGTTCTGGGGTGGGTTCAGGGGGGAGGTTGCTGGGCAAATCTGGACTGAGGCTACTTTGGAGATTTTTCGCCGCCAGTTCTCCCCGTAGCAGGCGCGAGAGAACATCCTTGCCATTGGGTTGATAGGTGACGAGGCGGGTAATGGGATTGTAGGGAGAGGGAATCCGCTGACCATTGCCATCCAGGAGTTCGAGCCGCACCCAGTTATCCCCCGGCTGCAGTCCAGTGAGATAGTAGGCCTGCCAGCGATCAACAGTGAAAGATTGACCATTGATCGTGCAGCGCACCTGCCATACCTTCTCATTGTTGAATAGCTGATCCAAGGGTAGGTTGCTGAGATAAAAGTCGAGGAGCACCGGTTCAGTGCCATAGGTACCGCTGGGCTGATTGTAGGTGAGCAGGGGAAGACGGGCAGCGCGAGTGTCCTCATCTGCGGTGTAGAGATGAAACACGGTTTGAGCATAGGCAAGGGGATTTTTCAGACTTTCACCCCAGGGGTACACGACAAAAGCACGGAGAAGATGCGTTCCTGGCTCAAGGTGAGTAAATTCAATGGGTGTGCTCAGGTCATAGACACTGCGGCTGGGCAGATCATCAAGCACCACCTCCACATGGGGACCCAAGCCTGTGTGCTGATCCTGAAACAGGCGTAGCCCTTGGACACTGAGCTTGACGGTGACGTTGCGACTTTGGAGCGTTTGGTTGACTTCGGGGGTGAGAATTTTCAGCTGGGGTTCATAGCGATCAAACCAATTTTTCATATCCTCAATGGCCACAGGAGCCGCCACCTCTGCCAGCGAGCCACTGGATTTTGCCGCTGCGATGTCTCCCATTGACCAGAGGAGAATGATGCTGAGAACTAAGGCGATCGCCCGTTGCCAACAGACCTGCCAACCCTTCATGCGCACCTCAGATGGTTGTAGTACCAAGGACAATTTTCGCAGACGGGCTGCCCACTTCCGCAATCAATTCTAGGGGCTGTAGATCACATGGCCACTGCTAAATTCCCGCACTTCGCCGTTGGTTAGGCGCACCTGCAATGTCCCGCGATCGCTAATTCCCAGACCGATGCCCTGCCACCTCTGTTCTCCCTGAACAAGCGTGAGCGATCGCCCCCGCAGAAAGTCTCGCTGCGCAGCGACCCCCACCCACTGTGACCGTTGCCAACACCAAAGCAGTTCAGCACGAATGGTTGCCAAGAGTTCCAAGTCGGTGGGTACGGCTTCCCAGGGATCAAGCAGCTGATGAAGACTCATGGCTTGGGGAAGGCCCATTGCCTCAACATCTACACAGCGGTTAAGCCCCACCCCCACCACTAACCAAGGGGAACAGCGTTCACAGAGAATTCCCGCCAGTTTCTTCCCCTGAGCCATCACATCATTGGGCCACTTCAATTGCAGATGGCGATCCAGCGCTGGCCGCAGCCCACTCAACGCACGCATCACCGCTATCCCTGCTTGGATACTGGGAGCAACGATCGCTGGCGAATAGGGCAAAATAAAGGAGGCCGTCAACACTCCCTGCGGGGATTGCCAAGGGCGGTTGTACTGGCCTCGCCCCCGTGTTTGTGCCTGAGTATAGATGACTTGGCCGCTATAGAGCTGATCGGCATGGTGCAATGCCCATGTATTTGTGCTCTCACAGGTCTCTAGCCACACCAACCAAGGAAAATCCATGGCGATCTACTTGGGCACTGAAACAGAGGGCTCAATGAGTGCCCGCAACAGTTCTGGTTTCGGATCCGTCTCCACCCGTTCAAAAACCCCCTGCAGGGTCTGGTGTAACCACTCTGTCAATGCTGCATAGCCTTCGCGCAGGGTTGTGATGTTCGCAGCCACAAAATAGCGATCGCCGCTGTGGGGAGCTGGCACGAGAATATTGGCCCTTTGGCAGTTAGTCAAAGCAATTTCAATTTGACGACCACTCATCTGTGCTGGTGTGGTTTTCTCAATCATGGCGGCCAGTTCCTCTAAGGTAGCAGTGCAATCGCGATGGTCAAGGAGCCAGGCTAAAGTATGCGACAAGGCTGAAGGTTGGGCGATCGCCACCCGTTCGTGAC
Organism: Thermosynechococcus vestitus BP-1; assembly: GCF_000011345.1. Classification (NCBI taxonomy): domain Bacteria; kingdom Bacillati; phylum Cyanobacteriota; class Cyanophyceae; order Acaryochloridales; family Thermosynechococcaceae; genus Thermosynechococcus; species Thermosynechococcus vestitus. Next base: position 1,143,283 of record NC_004113.1, read on the forward strand.
TGAGCAGGGCCCGATAGGTTGCCAGACTTTGGAGGGGACGCTTTTCAAAATTGGCCATCACCACAGCACCGGCGGGAAGATGCTCCCGTAGGCCAAGACGCCGTTGATTGGCACTGCCCTGACCAATGAAATGGGATACAAGCCCCGTCCTTTTAGGACGGCTTTTTTTGATTTCTAATGTATTCCTTAAGCACCTCTAACGGCGCTCCTCCAACAGATGCCGCAAAATAACTAGGGCTCCAAAGTGATTCTTCATGGGGTTTTGGTAGTGCAGCTTTTCCATTCCCTCAGCGTCCGTAACACTGTGCCTTCCTTTACGAAGATGACTTGACATTGCCTGCAGACCAACCTATAATCTAGCTACAGACCAATTATAACACAACCAATGAAAGCTAGATATAGGTATCGTTTCTATCCCACAGACCAACAACGACAACGCCTAGCTCAGTTGTTTGGGTGTGTCCGTGTGGTATGGAACGACGCACTGGCAATTTGTAAACAATCTGATTCATTGCCAAAAACTAGTGAATTGCAAAAGCTGGTAATTACCCAAGCGAAGAAAACACCAGAGCGGCAATGGTTGTCTGATGTTTCTAATGTCCCGTTACAGCAGTCTGTTGCCGATTTAGGAGTTGCCTATAAAAACTTCTTCGATGCAATTAAAGGTAGACGAAAAGGCAAGAAGATCAACCCTCCTAGATTTAAAAAGAAGACAGAAAGACAATCGGCCAGATTTACTACCTATGGATTTTCAATTAAAGGCGAAGAAGTTTATCTGGCGAAGATTGGTAATGTCAGACCAATTTGGTCAAGAAAGCTTCCTTCTAAACCAAGCTCAGTTACGGTGATTAAAGATAATGCAAATCGATATTTTCTCAGTTTTGTGGTCGAGATCGATCCAGTTGATCAACCTGCAAGTAATCCTTCTATCGGCATTGATTTGGGAATTAAAGCGTTTGCTACTTTAAGTACGGGCCAAAAGATTGATGGCCCTGATTATTCGAAGCTAGACAAAAAGATCAGGCGAAAACAACGCAAACTGGCCCGTCAAGTTAAAGGAAGCAAACGGCGGGAGAAAACAAGACTGCAAATCGCTAAGCTTCATAGTCGGATTTCAGACATTCGCAGGGATTTCTTGCATAAATTGTCTACCCGCGTGGTTATCGAGAACCAAGTAATCGCGCTGGAAGACTTGAATGTCTCTGGAATGGTGAAGAACCGCAAACTCGCTAGAGCAATTAGCTTGCAAGGTTGGCGAGAATTCAGGGTTTTAGTTGAGGCTAAGTGCAACAAACTAAACCGTGAGTTCATTGTCATTGACCGATGGGAGCCAACCAGTCAGACTTGCTCAACATGCGGTTTTAAATGGGGCAAAGTCGATCTATCCGTTCGCTCGGTCGTATGTCTAAATTGTGGTACAGAGCACGATAGAGACGAAAATGCCGCAAGAAACATAGAAAAAGTCGGGATAGGGCATTGCCACGACTATAAATGGACGCAGAGGGAGAGTAAGACTACTTCGGTAGCATCACCCGATGAAGCGTCAAGAATCATCGCACTTTAGGGCGGTGAGTATGTCAAAATGAAAGACACAGAAGATCGTGTTTTTGCAGACGTAGCGCAAGTATTCCGAAAACTTGACCATCCCCAACAGCAAAATGTCAAAGTTGGGCAGCAGGGCTTGCACCGCCCCTTGGACTTTACTAATAGGTAGCCCTTCCTGCCGCAGAAGCTTGCCACACTGCGAATCCCGGCGATACCAATCGAGAATCTGCCGCGTTTTAGCGATCGCCCCCTCAGCATGGCCAACCAAACTCACCCTCAAATCGGCACACAAACGACGATTGTCCGTATCTAAGGGAAAGGCGGCGGGGGTGATGGTTGGTGCCGCAGCTGCCATGGGGGGAGCGGGACTGACCACCGGCGGCCGGGATTGCACCGTTGGATCGGGAATGTGCACAAAGGCATCACAAATGGCCTGAAAACTCTTGCCCGCAGCATCTTCGTAGGTGTCAGGTCCCGCATCATTATATTCCCAGAAGTCGTGCTAAACTCTTTGAAGCGTACCGGCTCCTTGAGTGCTTGTTCCAAGGTCGGAAAGCATTGAACGATGGAGCGTAGCCATGCCACGTATTCATGCCAACGCCCGAACGACACCCCGAATTCGCCGTGAGATTCAACAAGCACCGGCTTCGATCAGTCACCGCGAGCTTGCCAGGCGTTACGGAATCCACCGGCACACAGTAGCGAAATGGCGTAAGCGCGCAAGCGTTGAAGACAAAAGCACCCGCCCGCACCGCCTGCAAACGACGCTTACGGAAGCGCAAGAGCTTGTGATCGTTGAGGTGCGTAAGCTCCTTTTGCTGCCTCTTGATGACCTTCTCGTTCTTGCCCGGACGTTCCTCAACCCCAATCTGAGCCGCTCAGCGCTGGATCGCTGCCTGCGTCGCCACGGGGTCTCGAACCTCAGGATACTGCAAAAGGAACGCGAAAGCCTCGAAGGCAGTCCCAAAAGCACCACGCGGCAGTTCAAAGCGTACGCACCCGGGTTCATCCCCATCGACGTCAAATACCTGCCACAAATGCCGGATGAGGAGCAGCGCCGCTACCTCTTTGTCGCGATTGATCGGGCAACGCGCTGGGTCTATTTGGCAATCCACGAGAATAAGAGCGCAGAATCGGCAACGCGCTTTCTTGCAAATGTCCTTGCCAACGCTCCTTTCGTGGTGCGTACGGTGCTGACCGATAACGGCAAGGAGTTTACCGACCGTTTCTCCTCCGCAGGCGAACGCCAACCCACGGGACGTCATCCGTTTGATCAGCTCTGTCGTGAAAAGCGCATCGCCCATCGGCTCATCCAACCCCGCCATCCGCAAACTAACGGGATGGTGGAACGCTTCAACGGCCGCATTGCCGAGATTCTGCGCGCTGAACGCTTTGTCTCGGCAGCCGACTTGCAAGAGACGCTCACGCGATACCTTTGGGCGTACAATCACCGCATTCCCCAACGCGTTTTGGGCCACATGACTCCCATTGAGAAACTGCGATGGTGGCAAACTGAGCGACCAGACCTCTTCGTTTCAAGGGTAGATAATGTCACGGGTCTTGACACGTAGGCACAGCCAATCACCGTTTTGCCGTACTGCCGTAACTTCTTGGCAAGGGAGCCAAAGCCACCATCCCCGGAGACGATCACAAATGTATCAAAGCGGTCATCCTGAAAAATCAAGTCCACCACATCAATGGCCAATTGAATATCAGCAGCATTTTTGCGATTTTCGTAGGAAAAGCCAAAGACCTGTACAGGTTCAATGCCCAATTGGTGCATTTCACGGCGCAGTGACCCAAGGCGAGCATCACTCCAGTTGGCATAGGCACGTTACAGCAGCACCCGCTCGATGGGGTAGGCTTGGCGAATATGGGCTTGGATCGCACCGAGGGAGATTTTGGCCACATCTGCGGCTTTGATGTTATAGCCTTTAATCAAGTTTTCAATATCGTAGAAAATAGCAGTGCGGCGCTGGTGATGCCCAGAGGTTCGGGTTGCAAGATGTTCCAGTTTTTCCTCTAAACGCTGTAGCAGCTCCTCGATTTGGGGAGTGAGGGCATGACGTTGACGATCCTGTACCCAAGTACCCACCAATGCCCCCGCAGAACTGACCGCCACTACAGGAAGCGGCTCACGGGTAAGGGCGACGGCAAGGGAACCCGCCACGATCGCTCCTAAAGTTGGGAAACGCTGCCCGCAATCGCTCCTGCACCTTTGCTAAATCCTCTCCCGGCTTTGCTTTAACCATGACATAGGTGATGCGGGTACTGGGGGACACCAAGGGCAAAAATTCGGGTACCGGTTCACTGGTATTAAACCGTGGGAAGTTCAAGTAAAGGTTCGCAGTTTCCAGCGAGGTAAAAACATAGGGGCTAGAGACAATTGATTTAACACCGCGCGTCCAGCCAATGACCGTTGCTGGGTAGTTATTCACACGACCTTTCTCCCCCAAAGCTGTGAGGGAAAGGGCATTGAGGTCAATGCGATCCACAGTGACGCTGTAGGGTTCCTCTAGCTTCCTCAGGGGTGCACCAGCAACTGTCGGCAAAGGCAGCAAGGTTCCTGTCGGTTCAACACCCACCACTTGCACTGGATCGATCGCCTCGGTCTCTGAACGCCGCCATATGGCTGACTGCATCAGGAGTGGTTCTGCCGCCGCAACCCCTTCAACTGCTTGGGCATCAAGGACAACTTGATACTCAATGGGCAATGTCAGGCCAAAATAACGCAACTCACTCGAGGCAATCCAGAAATCCGCTTCGCTTTTGTTCATCAAGAGAGTGGCGGAGCGACTGAATCCCTCAAGGAGTCCCGTTTGAATGGTGACGAGACTCACAGCAAATGTGATGCCCAGTTGAGCAACGAGGAAGCGACTAAAATCTTCTAAAAGATTTTTCCGAGCAAGGGAGACCATTTCTCCATCCTAAGTTTTAGCCGAAGTGGTGTCTAGGGCTTTTCAGCCAGTTGGAGCCCAGAGGTTCGCGATCGCCTTAATAAGCCCATAGGCAATCCTTGGCTAAAAACTCAACTGGCACCTCTTGGACTTGGGTCAAGTAATCGCCACCTGAATCGGCATATAAGATCGGATGGCGGGCTTGAAAATAGCGGTTGTCATACTCCCATAGGTTCCGATCCCTCGGCGTGAGACGTTGCTGCCGCCGCTTAACAATTTCTACCTGATCAAGCGGTGCGCGGAAAGACGAGGCTCTATCACTGGTTAGGGAGAAAGAACACCATCCTGGAAGATAGAGGGTAGGTTATTGATATGGGTAATGTAATAGAAACTTGATGATCTTGAATTCAGAACGTGCGATGCGAAAGCCAGCCAGGTGATTGTCCCGTTAGCCCAACAAGCTAGAACGGGACCGATTGTTCCCCCAACCGTAGCCTAGGGAGGCATGCGCGACTGGTAACGGTCAGGTATGAAGCCCTCCCGACAACGGAGCCCGAACCGAAAGGTTGAAGCCGAATCCGTGAGGAGGAAGCAACTTTGCCAGCGTCAGGCGATAGGGAGCTAGGCTTGAGGGTATGGTGAACGCAAGTGAAGTGACGCCAGAAGCCTCGTTACTATAAACAGGCCAAAGACGCCGATAGGCCTGAGCCAAAATGGCAAACGGACTGGTTTCACTGCTGTCATCTCAGTGGACGGGGACAACAGCTCCGCCGGGGTAAAGTCACCACCTAACCCCTCGCGTCATCTGGTTGGAACGCGGTAAGCCCGTATCGTCGCCTTGAACATTCAAGGCAGGCAAACCGTAAGGAATGCTGATGAGGGTGCGGGTATGGGATGCAGGAGAAAGCGAATGCTGGTCTGTAACGGACCGGATAGGGGTTGAGGAGAGGACCCAACATCACCCCGCCCGAAAGGGAGCAGACTTCCTGCTGGTCTCCCTTTGCGAGATAACCTGTAGAACCTCTTGAATGGAGACAAGGCAGTGCGACGCGAAAGCTAGCCAGATGATTGTCCCACTAGCCCAACAAGCTAGAACGGGACCGGTTGTTCCCCCAACCGTAGCCTAAGGAGGCATGCGTGACTGGTAACGGTCAGGTATGAAGCCCTCCCGACAATGAAGCCCGAACCGGAAGGTTGGAGCCGAATCCGTGAGGAGGAAGCAACTTCACCAGCGTCAGGTGATAGGGAGCTAGGCTTGAGGGTATGGTGAACGCAAGTGAAGTGACGCTAGAAGCCTCGTTACTCCAAGCAGGCCAAAGATGCTGATAGGCCTGAGCCAAAATGGCAAAGCGGATTGGATTCACTGCTTGCTTTTCAGTGAACGGGGACAGCAACTCCGCCGGGGTATAGTCACCACCTAACCCCTCGTGTCATCTGGTTGGAACGCGGTAAGCCCGTATCTTCGCCTTGAACATTCAAGGCAGGCAAACCGTAAGGAATGCTGATGGGGGTGCGGGTAGAGGAGGTGGGAAAAAGCGAATGCTAGCCTGTAATGGGCTAGATAGGGATTGAGAATGCTGGCAGGACATTCAACATCATCCCACTCGAAAGAGGGCAGACTTCCCGCCGGTCCCCCCTTACGAGAAAGTCTATAGAACCTTCCTAATGGTGACAATGCAAATGGCGGTGATCTTGAGTCACTGGTGCGGTCACCAACCTGCTCAAAAGGTAGAGAGGCTGTAGATGAGTATCGTAAAGGTTGCATGCACAACCGGTTCCTCTTAAATGAGGGGTCCTGGGGGGCTCGAGCCGGATGCGGGGAAACTTGCACGTCCGGTTCCTAGGGGGCTAGGGGGCAGCGATGCCCCCCTGCTACCCGACAATGACGGTGGACCAAACCACTGGTGCAGTCACCAACCAAACGGAAATAAGCTGGCACAGCATAAACTGGGCCAAAGCCAACCGTGAGGTAAAGAGGCTGCAAGTGCGTATCGCAAAGGCTGTGAAGGAAGGACGCTGGGGCAAAGTGAAAGCTTTGCAATGGCTCCTGACCCACTCGTTCTACGGCAAAGCCCTTGCCGTGAAACGGGTAACTGACAACTCAGGCAGTAAAACACCTGGTGTGGATGGGATAACCTGGTCCACACAAGAGCAGAAAACCCAAGCCATAAAGTCCCTCAGGAGAAGAGGCTATAAGCCCCAACCCCTGAGGCGGGTATATATCCCGAAAGCAAACGGCAAACAGCGCCCGCTAGGAATCCCGACAATGAGGGACAGGGCAATGCAGGCACTATATGCACTAGCCCTAGAACCAGTCGCGGAAACCACAGCGGACCGGAACTCCTATGGGTTCCGGCGAGGACGTAGCACTGCAGACGCCGCCGGACAATGCTTTATAACACTAGCAAGGGCCGACAGCGCAACCTATGTCCCCGACGCTGATATCTCCGGATGCTTTGACAATATCAGCCATGAGTGGCTACTAGCAAACATTCCACTTGACAAGGAAATCCTACGGAAGTGGCTCAAATCCGGGTTTGTCTGGAAACAGCAACTCTTCCCCACCCATGCTGGGACACCCCAGGGAGGGGTAATCTCCCCGATATTAGCAAACATGGCTCTGGATGGGATGGAAGAGCTACTGAATGAAGCACTTCAGAAAAGCCAAAGTCCATCTCATTAGATATGCAGACGACTTTGTCGTAACCGGACAGACGAGGGAGACACTGTGTATTGCGGCAGCAATAATACAGAAATTCCTCAAGAAAAGGGGCCTTACCCTATCACCGGAAAAGACAAAAATCGTCCATATCGAAGAAGGGTTCGACTTTCTCGGATGAAACATCCGCAAGTACAAAGGAACACTCCTCATCAAACCTGCGGAAAAGAATATAAAAGCGTTCCCCAAGAAAATCCGAGACACACTGAAGCAACTTACAACAGCAACCCAAGAAACTGTGATAGAAGTGCTCAACCCAATTATCAGGGGATGGGCTAACTATCACAAAGGCCAAGCATCCAAGAAAACCTTTGCCCAAGTGGACCACCTCATCTGGCTAAAACTATGGCGATGGGCAAGGCGCCGGCACCCAAACAAACCACTCCGATGGGTGAAAAATAAATACATCATCCAAACCGGAAACAGAAACTGGGTGTTCGGTATGCGGACGAAAGACAAGGATGGGAAACCGTGGGCTAAATACCTAACACAAGCCTCTGACACCCGAATCGAGCGCCACGTCAAAATCAAGGCAGACGCCAACCCGTCTCTCCCAGAATGGACGGAATACTTTAGAAACGCAAGAAACTCAAAGAAACCCCCGCCCAATACCGGTACACCCGCCGGAAACTATGGGAAAGACAAAATGGCACCTGCCCAGTATGCGGGGGAGAGATCGAACAAGACGATCTTACCGAAATCCACCACATACTGCCCAAACACAAGGGCGGTTCTGATGACCTGGACAACCTTGTCCTAATCCACGCCAACTGCCACAAACAGGTGCACAGCCAAGACGGTCAGCACAGCCGGTTCCTCTTGAAAGAGGGGCTTTGAGAGGCTTGAGCCGGATGCGGGGAAACTGGCACGTCCGGTTCTTAGGGGGCTAGGGGGCAGTAATGCCCCCCCTGCTACCCGACTCACACTTCATTGATAAAAGGTACGTAGCCATGGGAGCGATCGCTAGACTCTTGTAGCCTAGCATACAGTTTGCCCCAATAACCTCCTCTTAAGCTATGGGGAATTATTGCTTATACGAGACAGCAAAACCTCATGGCTCAACGATTTGAACTCGGACGACGGAAATTTTTGGTCTATGGTTCAGCCGCATTAGGAACGAGCCTCCTGATTAAAGGGTGTGCTCCAGCCACAGAAACAGGAGGGGGTGGCCAAACACCCGCCACTGGCGGCGACACCATCAAAGTAGGGATTCTGCATTCCCTGAGTGGCACGATGGCCATTAGTGAAAAGAGTGTGGTGGATGCTACCCAACTGGCCATTGAGCAAATCAACCAAGCAGGGGGGGTTCTTGGCAAGCAGATTCAACCCATTCTGGAGGATGGGGCATCCGACTGGCCGACCTTTGCCGAAAAAGCCACGAAGTTAATTGATCAAGATAAAGTAGTAGCGGTTTTCGGCTGCTGGACTTCTGCTTCTCGGAAGGCGGTACTGCCGGTTTTTGAATCCAAGAATCACATGCTTTGGTACCCTGTGCAGTACGAAGGCCAAGAGTGCTCGAAAAACATTTTCTACACGGGTGCCGCTCCCAACCAGCAAATCGAACCGGCCGTAGATTGGCTTCTGCAAAACAAAGGTAAGAAATTTTTCTTGGTGGGATCGGACTACGTCTTTCCCCGGACGGCCAACACAATTATCAAGGCACAACTGGCGGCCAAAGGTGGTGAAACAGTGGGCGAAGACTATCTGCCCTTGGGTAACACTGAAGTCACGCCCATCATTACTCGCATCCGCAATGCCTTGCCCGATGGCGGTGTGATTTTCAATACCCTCAACGGGGATAGCAACGTCGCCTTCTTTAAGCAGTTGCAGGGAGCAGGTCTGACACCGGATAAATACCCAACGATGTCGGTCAGTATTGCTGAGGAAGAGGTTCAAGCCATTGGTGTCGAGTACCTCAAGGGGCACTATGCCGCTTGGAACTACTTTATGACTGTGGATACCCCTGAAAATAAATCGTTTGTCGAGGCCTTCAAAGCAAAGTTTGGCCAAAACCGCGTCACCAATGATCCGATGGAGGCGGCCTACATTGCCGTTCACCTCTGGAAACAGGCTGTGGAACAAGCAGGCACAGCCGACGATTTGGAAAAAGTGCGCCAAGCAGCCATTGGCCAGACGTTTAATGCCCCGGAAGGTCCCGTGAAGATGTTTGCGAACCACCACATTTCCAAAACTGTGCGCATTGGTGAGGTGGGTGAAGATGGTCTCTTTAAGATTGTCTATTCCACACCCCAACCGGTGGATCCGCTGCCTTGGAACCAGTTTGTGGCAGAAACGAAGGGTTTTGCCTGTGACTGGACCCGCACCGATGTGGATAACCCGGGCAAATTTAAGGCTGCGGGGGCTTGATTCCCTAATTTCCGAAATTTAGTAGTCCTGAAAACAGTTTTTGTTCCTCAAGGCACTGAACGATCGCAGTTAACTGTCCGGGCTGGCTTTTTTCCACAGGTTTTAGAACCATGACTTTTTTGCTAGAAAGTGTCTTCAATGGCATGAGTATTGGTGCGGTGTTGCTGTTAACCGCACTAGGGCTGGCGATTGTCTTTGGTATTATGGGCGTGATTAACCTTGCCCACGGTGAACTGATGATGCTGGGAGCCTACACTACCTTCGTGGTACAAAATGGCTTCCGTCAATTGGGAGAGGGTTGGTTTGATACTTATCTATTAATAGCAGTGCCCTTAGCCTTTGCCGTGGCAGCGGGGATCGGTCTCGTTCTTGAGCGGGGAGTCATTCGCTATCTCTATGGTCGCCCCCTCGAAACCCTCTTGGCCACTTGGGGCGTGAGTTTGATCCTGCAACAGTTGGTGCGCAGTATTAGTTGGCAGATGACTCTGCAAATCGCCCTCTTTTGCCTGCTCTTCTTTGGTGGCCGCTGGCTCCTCTCCAAGCGGACGATCGCTCCTCGTTGGCAGGCTTGGGTAACGCCACTGTTACTGACGCTCTCTGTCGGAATTGCCCTGACAGCGGGCCTCGTGGCTGGGAGCGCGGTGGGTCTGGCAATGACAAAGCCCTGGTTTGGTGCTCAGGGGGTGGATGTGACTGCTCCTAGTTGGCTGCGGGGAGGGGTAAGTGTCTGGGGGATGCAGTTTCCCTTGGTGCGCCTCTTTATTATTGCCCTGACAGCAGTGTGTTTGGTGGCAATTTACCTCTTTCTTCTGCGATCTCAATGGGGTCTACGGATTCGCGCCGTGACTCAAAACCGCAGTATGAGTGCCTGCATGGGGATTCCCACCCAAACGGTTGATGCCCTCACCTTTGCCCTTGGCTCTGGTTTGGCGGGGGTAGCAGGCTGTGCCATTAGCCTCTTGGGTTCTGTAAGTCCGAATACGGGTCAGAACTACATTGTTGAAGCCTTCATGGTTGTTGTTGTGGGGGGGGTCGGCAAAATTGTCGGTTCAATTGTGGCTGCCCTTGGCATTGGCTTTGTCAACTACGTCATCGGTTCGGGGTTGATGACCCGCTTTCTTGAACCGCAAACAGCAGTGTTTGACTTCTTTGAATTTTTTGCCAGTACCAGCATGGCACGGGTGATGGTCTTCATCCTCATCATTGCTTTCCTGCAACTGCGTCCCGCTGGTCTTTTTCCACAAAAAGGACGGACGGTCGATGCCTAAGCTATCGCAGTTTTCTTTTCCCAAAGATCGCCTCAGTGGCCGCGAGTTAATGGTGGTGGCTGCCCTTGCTCTAATCCTGATTTTCGTGATGCCATCTCTGTTGCCGGGGTTTCGCTTGGATTTACTGCACCGCTATCTGGCTCTGGCGATTGTGGCTTTGGGAATAGATCTGATTTGGGGTTTTACGGGATTGCTTAGCCTTGGCCATGGCATTTTCTTTGCCTTGGGGGGGTACGCGATCGCCATGCATTTAAAACTACAGGTACCCGCCACTGCCTCTAGCTCCCTACCAGATTTTATGTCCCTCTATGGTGTCACGGAGTTGCCGTGGTTTTGGTATCCCTTCTATTCCTTTACCTTTGCTGTTGCAGCAGTGGTGCTGATCCCAGCCCTATTGGGGGCACTCTTGGGGTACCTTGTCTTTCGCAACCGGATCCGTGGGGTCTATTTCTCTATCCTTACTCAAGCGGCCATTATCGTCTTTTATAACTTCTTTAATGGTCAGCAAAAGCTCTTTAACGGCACCAATGGCCTGACAGATTTTCAAACCCTGCTGGGGTTCCCTGTACGCAATGCCCAGACCCAGTATTGGTTCTATGTCCTAACAGTGATTTTCTTGGCCTTGGCGTATCTTCTCTGCCGTTGGCTGACAATGGGACGCTTTGGCCGCCTACTGGTCGCCATCCGCGATGATGAAGCCCGTGTCCGTTTCTCGGGATACAACCCGACCAGCTATAAGGTACTCGTTTTTGCCATTTCCGCTGCCTTAGCAGGAATCGGTGGCGCCTTCTTTACTTTGCGCACCGGCATCATTTCACCACGGGCGATGGACATTGCCTTCTCAATTGAGATGGTGATCTGGGTGGCGGTTGGCGGTCGTGCCAGCCTCATTGGAGCTGTCCTGGGAGCACTCTTGGTCAACTTTGCTCGCAGTCTGTTGAGTGAGCAGTTTGCCGATATTTGGCTCTTTTTCCAAGGGGCCCTGTTTTTAATTGTGGTGTTGGCACTCCCTACGGGAATTGTTGGCTGGCTGCGCACTGAAGCCCCCAACCTGATTGCGAAACTCTTGGGGCGACCACAACCCCTGGCAACATATCCAGAGTTGGAGTTTGATCCCGAGGTGCAATATGAGCGTGAAGTTCTCGAACAGGAGGGCAAATAATTGCTGTGACCCCCATTCTTGAAATTGAGGATCTCACCGTTAGCTTTGAGGGCTTCAATGCCCTCAATCATCTCTCGTTTCAGATGCAGGCGGGCGAACTACGGGTGATTATTGGCCCCAATGGTGCTGGTAAAACCACGTTCCTCGATGTGATTACGGGCAAAGTCAAGCCGACACAGGGGCGAGTGCTCTTTAAGGGACACAATCTGCGTCGCTACAGCGAAGATCAAATTGCTCGTATGGGCATTGGTCGTAAGTTCCAAACTCCCCGCGTCTATCTCAACCTAACAGTGCGGGAAAATTTGGAGTTGGCAGCAGCCCGCCATAAGGGCGTCTTTGCAACGATGTTTCAGCCACTGTCCCGCGAGGAGCGCGATCGCCTGCACACCTTGATTGACACCATTGGCCTGCGGCCAAAAGCCAACTTTCCGGCAGGACTCCTCTCCCACGGTGAAAAGCAGTGGCTAGAAATTGGCATGCTGGTGGCGCAATCTCCCGATCTGCTATTGGTGGATGAACCGGTCGCGGGTCTCACGGATGAGGAAACCCACCTAACAGGAGAGCTTCTAATGGCCTTGGCCGAAAGCCACTCCATTATTGTCATTGAGCACGATATGGAGTTTGTCCGCCAAATTGCCCGCACGGTCACGGTTCTCCATGAAGGCTCGGTACTTTGTGAAGGTCCTATTGAAACCGTACAAAATGATCCCCGCGTGATTGAAGTTTATTTAGGTGCTCCTCTCGAAGAATCCCACTCGTCACAACCGCCATGACCCACGTTGATCACTATCCCCTACCCCGGACAGCAGTGGATGCCGATTGGATGCTGCGCATTCGTGGCCTCAATGTCTATTACGGCGAAAGCCATATCCTGCGGGATATTGACCTGAGTGTGCCTGCTGGCAAAATGGTGTGCCTTATTGGCCGTAATGGCGTTGGCAAAACCACACTCCTGAAAACAATCATTGGCCTGCTCAAACCCCGCAGTGGCCAATTGTACTGTCAGGGGCAATCTCTGCTGCCGTTGCGTCCGGATCAGCGAGCCAAGCTAGGAATTGGCTATGTACCCCAAGGACGGGAAATTATTCCCCGGTTGACGGTGAAGGAGAATCTACTCCTTGGCTTGGAAGCGCGTCCCCGTCGGCAGGCAAAACAGGAGATTCCAGAGGAAATTTTTGACCTCTTTCCTGTGCTGAAGAAAATGATCCACCGCATGGGGGGAGATCTCAGCGGCGGGCAGCAGCAACAGTTGGCGATCGCTCGCGCCCTAATGGGAGAACCTAGACTTCTCCTGTTGGATGAACCCACTGAGGGAATTCAACCCTCGATCATCCTTGAAATTGAGGCGGCGGTTCGTCGCATTATTGCCGCCCGAGGCATTTCTGTCCTTCTAGTGGAGCAGCACCTCCACTTTGTCCGTGAGGCGGACTGGTACTATGCAATGCAAAAGGGAGGCATTGTTGCCTCTGGCCCCACCAGTGATCTCAGTCAAGAGGTGATTCAGCGGTTCCTCGCAGTCTAGCCTCTACATCGGGCGATCGCCCCCATCCAAGGAACTGGGTTGCTCCACGAGTGTCACCCGTCGCGGTTGGGCCAGTTGCCGTAGGACTGGTTGCAGATGCCCTAGCGTGTCGTTGAGGCGATCGAGAAGCAGTTGCAGATTCCCTGTATCAGCCAGGGCTTGCAGGGCTTGGTTCAGGGTTTCTAACAGTTGTAACCGCTGTTGCAGGGTGCGATCGCTCTCGGCCAAAAGTTGGGCAATGTATTGGCTCTGTTGCCGCAGTTGTTGGGCAATGGCGGTCTGTTCCTGATTGACCTGCGCCAGTAGTTCCCCTTGGCTGTGCTGAATCTGGGTCACGAGTCGCTCAAACTGCTGAATGGACTGTTGCTGCCGCTCCTCAAGCGTGGCCACAAATTGCTGGCGATCCCCGAGGACAGCATCGGCCAGTTGATTTAAATTATCCAAGAGTTTTTGCAGCCGTTCCTGCGTGGGCAACTCCCTGCGAATGGTTTCCTGAATCACTTGCTGGAGGGTTTCGCGATCCACCCCTGCGGTCGTATTCGTAACGGGGAGGCGGGGCAGCAGTTGATCGTTAATGTAGGTCTCAATTTGCAGCAGCAGCCTATTCTCCCAGCGTTCAACGACCACCATCGGGATCATCGCCAGCACACTCAGCACTAAGGCAACGAGGGTCGTATCAAAGGCCACCGCCAGCCCCGTTGTCACTCCGCCAATCCCCTCCTTGATCTGGTTCACGTCCTGAGCCGTCTCCAAAAAGCTGGAAAAGCCACTGACCGCTTGGCTAATCCCCACCACAGTGCCAATAAAGCCCAACAGGGGAATTGCCCACACTAGAACCCGGGGAATCGTATAGGAGGCATCGGTGGCGGCGGCAGCACTGCCACTGTCTTCTGCAGCGGCTTCAACAGCAATCTCCCGCTGGCCACTACTGAGAAATGCCCCTAAAACACGAGCACAGCGATTGGGAAGGAGCGTCCGCCGTTGGGCAAGGGTTTGCTGCAATTGCAAAATATCCCGCATCGTGGTGAAGGGGTAGTTGGCGGGGATCCAGATTTGACGCAGGCTAGGGGTCTGTTGAAAGAGGGCGATCGCCTTCAAAATTGTAAACCCCAAAACCGTCCACGCAAAAAAGACAGCCACCGGTTGTGTCCAGCCGCGATTGAGGAGCAGTTGGCCAAGGTAGGTGCCCTGAAGGGGCAAAAAGAAAATATAGAGGATGACGGTGGCAACGGCAGCGATCGCCAGCGCTAACCACAGCGGAACAGTGAGATCACGGCGGGGTACTGGTACGGGGGTCAGGGAAGGGGCAGTTGTTGTCGAAATGGGAGAAGAAGCTGTCATGACAATACTCAGGGCGCAAACATTTTTCAATCTATCGTGAAGGAGCCTCAAATTTTTGGAACAGCTGCTGCTCCCTGCTGCCACCGCCAAAAACCCGCCAAGAGACTGCCAATTAGGGAATGAACCACCCCTGAAATCGCGCAGGGTACTGCGGTGAGGGGATTTGCAAAAGCTTGCCGCGCCAACGCCACCCCTAGCCCAGAGTTTTGCATGCCCACCTCAATGGCGATTGTCCGACAGGTGCGCTCTGAATAGCCCACCGCTCGAGCAAGATAGTAGCCGCCAAGAAAGCCCAAACTGTGGAGGGACACCACGGCTGCCAACAGTTGCAAACCATGACTGAGAATCGCCTTGGCACTTGCTGCAAACACGCCACCACAGATGACACAAATACCCAAAACTGAAATCAAGGGAGAAATAGGGAGCACTTTTTTCACCAAGTTGGGGGCTTTGGTATTCAAAGCTAAGCCGACAAGAATGGGCAGCAGTACCACTTGGACAGTGCCCCAAAAGAGTTGCAGCGCGTTTACTTCAACGTATTGACCCGCCAGTAGCTGAGTTAAGAGGGGTGTCAAAATAATTGCTGCCAATGTTGAGCACAGGGTCATGACCACTGACAACGCCACATGGGCGCGGGCAATAAACGTCACCACATTGG
This sequence comes from Thermosynechococcus vestitus BP-1, assembly GCF_000011345.1. Lineage (NCBI taxonomy): Bacteria > Bacillati > Cyanobacteriota > Cyanophyceae > Acaryochloridales > Thermosynechococcaceae > Thermosynechococcus > Thermosynechococcus vestitus. The sequence goes on from NC_004113.1 coordinate 1,158,762, forward strand.
AGGCCGTTCCACCAGGGCAGCAAGCGACTAAAATGAGCCCGACAGCAAAGGGTGCGGACAACTGATATAACTGTGCCACCAGCCATCCCGCCGTCGGCATAATCACGTACTGAGCAATAAATCCGAGGGCAACCGTGCGAGGCATTAATCCCACGGCTTGGAACTCCCGCCAACTCAGCGTGATCCCCATCCCCAGCATCACGATCATCTTTACCTCCGAGAGACCCCCTCGTTTAGGGAGGGGAGGGATAGGAGCGATAGTCTGTGACTGCCAAGTATAGTTGTGCTACTCACAGAATAATCGCTATAAGGTGAGGCGTGGAGTGCGACACGAAGCCGCTTAAGCTGACTGTCCCACTAGCCCAACAAGCTAGAATGGGACCGGTTATTCCCCCAGCTGTAGCCTAGGGAGGCATGCGTGACTGGCAACGGTCAGGTATGAAGCCCTCCCGACAACGTAGCCCGAACCGTAAGGTTGGAGCTGAATCCGTGAGGAGGAAGCAACTTCACCAGCGTCAGGTGGTAGGGAGCTAGGCTTAAGGGTATGGTGAACGCAAGTGAAGTGACGTTAGAAGACCCGTTATCACATACAGGCCAAAGACGCTGACAGGCCTGAGCCAAAACGGCAAGCGGACAAGATACAACGCTTCCACGTCGGTGTACGGGGATGTTGATCCGTCGGGGCATAGTCACCACCTAACCCCTCGTGTCAACTAAGCGGAACGTGGTAAGCCCGTATCTTCGCCTTGAACATTCAAGGCAGGCAAACCGCAAGGAAAGCTGATGAGGGTGCGGGTAGAGGAGGCGGGAAAAAGCGAATGCTAGCCTGTAATGGGCTAGATAGGGATTGAGAATGTTGGCAGGACATTCAACATCATCCGACTCGAAAGAGGGCAGACTTCCCGCTGGTCCCCGATTACGGGAAAACCTACAGAACCTCCCTAATGGTGACAAAGCAAATGGCGGTGACCTTGAGTCACTGGTGCGGTCACCAACCTTACACACAAGGTAGAGAGGCTGTAGATGAGTATCGTAAAGGTTGTACATACAACCGGTTCCTCCTAAAAGAGGAGTCTTGGGGGGCTCGAGCCGGATGCGGGGAAACTTGCACGTCCGGTTCCTAGGGGGCTAGGGGGCAGTAATGCCCCCCCGCTACCCGACAAAGGCTTTCAGTTACCGCTTCTACCCAACGACCGAGCAGGAATCCCTGCTTCGGAGAACATTGGGCTGTGTTCGGTTGGTTTATAATCGAGCACTGGCAGCGAGAACAGAAGCCTGGTATGAACGAAAAGAGAGACTTGACTACGTTCAAACCTCTGCCTTGCTTACTCAGTGGAAGAAGCAAGATGACCTTCAGTTTTTGAATGAGGTTAGCTGTGTCCCCTTGCAGCAGGCATTGAGACATCTGCAATCTGCTTTCACTAACTTTTTTGCAGGTCGGGCAAAATATCCCAACTTCAAAAAGAAACGCAATGGCGGTAGCGCAGAATTCACCAAGTCTGCTTTTAGGTGGAAAGACGGAAAAGTATTCTTGGCAAAGTGCAACGAACCGCTGAATATTCCCTGGTCGAGACGGCTTCCAGATGGTGTTGAACCATCCACGGTGACCATCAGGCTTAACCCTGCTGGACAGTGGTACATCAATCTGAGGTTTGATGACCCCAGAGAGTTGACACTGCAGCCCGTCGACCCGTCGGTTGGTTTGGACGTAGGGATTAGCAGTCTCATTACCCTGAGTACGGGGGAAAAGATTGCCAACCCCAAGCACTTTAACCGCTACTACAAACGACTCCGTAAGGCGCAGCGGTCTTTGAGTCGCAAACAAAAAGGCTCTCGCAATTGGGATAAGGCGCGGTTGAAAGTTGCCAAGATTCACCAGAAAATCTCTGATTCCAGAAAAGACCATTTGCACCAGTTGACGACTCGATTGATACGTGAAAACCAAACGATCATAATCGAGTCGTTGGCTGTGAAGAATATGGTCAAGAACCGTCAGCTTGCCCGATCCATCAGTGATGCTGGATGGGGTGAACTGGTACGGCAATTGGAATACAAGGCCCAGTGGTATGGTCGGACACTGGTGAAGATTGACCGATGGTTTCCCAGTTCTAAACGCTGTGGACAGTGTGGTCACATTGTTGAGCGGTTGCCATTGAGCGTCCGAGAATGGGACTGTCCTAAGTGTGGGGCGCACCATGACCGGGATATAAATGCCGCTGGGAATATTTTGGCCGTGGGACACACGGTTACAGTCTGTGGAGCGGGTGTAAGACCTGATAGACATACGTCTGGAGGGCAACTGCGAAGAAGCAGAAAGTCTCAAAAGTGATTTTGGGAATCCCCCTGCTTTAGCGGGGGGAGGATGTCAATGCAAACCCCTGCAGCCATCGGCAATGCCGAGAAAATGATCTAAGTTTTGATTAGCTTGCTGTGGCAGTTGCACCACCGTGATTACCCTGCACCTGTTGGATCCTTGGAAACGCACCCCGGTCAAAACATGGCGTTTTCCCATAAAAACAACCATCCGCATTGGTCGCGCAGCCGATAACGATGTCATTCTCAACGATATTCTCGTTAGCCGCTATCACGCGGAACTCTCTTGCTACCGGGATCCAGAGAATCTCGGTCGTTGGTTTCTCAAAAGTTTGGGGGCGATGGGTACCTTTGTCGATGGTCGCCTGGTCAATGAGAGCAAACTTGCCAGTGGCAGCCTCATTCAGCTAGGACCCACCGGTCCAATTCTGGAATTTCATGAGCAAGCCTTTCGCCGCAGTGCCCCCACTCTCAGTGAGTGTACCCATGCCGGTAATATGCCAGGGAATCTGTTTTGCATTCACTGCGGTCAACCCCTCAATGTGCAGCGCACCGTACGCAACTATCACATCCTGCGCCTTTTAGGGCAGGGGGGGATTGGCAGGACCTACTTGGCCTGCGAAGCTCAATCCCCTGGGGAATGGATTGGCAAGGTTCCACAGGTGCGGGTTCTCAAGGAACTGCGGTCTGAGATGGCGGATAATGAGAAGGCACAGGAACTTTTTGAACGGGAAGCTCGTATCCTGCAACTCCTTGACCATGCAGGGATTCCCCGCTTCTATGATTTTTTTGTGGAAGACGGGAAAAGCTATTTGGTCATGGAACTCATTCATGGCATTGACCTAGAGCGCTGGGTACTGCGCAATGGTCCGGTGCGGATTCCTCAGGCGGTGCAGTGGATGATTCAAACCTGTGGTGTCTTAGACTACTTACACAATCAGGAACCACCAGTGATTCACCGTGACTTGAAACCTAGTAACCTATTGGTACGATCGCGGGATAACCAAATTGTTGTGATTGACTTTGGGGCGGTCAAAGAACTGGGGCATTCCCCCACCCGCATTGCTGTGGAGGGCTACAGCGCCCCGGAACAGATGATGGGCAAGCCCACCCTTCAGTCTGATCTGTTTGCCGTGGGCGCAACCTTAGCTTTTTTACTTTTGGGAGATCATCCAATTCGCTTCTATCATCACCGTCAGGGCTACCATCGGCTTGATGTATCGGATCGCCCAGAAATTCCCGATCCTGTGAAGGAAGTGATCCACCGCGCCACTGCACCTCTGATGTCTGAGCGCTATCCTTCTGCTGTTGCTTTGGCCAAAGCCCTGAGGCAGGCTCTGGCAGAACTCTCCCCAGAGTCGTCGAAAGTTTGATGCTCCAGTTTGAACGAGTTGTCGGTTTCTATGATTTACCTGCCTGTTACTGCCCTGCTTTTTGTGCTGCTGCTCCTGTCGCTGCCGTTTCTTTGGCTGGCGATCGCCTTCGATGCCGTACAGTTAGCTGTTGCCAAGTTGGGCTTTTCACCCACTGCTGCCTCGGTTTTACTGCTGATGGTGATTCTCGGCAGTACAATTAATATTCCCCTCTACGAGCGGGTCTCTACGGTGGCCATTGTTCCCGATTTTGAAGAACTCTGGTTAAGTCGGTTTTGGGGAATTCCCCTGCGCAAAATTCAGCAAAAAACGATTGTGGCGCTGAATGTGGGCGGTGGCCTCATCCCCACAGTGTTGGCACTCTATCAATTTACCCGGGTGAGTCCCCTAGGGATTCTTTTGGTGACCTTGATCGTGGCTGTGGTGAGCTACTATTCTGCCCAAGTGGTACCTGGCATTGGCATTCAAATGAACGCCTTGGTTGCCCCCCTAACAGCAGCAATGGCAGCCATCTTGATTTCTGGGGGCATAGCGGCAGCACCTATTGCCTTTGCCGGGGGCGTGCTGGGAACGCTCATCGGTGCAGATTTACTACACCTGCGGGAAATTGAGCGGATGTCAGCGGGGGTCCTCAGTATTGGTGGTGCGGGTGTCTTTGATGGCATTGCCTTATGTGGGCTATTTGCACTGCTATTAACTTAGGCATACCCGCAGTGGGAATCGCCATGATAAAGTGCTGGATGACATGCTAAAACCTCTGAGAAAAGATCTATGGGTCTGCTGGCTGGCTATCAATTTGTCAAAGACTTAGAATCCGCTGGGGCATTGGCCCTCTTTGTTCCCCCGGAGGGCGGTTTTGAGGGTCGCTATCAACGGCGACTGCGTTCCAAGGGCTATACCACTTTGCCCATGAGCGCACCGGGCTTGGGGGATTTAGCAGCTTACCTGACCCAAGAGCACGGAATTCGTCCGGCTCACACCGGCAAAGAAGACATTCGCGTTTATTTTCAGCCGCCCTTAGTGACGTACCACTTGGAAAACCTGCCCCCCAATGCCAAGGGACTGGTGCTCTGGCTGATTGATGGCAAACGGCTCTCAAAGCAAGAATTTGCCTACTTGGCACAGTTGACCCAAACTTTACCGAAGTTCAAGGTGGTGGTGGAAGTGGGGGGCGATCGCGTTGTGCGCTGGGAACCCCTTGCGGATTGGGTTGCTGCTGCCTAGGGTCTAACACTTGTGCGTCAATCCACAAACTGCCTACTTGTCCCTTGACAGTCCTCCCTAAACCCTGAAGGATATAGGCTAGGCGGGGTTGGTTCCCCTGTATTAGAAATAGCCATTGGGAAAGGGACGATGACTTCAAATTCCGACATCTCAGGGAAAAAACTTGCCGCTGGCATCTGTGGTATCCTCTTGGGTGCCCTTGGCATTCACAAATTTGTCCTTGGTTACAACACCGAGGGCTTGATCATGCTGCTGCTGAGCTTGTTGACCTGCGGCTTGGCCGCCCCTGTCATGGGTATGATTGGCTTGATTGAGGGAATTATGTATCTCAGCAAAAGTGACCAGGAGTTTTACAATACCTACATTGCTGCCAAAAAAGGCTGGTTCTAGAGTCTAGGATATATGCCATCGGGGGAGATGGCGGCAATTGCTGGCCTGCTAGAATAACAGGCGCACCCTAAAGCTTTACGTTCAGGAAGTTAACCACAGGATTTCTTTGGCCTATCCATTGCAGCCCAGCGGTGACCTACGAACCCCTGCATCACAAATACCGCCCCCAACGCTTTTCAGATCTAGTGGGTCAGGGGGCGATCGCCACCACCCTCACCCAGGCTCTGCTCAAGGAGCGCATTGCACCCGCCTATCTCTTTTGCGGTCCCCGGGGCACAGGCAAAACCTCTAGCGCCCGCATTTTAGCAAAGTCCCTCAACTGCCTGAGGAGTTCCAAGCCAACTCCTGACCCCTGTGGCCAGTGCGAAGTCTGTCGCCAGGTCGCTAATGGCACCAGTTTGGATGTCATTGAAATCGATGCAGCCAGCCACACTGGGGTGGACAATATCCGCGAACTGATTGAGAAGGCACAATTTGCCCCAGTGCAGTGTCGCTACAAGGTTTATGTGATTGACGAATGCCACATGCTGAGTGTGTCGGCCTTCAATGCCCTCCTCAAAACCCTAGAGGAGCCGCCGCCCCAGGTGGTCTTTATCCTAGCGACAACGGATCCGCAGCGAGTGCTGCCCACCATTATTTCGCGCTGCCAGCGCTTTGATTTTCGGCGGATTCCCCTAGGGGAGATGGTTGCTCACCTGCAGAACATTGCAGATAAAGAGCAAATTGATATTGAGCCTGAAGCCTTGACACTGGTGGCGCAGTTATCCCAAGGGGGACTGCGGGATGCTGAGAGCTTGCTGGATCAGTTGAGCCTGTATCCTGAGCGCATCACCGTAGAACAGGTGTGGCAGTTGACCGGGGCGGTGCCAGAGCAGGATCTGCGGCAATTGTTAGGGGCGATCGCCCGTCGAGATGCAGTGTCAGTTCTCGAGCACACCCGCCAACTACTGGAGCGGGGTCGCGATCCGCTGACCATTCTGCAAAATCTGGCTAGTCTCTATCGTGATTTGCTCTTGGCAAAAACCGTCCCTCAACGGCGGGACTTGGTAGCCCTCACCGCGGAAACGTGGCAGGCCTTGATTGCCCTTGCGGAGGCATGGTCCGTGGAGGAGATTCTGCACGCCCAAGAACATCTGCGCACCTGTGAAGGCCAAATCAAACAGAGCAATCAACCCCGTCTTTGGCTGGAAATTAGCATTTTAGGACTGATGACGGAGAGGGTGGCTCAACCGCCCCCACCTGCGGTAATGCCTGCTGCCCGTCCACAACCGACCACCATGACACCCCCTAGGACTGAAGCCGAAGTTGCTGTTGCCGCCAAGCCCGCAGAACCCCTCCCGCAGGACTCGGCATTGTCAGTTAACCACCCGCACATTCAAGCAACCGCTGCTGCGGCACCTGAACCAGCGCTATTCCCTGAACCCGTAGCCAATCCTGAACAGGTATGGCAACAGGCACTACAGGTCTTGCAGCAGATGCAAATGAGTACCTATGCGCTGCTGTCACAACATGCTCACCTCCGACACTTGGGCGATCGCGAGGTACGGATTGGTATTGTCAACCAAACCCTGTTAAATCTGACGAAAAATAACCACGCCAAAATTGAAGCTGCCTTTTCCCAAGTGCTAGGCCGCCCCACCAAAGTCGCCCTTGAGGTTGCGCCCCTGCCCGCCAAAACCACACCTACCCCAAAAGCCAAGGAGCCACCGCAATCCTCTGTTGTCATTCCCCTGCCGCCAAGAGAAGCCCCACCCACCCCCCCTGGAGAACCTGTCCCTGTTCCGTCCCCACCCGCTCCCACCACTGCTCCCGACCCTGTGCGTGAATCTGCCGAAAAACTGGCACGATTCTTTAACGGTGTGGTTATTCGCCTACCCGATGAGGGCGAAAGTCCGGACATGCCAATGGCTGAAGCCCCTGAAGAGGAGGAGTTGGAGTTTTAAGGCCTCTCAGGGTCTAGGCTTGATCTAGGGATTCAGCAACAGCAAGATGCAGCTGAATTTTTGGCTCTGAGTCAAGGGGCGTTTCAAGCTGCCCTTGTAACTCGGCCACCCCTGCTAGGAGGGCTGCTAAGTCTAAACCCTGATAGTCAGGATCACACTGTTCAAGGCGACGCCGTCCTTCCGCCAAGAGTAAAATTGCCCCCCGCCGGTTGCCCCGACTCAGGTGATAGCAGGCGACAGCAATTTGCAGCAGGCCCTGGTAAAACGTGCGTTCCGGTTCACTCGCCTCTAACCAGAGGGCTTCGAGGGTGTCATGGCAGGCATAGAATTCGCCGCTGTTGAATTGGACAATGGCTAGGGCAAGCTGCGAATGCATCATTGATTGGGAAAGCGCAATGGGCGATAATAGTAAAGAATCATGACATTTTTTAACGAATATCGGCAGAGCTTGTGCAAAATCCTCGAACTGTCTCTGATACCAAACGCGCCTTTTATGCGGCTCACACGCGACCGATTCACTCGATCTACCGCCGCTTTATTGAAGAACTGCTTGTCGAAATCCACCTGTTGCGTGTCAATGTCGATTTTCGCTACTCTCCCCTCTTTGCTCTTGGGGTCGTGACTGCCTTTGACCAGTTTATGGAGGGTTATCAGCCCGAGGGCGATCGCGACCGTATTTTTCATGCCCTCTGTGTCGCTGAGGAAATGAACCCGCAACAGCTCAAGGAGGATGCCGCCAGTTGGCAACAGTACCAAGGCCGCCCCCTGAGTCAAATCCTTGATGAACTCAACAGTGGCCAGCCCAGTGCCCCCCTCAACAGCCTCAACCACACGGGCAAATATAGCCGCCTTCATGCTGTGGGACTCTATGCCTTCCTGCAGGAGCTGGCAGGAGAAGTGACAATCCACCTCAACGAAACCCTGGATCAACTGGCTCCTGTGATCCCGCTGCCCATCGAGAAAGTCAAGCGCGATCTCGAACTCTACCGCAGTAACCTCGACAAAATCAATCAGGCTCGCAGTCTGATGAAAGAACTGGTGGAGCAGGAACGCAAGCGCCGTGCTCAGCAGACCTCTGCGCCACCCGCTGTGGATGCCAGCTCCGATGCACCCGCTTGATTCCCCTCAGCTCATTACCTTAGATGCCGTCGGCACCCTCTTTGGCCTGCAGGAATCCGTGGGCACGGTCTATGGTCGCTTTGCCGCTGAAGTCGGGGTTCAGGTTGATCCAGCAGCCTTGGATGTGGCCTTCTTTAAGGCCTTTAGGGCGGCTCCCCCCTGCGCTTTCCCTGAGCTTGAGGCTTCACAACGGCCAGAGGCAGAATGGCGGTGGTGGCAAGGGGTTGCGGTAGAGACATTTCGCCGCACGGGGGTCTTGGATCAATTTGCGGATTTTGAGGCGTTTTTTGCCCCGGTCTTTGCCTACTACGCTACGGCTGAACCCTGGTGCCTTTATGAGGATGTCTTGCCTGCTTTGCAGGATTGGCAGGCGCAGAATATTCCCCTGATGGTGGTCTCCAATTTTGATAGTCGTCTCTATGGAGTTCTTGAGGCCTTGGGGTTAGCCCCTTTTTTCCAGGCAGTGTGGATTTCCAGTGAGGTGGGGGCAGCGAAACCGGATCGGTTGATCTTTGAGCGGGCAGTGGCTTCCTATGGAGCCTCTCAAGTCTGGCACATTGGCGACAGTTGGGAGGAGGATGTCCGCGGTGCCCAAGGAGCAGGTTTGCAGGCCATTTGGTTGCGGCGCGATCGCCCCTTGCTTCCAGAACCAGCCATCAACGAGTCCGTGGCCGTGCCCCAAATTGCTGACCTCACAGAGGTGCAAGTTATACTGAGGGGGACAGCGTGATCAGGGAATCAGCGGTGAGAAGCCAAATTTGCATTCTGGGTGGTGGGTTCGGTGGGCTTTATACAGCCCTCCGCTTGGCGCAATTCCCGTGGTCTTCCCCTCCAGAGATCACCCTTGTGGATCACAGCGATCGCTTTGTATTTACGCCCCTGCTTTACGAACTGATTACGGGGGAGCTAGAGGCCTGGGAAATTGCCCCTCCCTTTGTGGAGCTGCTGCGGGATACACCAGTGGTCTTTCATCAGGGAGCGGTGACCACTATTGATCTCCAGGAAAAAACTGTTCACCTGGGCAAGGGCGACCCCTTTACCTATGAAAAACTTGTTCTCGCCCTAGGGGGTGAAACCCCGAAAAGCACTATCCCCGGTGTGGCGGCGGATGCCTTGACGTTCCGTACCCTCAGTGACGCCTACCGCCTTGAAGAAGCGCTGCAACGGTGTGAGCACTCTGATCGCGATCGCATCCGCGTTGTCGTTGTCGGTGCTGGTCCGAGTGGGGTGGAATTGGCCTGTAAACTGGCGGAGCGACTGGGGAGCCGAGGTCGCATTCGGCTGGTGGATCGCAACCCAGAGATTCTGAAGTCCTCCCCTGAATTTAATCGCAAGGCGGCCCTCCGTGCCCTCGAAGATCGGGGCGTTTGGATTGATCTAGAGACCACGCCAGTTGCCCTAACTCGCGATCGCATTTCGCTGCAATACAAAGACCGGGTGGACGAGTTGCCCGTGGACATTGTTCTTTGGACCGTTGGCACAGCGGTTTCGCCGGTGATTGCGGCGCTTGATTTGCCCAAAACTGCCAGCGGTCGGCTCCAGGTGACGCCCACACTGCAAGTGGTTGATCACCCCGATATTTTTGCCCTTGGGGATGCGGCGGATGCGGTGGATGAACAGGGACAACCCATTCCCCATACGGCACAGGCAGCTTTTCAGCAGGCGGACTATGTTGCTTGGAACCTTTGGGCCAGTCTCAGCGATCGCCCGCTACTTCCCTGTCGTTACTCCCACCTTGGCGAAATGCTCACCCTCGGGCGCGATCGCGCTGCCTTGGCCGGCCTAGGACTGACCCTTGATGGCCCCCTGGCCTATTTGGCGCGGCGACTGGCCTACCTCTACCGCATGCCCACCCTCGAACATCAACTGAAGGTGGGATTGAATTGGATAGCCAAGCCCTTTTTGGATCTCCTGACCACCATCGCTAGTTAGCAGCGGTGCGCATTCTCGGCCTCGACCCTGGCCTAGCGACCCTTGGCTATGGGTGTATTGAGGTGTACAGGGACACCTGCCAAGTGCGGGATTTTGGTGTGATTACCACCTCTGCCGACCTGCCTACGGGCGATCGCCTCCAAAGTCTCTATAACGATCTGCACACGCTAATTCCCATCCTCCAGCCGGATTTGGTGGCTTTGGAGCGGCTCTTTTTCTACAGAATGAGCCATACCATTGGGGTTGCCCAAGCACGGGGTGTGATTCTTTTAGTCCTGAGCCAACGGCACTGTCCCCTGCTGGAACTGACCCCCCCCCAGGTGAAGCAGGCCCTCACCGGCTATGGCAATGCCACCAAAATAGAGGTGCAGCGGGCGGTGCAACGGGAACTCCATCTCTGCACCCTGCCCCAGCCCGATGATGCCGCTGATGCCCTAGCGATCGCCCTCACGGCCAGTCGTCACTGCGGCCACATCAACGGTTGACCAAGCCACTGCCACGGCTTCACTCAGCCATTGGCGCGTTTTTTGATCCAGTAGATCATCCTCTGCAAGTACCCATTCCTGAACCTGGGCCAGACTGTGGCCCTGGGCACGGCAAATCGCAGTCACGCCGGCGATCGCTGATGCCACGAGATCGCCATTGACGGGTTGCTGGCTAAGGGCTGTCATTTCTTCGAGCGTGCGAGGAATGGGATAATGCATAGGGCAACAGGGCAATTCTGAGAAATCGTAAACTCTCTTAACTCTTAAACTGTTTAGTACAGTGCAGTTTACGCCAAATTGTGCCGTTGTCAAGCTCCTTAGTGGACTTCATCACGCAAAATGCAACAACTGTTATACCTTGAGGTGCCCACTCCCCATACCGCAGCGGTCATTCACTGGCTGCACCACACTTTTGCCCCCCCCATAGGCACCATTGCGCCAAAAGCCACTGGGGGATGTTGGCAGGTTCCTGAAACCGCCACGGAACTGGCCATTTTCCTGTGGAGCTTACAGCGAACCACATACCTCAAGGTAATGCGCTGGGGAGAGCGGCCTTTTCCCCAAGAGCGCGCCTGTATCCAACAGCTTCGGCGGCAGCTGCGTTTGGCCTTCCCCCTCCCGACTGAGGAACTGCCCCCTTGGCCGGCTGGTCAGAGCATTTTTGAGGCCTTGGCCGATCGCTATCCCCTGACGGTGAAGTACTTTCAACGTATGCCCCAAGGTGAGGCGGATTTAGAGCGCGTCTATTGGTGGGAGCAACGCTGGCGCCAAGGTATCCAACAGCCTACTCCCCCTGTCCCTGTTGTGCACAGGGTAACAAGCCCCTGTGATCCCCCTACCTATGACCTGGTTTATGTGGGTGGCGCTTTGGGGGTCGTCCATGCGGCGGTGATGGCGCGGTTGGGCTATCGGGTTCTGCTGATGGAGCGGTTGCCCTTTGGCCGCATGAATCGGGAGTGGAACATCTCCCGCATGGAATTTCAGAGCCTAATTGATCTGGGGCTATTTACCGCCGCGGAGTTTGAAAGCCTGATTGCCCGCGAGTACCGCGATGGCTTTAACAAGTTCTTTGATGCCAATAGCCCTGCCCATTGTCGGGCACCAGTGCTGCACACCCCAACGGTTCTTAACATTGCCCTCGACTCGGCCAAATTCCTGCATCTGTGCGGTGAGAAACTGCGCCAAGCAGGCGGTGAGATTTGGGATTGGACAGAATTTAAGACAGCCACAATTCATCCCAATGGGGTGGTTTTGCAAGCCCAGCACCGCCAAACCCAAGAACAGCGACAGGCGATCGCGCGCGTCCTCATTGATGCCATGGGTACTGCCTCGCCAATTGCCCGGCAACTGAACGGTGGGCGTGCCTACGATAGTGTTTGTCCAACGGTGGGGGCGATTGTTAAGGGGATTGCGCCGCAAGTGTGGGACGGCGATTATGGCGATGTGCTCTTTAGCCACGGCGATATTTCGCGCGGACGGCAACTCATTTGGGAGCTGTTTCCGGGGTCAGGGGAAGAGCGCACCATTTACCTGTTTCACTACCACCACATTCGCCGCGAGTTTCCCGGCTCTCTACTAGAACTTTACGAAGACTTCTTTACAATCTTGCCGGAGTACCGCCGCTGCGATTTAGATCAACTGACTTGGGTGAAGCCGACGTTTGGTTACATCCCCGGCCACTTTAGCCACCACCGGAGCGATCGCGCCGTGGCCTTTGATCGCGTCTTGGCCATTGGCGATGCCGCCTCCCTGCAATCTCCCTTAGTCTTTACCGGTTTTGGTTCGCTGGTGCGCAACCTACCACGCTTGACGGATCTGCTGGATACTGCCCTGCGTCATGACCTTGTGCAACAGGGGTTCCTCAACCAAATTCGCGCCTATCAGAGCAATACAGCGGTGACGTGGCTCTTTTCGCGGGGAATGATGGTGCCCAGCGATCGCCCCCTGCCCCCCGAGCGGGTCAATGCCATGCTCAACACCTTTTTTGGCATTCTCGGGCAGGAATCCCCGGAATTGGCCGATCGCTTTATCAAAGACCGTGCCGGCTGGCTCCCCTTTAACCGTATGGCAGTGCAAGCTGCTTGGCAAAACCCCCGCCTCCTTTGGTGGATCTACGAAATGGTGGGGCCTTGGGATCTGCTGCGTTGGCTGCAAAGCTACCTTAGTTTTAGCTTGGATGCCCTGTACCATGCCCTTTTTGGTTTTTGGCTGCCTCCCTTAGTGCGCCGTTGTCAACCATGGCTAGAACCCTTGGCACCGCAACTTTGGTTTTGGCTCTTGGTGCAAAGCTATGCCCTGAGTTACTCTGTGGGGCAACCCCGCCTCGATCGTTCTTTAGCACTGCTGTCCACCCCTAGAGTTGATCAAGCTGTTTCCCCTCGCTAACCTTGGGAACAAAGGTGTTGCGGAGACAAGCACGGTGAATGCAGCAGAGCAGGCAGTGACGGTGCAGATGGCCAGTAAATTGGGGGCGATCGTCCACCTCTTTAGGCAGTGCAATCCAGATCTGCGGGCAGACCTGCACCCTTGGGCCGATGACCCCCACACCCGCAACTGGGTAGATCCTGATTCGATTGACATTGGCTTTCACCTGCCCGGTTGGAGTCGCCGCTGGCAGGCCCGTAGTTTGCTCCTGCAAATCCGCCTCTATTGCGATCCAGACTTTCCCCAACCCCGTGCCATTGGCCTAGACATTGTAGGGTTTAGCTATATGAGTGAGCAATGGCGGTTCAGCAGTATTGGTCAGGGGGTTTTTAGTGGCAACAATTTGCCCAGTGAAGATCTGCAAAACCAACTGCGCGCCATTAGCCATGAGATTCTTGCTGTCCTCAATAGCTGACTTTTTCTAGGAACATTTGGCAACGGTGCATTCACCCTTCTCTTGTTGGCTGGGAACACTGGCTGCCCTGTTTGGGACTATAGACCCCAGTGGTGCCATTCCCAGGACCGCCATGACCAATGAAATGGGATACAAGCCCCGTCCTTTTAGGACGGCTTTTTTTGATTTCTAATGTATTCCTTAAGCACCTCTAACGGTGCTCCTCCAACAGATGCCGCAAAATAACTAGGGCTCCAAAGTGATTCTTCATGGGGTTTTGGTAGTGCAGCTTTTCCATATCGACGACTAGATACACCTTTAAGCGCATTTACAATCTGCGAAACAGAAAGTTTAGGAGGGTACTCAATTAGCGCATGGACATGGTCTTCTTCGCCGTTAAATTCAAGAATCTGGAAATCCATCTTCTTGGCGACTTCTCGAAACGATTTCTCGATCAGCTCTAATCCCTCAGCGTCCGTAACGCTGTGCCTTCCTTTACGAAGATGACTTGACATTGCCTGTAGACCAACCTATAATCTAGCCACAGACCAATTATAGCACGACCAATGAAAGCTAGATATAGGTATCGTTTCTATCCCACAGACCAACAACGACAACGCCTAGCTCAGTTGTTTGGGTGTGTCCGTGTGGTGTGGAACGATGCCCTGGCAATTTGTAAACAATCTGATTCATTGCCAAAAACTAGTGAATTGCAAAAGCGGGTAATTACCCAAGCAAAGAAAACACCAGAGCGGCAATGGTTGTCTGATGTTTCTAATGTCCCGTTACAGCAGTCTGTTGCCGATTTAGGAGTTGCCTATAAAAACTTCTTCAATTCAATTAAAGGTAGGCGAAAAGGCAAGAAGATCAACTCTCCTAGATTTAAAAAGAAGACAGAAAGACAATCCGCCAGATTTACTACCTATGGATTTTCAATTAAAGGCGAAGAAGTTTATCTAGCGAAGATTGGTAAAATCAGACCAATTTGGTCAAGAAAGCTTCCTTCTAAACCAAGCTCAGTTACGGTGATTAAAGATGCTGCAAATCGATATTTTCTCAGTTTTGTGGTCGAGATCGATCCAGTTCATCAACCTGCAAGTCATCCTTCTATCGGCATTGATTTGGGAATTAAAGCGTTTGCTACTTTAAGTACGGGCGAAAAGATTGATGGCCCTGAGTATTCCAAGTTAGACAAAAAGATCAGGCGAAAACAACGCAAACTGGCCCGTCAAGTTAAAGGAAGCAAACGGCGGGAGAAAACAAGACTGCAAATCGCTAAGCTTCATAGTCGGATTTCAGACATTCGCAGGGATTTCTTGCATAAAGTGTCTACCCGCGTGGTTATCGAGAACCAAGTAATCGCGTTGGAAGACTTGAATGTCTCTGGAATGGTGAAGAACCGCAAACTCGCTAGAGCAATTAGCTTGCAAGGTTGGCGAGAATTCAGGGCTTTAGTTGAGGCTAAGTGCAACAAACTAAACCGTGAGTTCATTGTCATTGACCGATGGGAGCCAACCAGTCAGACTTGCTCAAAATGCGGTTTTAAATGGGGCAAAATCGATCTATCTGTCCGCTCTGTTGTATGCATAAACTGCGGCGCAGAGCACGATAGAGACGAAAATGCCGCAAGAAACATAGAGAAAGTCGGGATAGGGCATTGCCACGACTATAAATGGACGCAGAGGGAGAGTAAGACTACTTCGGTAGCATCACCCGATGAAGCGTCAAGAATCATCGCACTTTAGGGCGGTAAGTATGTCAAAAACCTCCCCCTATACCATTGCCAGCAAGCTCAGCCAATGGCCCTCAATGCTGTCTTGGTAAGATTCTTTCTGGTCAGTCAATTTATCCTTGGCTTTAACTGCGATACGCCCTCCTAGGGCACTGATTAGGGCACTGATTGTGGTTGACACGGCTTGGCGAAGGGTGACCTCCCCCTAAGGTTTAACGCTAGCACGCAGAAGCGATGGATAAATTTGTTGCTTTTTGGGGGAGTCACTTCTGCAAAAATGGGCCAAAACTGGCGCGGCAGCCCTAACCTCCATGCTCGGATTTTTCATTTTGGCGATCGCGGGGCAGTTGATTGCCGAGGGCCGTCTGGAACAGGGCAAACCTCTATCAAACTCAGTAAACTAAGTCTGTCAGTCAATTATGTCATTCCTTTGCACCATGACGGTACTACGGCTTTTTGTCTATGGCACCCTCAAACCCGGCTATCCACCCCATGACCGCTTCTGTCGGCCTTGGCTGAGTGCCCATCAAGCGGCATTGGTCAGAGGCCGCCTTTATCACCTGCCGATGGGGTACCCGGGTCTAACGCCTGAGGAAGGTTGGGTGCAGGGGGAGTTACTGCTCTTTGAGCATCCCCCTTCCCGCCTCTTGGCGCAGCTGGATGCCTTTGAAGGTTACAGTCCCAACTTGTCGCCTGAGATGAATGCCTACCATCGCCAAGAGGTGCCCGTGTATGACTTGACCCATAAACCCTTGGGTACAGCATGGGCTTACATCATGAGCACTGAGCGCGTGCGGGATTTCAATGGTGAGTGGCTGCCAGAGGGGGTGTGGCAGCGGCCAATCAATCTGCGGGCCTAGGCTTTGTTTTGGCAGTGGTTTTTGCTGGCTTGGCGGGCGTCACATGGAGTTCCTTGAGTTGCTGCGGTTCCACACTGCTGGGGGCGCCGGTGAGCAGACAACGGGCCTGTTGGGTTTTTGGGAAAGCAATGGTGTCGCGAATGGAATCTGCGCCAGCAAGGAGCATGACCAAACGATCCAAGCCATAGGCAATGCCCCCGTGGGGCGGAGTTCCAAATTCAAAGGCCTCTAAAAGGAAGCCAAATTTTTCTTGGGCAGTGGCTTCATCAATGCCGATGATTTCAAACACCTGCCGCTGCAATTCCGGTTGATGGATGCGCAAACTGCCACCACCGACTTCATGGCCGTTGAAGATGAGATCATAGGCTTGGGCACGGGCGGTTTTGAGATCCCCAAGATCCTCAGGGTGGGGAGCCGTAAAGGGATGGTGCAAGGCCTCAAGACGTTTTTCCTCAGCATTCCACTCAAACATGGGAAAATCCACCACCCATAGGAGATGGGTTGCCGTTGGATCAATGAGATTAAATTCACGGGCAATGGTCTGGCGCAGGCGATCCAGGGTTTTATTCACCGTTGCGGTCTCCCCGGCCCCAAAAAGGAGGAGATGCCCCGGCTGGGCACCTGTGCGTTCTAGGAGCAGGGCTTTTTGCTCTGGGGAGAGATTATCCTTGATGGCGCCAATGGTATCGATCTCGCCGTTGTTGCGAACACGAATGTAGGCTAAGCCTTTGGCACCCGCGGTGGTGGCCTCTTGGAAGAGATCGCCGCCTGGTTTGATGCGCACGTTGGAGATGCGATCGCTGCCATTGGGAATCGGCAAAATTTTCACCACCCCCCCTTGGGCGATCGCTCCACTAAAGACCTTGAAACCAGAATCCTTGAGAATATCGGAGACATCCACCAGTTCGAGGCCGTAGCGGGTATCGGGCTTATCGGTGCCATAGCGATCCATGGCCTCCTGGTAGCTGAGGCGGGGAAAGGGCCGCGGTAGCTCAATGCCCTTAACGGTTTTGAAAATGTGGCAAATCAGGGCTTCGTTGAGATCAAGGATTTCCTCTTGATCCATGAAGCTCATTTCCATGTCCAGTTGCGTAAATTCGGGCTGGCGATCGGCCCGTAAATCCTCATCGCGAAAGCAGTGGGCAATCTGGTAATAGCGATCGCACCCGGCCACCATTAACAACTGCTTGAACAACTGGGGAGATTGGGGCAGGGCAAACCATTCACCGGGGTTAACACGGCTGGGAACAAGGTAATCCCGAGCCCCCTCTGGGGTTGAGCGGGTGAGAATGGGAGTTTCCACCTCAATAAAGCCCGCCTCATCCTCTAAGAAGCGCCGCATGGCTTGGACAACCCGATGGCGTAACCGCAAATTCCGTGCCATCCGTTCCCGCCGCAGGTCAAGATAGCGATAGCGCAGCCGCACCTCTTCGCGCACCTCCTCATTCTCCGTGCTGGAGATGGCAAAGGGGAGTTGTTGGCGCACCGTATTGAGCACCTCAATGCCATCGGCGTAGATCTCGATGTCCCCCGTGGCCAATTTCGGGTTCACTGAATCCG
This sequence comes from Thermosynechococcus vestitus BP-1, assembly GCF_000011345.1. Lineage (NCBI taxonomy): Bacteria > Bacillati > Cyanobacteriota > Cyanophyceae > Acaryochloridales > Thermosynechococcaceae > Thermosynechococcus > Thermosynechococcus vestitus. Next base: position 1,176,511 of record NC_004113.1, read on the forward strand.
CAGGACGTTTGCTGACACGGCCAACCACTTTCACGACATACTCACTGCGCAGGCGTTCGGCTTGGGGGTAGGCGTCGGGAGTGCGCTGGGGATCACTGACAATTTGGACAATGCCGGAGCGATCGCGCAAATCAATAAAGATAACGCCGCCATGATCTCGCCGCCGATCAACCCAACCGTAGAGGGTGACCGTTGTTCCGACATCCCTTAGCCGAACATCGCCACAGTAGTGTGTGCGCATAGACCCCAATGATTTCTGAGTATGTTGGTAAAGCCTTACTATTTTAGCGGTTCACCGTCCTACCGTTAGCAGGGCATCCCCAAGGAATCACAGGTTACAGGAGGTGTGCCCTTTAGAAATCGCCATAGAAGTTTACAGAAATTTATGTGGATTCCCTAACTTTAGTTGCAGCTTCAGCAGATTCCTCCCCAACCTCCAAGGGTCAACGTATGGTAGTAGATAGGCAAAATCTAAAGAAAACCTTAAAAGGAGGGCAAGTATGACCCCCTCTCTCCTGCGTCAGTTCTGGCACTTTGTTGGGCAAGTACAGGGGGGACGATTGTTGAGTATGGACGATCGCTCCCTACAGGGGTGGCTAGTGACGCAGTTTAGTGATGTTTATCCCCTGGAACACCACCAGCGCCATCATCTGGAACGCTACATTTCCTCGCGTCTGGCCTTAATTCGCGAGGTGGCCAGTGACAGCACTCCCCGCAGCTTTGGCGATCGCCCCTAGGGAACCTTGAAGCGGGTCAAGCCCTCAAAAGGTGAGAGGATACCTGTAGCACTGTTTGCCTGCAAGCAAACGATGGGCAGTAGATGATCAACTGGCATAAACCATTCTGGCGGTGGGGCGCGATCGCCGTTTTGACCTTCTTTTTAGCCATTCTTTCTCCTTGGCTGAGCCTGGCTCAACTCCCCCTACCGGCAATCCATCAAAATCCTGCAACTCCGCTACCGCCTGGCGTCACTCGCATTGGTGAACTAGAAATTACCGATGTGCGTTTTGATGGCAACACCCTCTTTACAATTGCTGCACCGACCGTTCGCGATCGCAGTAAACTCGGTGATGTCATGCCCGTTGAACTCCGGGCCGAACTCATCCAGTCCAATCTACGACGGGTACTCCATAGTGCCCTTGAGGCCGACCGGCGATCGCCGGCGAGAGTAGATATTGGTGTTGCCCGCCTCCATAATGCTTTGGTCATCAGTGCTCGCATTGGCCAAGCGGAACGCACCACTCGCCTCCTGACGGTCACCGAGGCCGACAGCGACTACCATCAACTGCCCCCCGAAACCCTTGCCCAGCAGTGGCGAGACATTTTGCAGGAGCAGATGAACCAAGCGATTCAAGAACGCACCCACGCTGCCCTAATCAGGCAAACCGAGCAGGCTGTCTTGATTTTTTTCAAGGTGGGAGCAGGCAGTTTTGCCATTTTCATTGTGCAGCGATTCTTAACCCGCCAACGCCAGCATCTGCAAGGGCAATTGGATACAGCGACCACTCAAACCGCCGAACCCGAATGGGTTTTGCCGCTTCTACCCCAGCTGCGACATCACTTTTTTCTCAAGCAGCGCATTAAACTCATTCATCTCGTTCGCTATCTGCTGTTGTGGGTACAAGTGGCTCTCTGGCTGCTCGGCCTAGCAGCCATTCTGCGGCTTTTCCCCATGACCCGCTGGCTGAGTTCTCAAGTCTATGGCCTGCCAATTCTCTGGATGGTGGTCTGGTTTGGCACTGGGCTGCTGAATCAATTTGCCGATTTGGCCTGCGATCGCCTTCGTGTCTTCTGGGAGCAAAATAATCTGCTCAAGTTTGCCGATACCCAGCGCCAAACATTGCGGATTAGCACCACCATTGAAGTGATGCGGAGTTTGAAGACCGCAGTGATTTATTTAACGCGGCTGGTGGTCATTCTAAGTTCGCTGGGAATGCCTGTCTCATCCATTTTGGCGGTGGGGGGCTTTCTTGCCCTGGCCATTTCCCTTGGTTCCCAAAATTTGGTTAAGGATGTGATCAATGGCCTGTTAATTGTCTGGGAAGACCAATACGGCATTGGCGATGTGGTGCAAATTGAATCCTATTCAGGAATGGTAGAAAACCTCAACTTACGAATCACGCAACTGCGCAATGCTGAGGGGCATCTCATCACGATTCCCAATAGTACAATTACAAAGGTGGCCAACCTGACCCGTACTTGGTCACGGGTTAACCTAGAACTGTGGGTGGATATTGAAACTAATCCCGATCGCCTGTTGTCGTTGCTGAATGACTTAAGTAACCATTTTTACGAGGAACCTGAGTGGCAACTCAAGATGCTGGAGCGGCCAGAGATCCTAGGAATCGATCAGATTACTGCCAGTGGCTTACTCGTGCGCATTTGGATTAAGACACAACCGGGACAACAATGGGCAGTGGGGCGGGAGTTTCGCCGTCGTCTTCTCAACCTCATGGCGGCAGAGGGAATTGCCGTGGGTCGGCTGCATCAACAGCTGCATTTGGTGCGCGATCGCAACGGCAAAAACGGTAACGATAAAAAGACCTATCCGTTTCCCTTGGAATCTTGAGCGTGACTCGGCGCATTTTGGTCATCGGCGGTGGTGCCGCTGGATTTTTTGGAGCAATCTCCTGTGCCACGGCTAATCCTCGCGATCGCGTCACTATTTTGGAAGCTGGGGCAGCAGTGCTCAGCAAAGTCCGCATCTCTGGTGGCGGTCGCTGCAATGTCACCCACCACTGTTTTGATCCGGCCCTGTTGGTGCAACACTATCCCCGTGGTGGCAAGGCCTTACGGGGTGCCTTTAGTCGCTTCCAACCCCAAGACACGATCGCTTGGTTTGAGGCGCGGGGAGTAAAGCTGAAAACTGAGGCCGATGGGCGGATCTTTCCTGTGACTGATGATTCAGAAACGATTATTGATTGCCTTGTGCAGGAAGCAACGGCCTTGGGCATTCGCATTCGTACCCATGCAGCGGTCAAGGACATTGCCAAAGTGGGCAGCCAGTTTCACGTCACGATCGCTCAGCAGGCTCAGCCCCTTGTGGGCGATCGCATCCTTTTGGCCACCGGCAGTAGTGCCCAAGGATATCGCTTGGCGGCGCAATTGGGACACCGCATTATTCCTCCGGTTCCTTCTTTGTTTACGTTTCAAATTGAGGACCCCCTCCTGCAGGAGCGCTCAGGCCTCAGTGTGCCAGCCGTGCAAGCTACCCTCAAGCTGCCGCAGCAGCCCCCCTTGACGCAAACAGGGGCAATTCTCGTTACCCATTGGGGCTTCAGTGGCCCCGTGGTCTTAAAACTCTCGGCATGGGGAGCGCGGGCCTTGGCGGCTCACAACTATCGCGGCATCCTAGGGATCAACTGGCTCCCCCACCTCTCGCTGCCGCAGATTCAAGGGGAGTTGGCCGCCTGTCGCAGCCATACCCCAAAGCGGGCGATCGCGAACCATTGTCCCTTTCCGCTGCCCCGTCGCCTCTGGAACTACTGGACCACTACCCTCGGTATTCCCCCTGAGCAAACTTGGGCACACTTGAGTAAAAAGCAACTGCTGGCACTGGCGGAGGTCTTACACCGAGGCACATTCGCGATCGCTGGCAAAGGCAGCTTCAAGGAGGAGTTTGTGACCTGCGGTGGGGTGGCACTCAAGGAAGTGGACTTCAAGACAATGGCTAGCCGCTGCTGTGAGGGGCTATTCCTGGCAGGGGAAATACTCGACATTGATGGGGTGACGGGGGGCTTTAACCTGCAAAGTGCGTGGACAACGGGCTGGATTGCCGGTCAGGGATTGGCAGGGGGGTCGACGGGCACCCTTTCGGCGGCGGCTTCCACAGCCACACTCGCTTGAGCCGCCCCTTGGAGGGCAAGGGGTTCGGTTTCTTTTTGCTTGAGGGTAAGGGGGAGACGCAGGGGTTGCAGTTCCCGTTGGAGGGCAGGTGCCAAGGGCAAGGATTGATCCAAATCCTCAAGGGGACGGGGCACCAACATCACCGCATGGAGTTCACCAATGCGATCGGCTTCTGCCATTCCGGCCTCGAGGGCGATCGCGGTATTGGAGGCCGTACCGCGAATAATAGCCGTACATAACCCTGCCCCAATGGTTTCGTAGGCCGTCAGCATCACATCCGCTGCCTTGAGCATGGCATCGGCTGCCCCCACCATGGCTGGAAATCCCCGGGTTTCCAGAAGACCTACGGCATGGCTACTGAGGCGATGGCCGCGACTTTTAGAAGCAATCTGGGCAAGGAGACTGCCAATGGGGAGAATTTTCTCTAGGTTGGGATCGGGTCGGGGAATCACTAACGTACTCAGTTCCTGACCGAATTGCTGCGCCCGCTCGGCCCCCTCTTCTACCGCAAGGCGCACATCGGCAATTCGCCCGCGGACGATCGCGGTACAGTGACCACCGCCAATTTTTTCATAGCCCACTAGGAGGACATCGGAGGATTTGAGCATGTGATCGGCAATGCCAACGATCGCCGGAAAGCTCTGGACTGAGACCAGCCCTAAGGCTAAATCCGTAAAGTCATCCCGTCGCTCCATTAGTGGAATTCGTCAATCCTTTCCATGGGGTGCATTTCTATCTTAGCGGCTGGATTGCGGAGGGCGCGGATGCCCCAAAAAACCAGATGATCATCCTCACACCAGCGATCGGAATCTAAAAATGTCCGCAGCAGCTCGCTGACAAAAGGGCGATCGCCCCCGGTGACAATCACTGTACCTTGGGGAAACTCCTGCAAAAAGGCGTCTAGATAGGCTTGCAAAATGGCGGCAGTGCCATAGTAGAGGCCGCTTGCAATAGCGGTCGTGGTGGTCGTGCCCCACCGGCGGGGTGGCTCTGTTGGCAGCGGCACATAGGGTAAAGCTGCGGTGTAGTCCGCCAGGGCGCGGGCCATTAACCCAACACCAGGAAGAATCACACCGCCAGCAAATTCACGGCGATCGTTGGCTAGGGTCAGCGTTAGGGCGGTGCCGGCATCCACGACACACACCGGTGCTCCATAGACCTGAAGTGCTCCCCAGAGGGCAAGGGCACGGTCCAACCCTAGGGTGGGGTACATCTGGGGAAGGGGAATATCTTCGAGGGTGAGGGCGATCGCCCGCGGATAGACTTGGTGCAAGGGCACAGAGCCAACACTGGCCCCCCAGCAGGGGAGGTTGGGGTAGTCTTGGGCGGGGTTGCAGGCCAATTCCTCAGGGGTTAGGTGCCAAGTGCGGCTGAGGTGTTCACCCCTAAAGAGTGCCCAGTGCTGCCGAGTATTACCAATCATCAGGGCAAACCATTGATTAGTTTCTGGGGGCACCATTCACGTCTTCTGAATCGATTTCTGAATCGATGAGATAGAGATGAATATGCTTATACCCCTGCTGAATTTTGAAGGTATCCCCCGGCTTGAGATTCATGGCTGTGGTATAGGCAGCACCAATCACAATCTGGCCATTTTGGTGCACCTTAACGCGGTAGGAGGGCGATCGCCCCCGTCCTGATTGACTATTGACTTCTTTTTCCGATGAGTGTACTTCTAGTCCCCCGGCAGCGAGTAGTGCTTCGTAAAATTTCCCTAAGTTGACCCGCACCTCACCAGATTTGGTGACGCGATAGTAGCCACAGAGCTTGGCTGCTTCCTTACGGGAAACACCGTCCAGTTCTTTTAACCGCTGTAGGAGCGCTTTCCCAGTCAGGGGTTTTATCTTTCCCATCCCACTATCATTCCCTTACCAGCAAGCGATTTGAGTGAATTAAGAGACTCAATCTTAATCAACAGGTACCCACACTCGATAGAAAGTTAACTTCCCCTTCAAAGTTCACTTCCCCTTGAAAGGCTGTGTTTGCCAAAATTGAGAGTTGACTGATGTCTCTAAGTCAAGTTATCACATCAACTGGAATCTAAAGTACTATTGTAACAATTTGTTTATTTTATCAAAAAAATTTACTCACAAAAAAATAACTGCAATATTCAGTCACAAGGGTGATTAACAGGGTTATCAACAATAAAGGTCATCTAGGTATTATTGATGAGTGATGAAAGCTAATCGTATAGGCTATAGGGAGCCCTCCTCACCCCTGCAAGAAGCGAAAAAGCTGTATAGTATCCTTACTTTGCCAATTCTTGGATAGGCAGTTGGCGATGACTCCTTGGCAAACCCTGCGGCGTAACCCTCTTGTGATGTTCAGTTTGGGGGTGTTGCTGACATTGTACCTGCTGGCGATCGCTGCCGATTTTGTCGCACCCTATAGTCCCTATGCGTTTCAGGTAGATGGTGCCCTGCTGCCCCCCACCCGTATTTACTGGCACACCCCCAATGGTCAGTGGCTTGGGCCCCATGTCTATCCCACTCGCCTAGGCCCTGTGAACTTGGAAACGGGGGAACGGCCTTTGATTGTGGACTGGCAGGAACCGTCGCCCATTCGCCTATTTGTCAAGGGTAGCCCCTATCGCTTCCTGGAAATTACCCTGCCCCTACCGAAGCGCTGGAGTCTCACCAATGTGCAAATTGAACCGCGTACGATCTTTGCGGGGTTCCCCAGCGATCGCCACCTGTTTGGCACGGTGGGCAAGGGCTATCTGAACCTGTTGGGAACCGATGACCAAGGACGCGATCAGCTGAGTCGGCTGCTCTTTGGTGCCCGCATTAGCCTCAGTATTGGGCTTGTGGGGGTGGCGATCGCCTTCCCGATTGGCATTTTGGTGGGTGCCATTTCCGGCTACTTTGGCGGCTGGCTCGATGCAGTGTTGATGCGGGGTGTTGAGGTGCTGATGACGCTGCCGACCATCTATCTGCTAGTGGCCTTGGCGGCCGTGCTGCCGGTGGGACTCAGTAGTGGTGAGCGATTCCTGCTGATTACAATTATCACGTCCTTTGTGAGCTGGGCAGGACTGGCGCGGGTCATTCGTGGTCAGGTTTTAGGCATTAGGGAAATGGCCTTTGTCCAGGCGGCACAGGTCATGGGGGGGCGATCGCTCTACATTATTGTGCGGCACATTATTCCCCAAACAGCGACCTACGTAATTATTGCGGCAACGCTCTCAATTCCCAGCTTTATTGTGGCGGAATCGGTGCTCAGTCTCATTGGCTTGGGGATCCAACAGCCGGATCCCTCCTGGGGGAATATGCTGTCCTTGGCAACCAATGCCTCAATCTTGGTCCTACAGCCCTGGTTAGTCTGGGCACCGGCCACGCTGATTGTGCTTACGGTGCTGTGTTTCAACATTGTCGGCGATGGTCTGCGGGATGCCCTTGATCCTAAGGGGATACAAAAATAGCCAAAACCCTTGGGATACACTAGGGAGAGATTCTCAGAAGTAGGCTTTGACATCCTCCTCCCGCTAAAGCAGGGGGATTCCCAAAATCACTTTTGAGACTTTCTGCTTCTTCGCAGTTGCCCTTTAGACGTATGTCTATCAGGTCTTACACCCGCTCCACAGACTGTAACCGTGTGTCCCACGGCCAAAATATTCCCAGCGGCATTTATATCCCGATCATGGTGCGCCCCACACTTAGGACAGTCCCATTCTCGGACGCTCAATGGCAACCGCTCAACAATGTGACCACACTGTCCACAGCGTTTAGAACTGGGAAACCATCGGTCAATCTTCACCAGTGTCCGACCATACCACTGGGCCTTGTATTCCAATTGCCGTACCAGTTCACCCCATCCAGCATCACTGATGGATCGAGCAAGCTGACGGTTCTTGACCATGTTTTTCACAGCCAACGACTCGATTACGATCGTTTGGTTTTCACGTATCAATCGAGTCGTCAACTGGTGCAAATGGTCTTTTCTGGAATCAGAGATTTTCTGGTGAATCTTGGCAACTTTCAACCGCGCCTTATCCCAATTGCGAGAGCCTTTTTGTTTGCGACTCAAAGACCGCTGCGCCTTACGGAGTCGTTTGTAGTAGCGGTTAAAGTGCTTGGGGTTGGCAATCTTTTCCCCTGTACTCAGGGTAATGAGACTGCTCATCCCTACGTCCAAACCAACCGACGGGTCGACGGGCTGCAGTGTCAAATCTCTGGGGTCATCAAACCTCAGACTGATGTACCACTGTCCAGCAGGGTTAAGCCTGATGGTCACGGTGGATGGTTCAACACCATCTGGAAGCCGTCTCGACCAGCGAATATTCAGCGGTTCGTTGCACTTTGCCAAGAATACTTTTCCGTCTTTCCACCTAAAAGCAGACTTGGTGAATTCTGCGCTACCGCCATTACGTTTCTTTTTGAAGTTGGGATATTTCGCCCGACCTGCAAAAAAGTTAGTGAAAGCAGATTGCAGATGTCTCAATGCCTGCTGCAAGGGGACAGAGCTAACCTCATTCAAAAACTGGAGGTCATCTTGCTTCTTCCACTGAGTAAGCAAGGCAGAGGTTTGAACGTAGTCAAGTCTCTCTTTTCGTTCATACCAGGCTTCTGTTCTGGCTGCCAGTGCTCGATTATAAACCAACCGAACACAGCCCAATGTTCTCCGAAGCAGGGATTCCTGCTCGGTCGTTGGGTAGAAGCGGTAACTGAAAGCCTTTTGCATGCTTTAAATTATAGCGATTATTCTGTGAGTAACACAACTATACTTGGCAGTCATAGACTGCCGCTCCTATCCCTCCCCTCCCTAAAGGAGGGGGTCTCTCGGAGGTAAAGATGAGTGGCGATCGCCAGCCCTATCAAATTTTGGTTATTGATGATGATCCCACCACCCGACTCCTGTTGCGGAAAACCCTAAGGGATTTGGGCTATTCGGTATCGGTTGCCAGTCATGGCCGCGAGGGGATTGCGATCGCCACCGCCGAGAAACCCGCCTTGATTATCTGCGACTGGATGATGCCCGAACTGGATGGGCTAGAGGTCTGCCGCCACATTAAGCAGGATGAGGAACTCTCCCGCAGTTTTTTTATTCTGCTCACAGCCAAAGGGGAACTGCAGGATCGCATTCAGGGATTGGATGCGGGTGCCGATGAATTCTTGTCAAAGCCCATTGACCCTAACGAACTGCGAGCACGAATTCAGGCAGGTTTGCGCCTCTATCAACTGAGTCAGGACTTGCTTAAGCAAAAACAACTCCTTGAGGCTGAGCTTCACGAGGCGGCTGATTATGTGCGATCGCTCCTGCCGGCTCCCCAAGAAGACCCCTGCAAAATTAACTACTCCTTCTTGCCTTCCAGTCAGTTGGGGGGCGATTGCTTTGACTTTTTCTGGGTGGGCGATCGCTATTTAGTGCTCTACATTCTCGATGTTTCAGGCCATGGCTTGGGGGCGGCTCTGCCTTCGGTCTCCGTTTTGAATCTGTTGCGGAGCACAACGCGGGAGCAAACGAGCGGCACGTTTGATTACCGCCACCCTGCCCAAGTTCTGGAAGCCCTCAACAATGGTTTCCAAATGACGGCTCAGCACGAAAAGTATTTCACGATTTGGTACGGCGTGTACGATCGCCAAACGCGGCAGTTGACCTATGCCAGTGGTGGACACCCACCGGCACTCCTCCTCGCCCCTAAGGCTGCTCAATGGCAAGCTACCCTGCTCAAGACACCGGGCATTCCCATTGGTATGTTTGCTGAGATGGTCTTTACCCAAGCCACGATTGAAGTTCCCCCTTCGGCGGTTCTCTACCTCTTTAGTGACGGCGTCTATGAGTTTGAAACAACCGACCATCAGATTTGGGGTCTCGACGCCTTTAGGGACTTACTCATTACTGCCCACACCCAAAACCCTGTGCCCCCATTGTCCCAGTTGATTTCCCAGGTGCAAAGGCATGCAGCACCCGCTGGCTTTGGTAGTGATGATGTTTCACTGGTACAAGTGGCCTTCCCACGCCCCTAACTTGGGGCTCCAGATTGCATAATGCGGCGTCTTCTGTGCAATATCCTAAGCAGTAGCGGAGTGAAGTCAGCTATGGGCGGATGGGAGTTTTTATTGCAAAAGGAGGGCGATCGCGCTTGGTTGCCCCTAGAGCCACCCTCGGCGGAAGTTTTGGAGGGCAGTTACCGCTTGATGGCGCGCTGTCCTGTTCCTGAAACCTCTGTGGAGGTGCAAATTAGCCATCTTTACGATGATCAGGGGGTGCCCAAGCAACGCTATCAACGCCGCACCCACCGCAGCAGTTCCACCGGACTCATGGGTATTCTGCCCTTTACCTATTTGCAGCCGGGGCGTTGGGAGTTTCAATGCCGTGTGGCGCGAGAGGGGGTGCTGGATTCAGAGGTGTTTGCGATCGCCCTTGATGTCCTTGCCCAAAGCGAAGAGTGGGACTTGCCCACACCAGAAACCTTGCCTGCGGTGCCAGAGCCACCAGTTAAAGCCGCCGACCCCCCTCCGCCCCAAGAACCCGCCCCTGCACAACTGCCCACGACGCTGATTGAGCTGCCCCAAAGTGCCTATACCATCTTTGCCGATGAAACGTTAGTTTTGGAGGGCACAGTTGCTGTTCCCGGTACAGTGGTGGTTCGCTTGCGCAATCCCGTCACCCGCGATGTGGTACAGGAGCACTCAGTGCCAGCGATCGCCCGCGAGGGGAAATGGGGGTTTCAGTGTACACTCACACCCTTGGCCGATTATCCAGTTATGGTGGGGGAAGCCCGCCTCCTACCCAACAAACCCCTAGAAGACAGCGATCTTCGCCAAGTCCAAGCCTTTATGGTCACGGTGCTCCCGGCACCCGAGATCCCTGCCGTCTGTGCACCACCCCAACCCTCCCCCCCAAAGCGCAAAACGCCCCCTGGTCCGCAGTTGCCCATCTTAGGGGATACGGCCCTCCAACCGGTGCCAGTGAGCGGCTTCTCCCTGCCGCCCCAACTGAAGCCTGTGAAAGCGCCCGTTGTTGTGGATTTGCCCAGCTTTTGCCAGCCCCTCTCTGCGGTTACTGTACCACCGCCTCGCGACTTGCCCAGGGATCGCCAAAAGCGATTTTGGTCGCGATTGCAGCAGTTAGCTGAGTTAACGCCCCCCCTTGAAACCACACCCCCAGGATCGACAAATCCTGAGAGTACCTATCTATTGACCCCACCCCAGCTCCTGCTGTCACCGGAGCCACTGGTATCGCCGCTGCACCTCAAGGTGAATTTGCCTGCAACACAACGGGGTTGCTCTGTCAAAGTGTGGATCACCAATGGCGAAACAGGAGAGTTAATCGCTGGCCCCCGCTGGCTAGTGGAGTTTGACTTTTATCCCTATGGGGATTACTGGCAAACTGTTCTTCACATTGACGTACCTGCTAGGGTCCGTTCCATTGCCCTGATGGCGATCGCCATTGACCCCAAAACAGGCGCGGAAAGCCCCACTGTGGTTCTGCAGCGACAGGTACAAACGCCCTAGCTTTCGGGTTCCGGTTGCGTTTCCGCCCGCTCAAAGCCTGGACAATAGCCCTCCGGGGCCACCTTGAAGTTGTAGAGGGCGGAGGCTTCGTTCCAGCAGCGTTGACCGCGATAAAATTGACAGTTAAAACAACTGGGCTGGTCGGGGGCGATCGCAGCTGAAGTACCACCGAGCACTTCTTTGGGGGTCATGCCGCGAATCAGTAATTGCTCCCCTTGCCAAGAGGCCAGAACAAAGCCGGTATCTGCCAGCCGTCGCCAGCGCGAATCCGTGGTAATAGAAGGCGGTAGGCGAATCATGACTTCATCATTCCACTCACTCACCTCTCCCTCATAGGCCAGTTGCACCAATGAACTGGGCGTCGAAAGTGTCAATTGGCCAATGGGAAATTGAATCGTTGAGCCACTGGTGGGGGTGTGCAGATGGTAGCGGTTACTCAATTCATTCAGGCTAGCCAAGTCCGCAAGGTAGTTGGGATCGCCGTGGATCAGCACCACATGCTGCGGTCGGATATTGTGAATCAGTTGAGTCGTTGCAGGGCCATCGGCATGGAGGGAGAGTAAAAACGTATCCACCTCCACATTGGGTAAGTCTCCGAACTCAGGATAGCCTTCCCGGACGGGCTGACCATAGCGCAGCCGTGGATAGAGCACCAGCCACGGGCGTCCCCCTTCGGTCAGGTAGGGGCGCAGGTCTTGATCCTCCTCCACAAGGACAATCGTAGGGACTTCACCTTGAATTTGCGCCCAATTGCTCAAGGGCTGCACTTGGGGTTTGACCCGCTGATCCCAAAAGAGGGACTGGTGGTGGGCAAAGTTTTGAATGGCGGTGGGTAAATGGGACAAAACCGTGAGGTAGGCATCACAACCGCGGGCGATCGCCGGCCCCACCCAAATCTGAATCGGCCGTCCTGTAAAGAGATGATGACTGCGCAACAGGATGAGAATTTCTTGGGCGGTACCGAGGGGCGGCAGGGGAAGTAATAGATTGTAGCCCTGGTCAATTGCTGTGCGCATGCGCTCCGCCAATTGGTTTTCCTGTTGCCGGCGGTGGGGGTGTCGCGCTGTGCCCAAGCTGCCTTCAATGATGAGCACATCCGGTTGCAATCCCCGTAGATCCGCAAGGGCCAGTCCTTCCGTAAAGCGAGTATGGGACAGGAAAAAATCCCCCGTATAAATCACGCTCAGGGGTGGTTGCTCTGGGTTTGCATCTTGATAGGTGAGGACAAAAACCGCTGCCCCCGGCAGATGCCCCGCAGGAAAGAGTTCAGCCGTTAGGCCATCGCCAAACTCCACGGGCGATCGCCAAGGTAAGGCACGGCAAAAGGGAGGCACCGTTTCATCTGGCCAATTCAGGGGCAACAGTTGCGTTGTCACTTCACTGGCATAGATAGGAATATGGGGAAAACGGCGATGGAGGGCCAACAGACTGCGGGCATGATCCGCGTGGGCATGGCTACAGAGCACTAGGTCAAAGGGATGCTGTTCAATCTCATCAAGGGGCAAGACATCAAGAGACGGCACACCGCAGTCCAGCAAAATCCGATAGGTGCCAATTCCTAAGCCAATGCACACCCCCTCCTCAGCGTGACCCACCCCATAGTTGAGGCACTCGATCATGAATGGTGATCAGTCACCCTCCCTTGTTAGATTTAGTGGGCAGAACCGTTACCGTGGTATTGATCCGTGTCGTAGAAGCCATTGCGGGTGCCAAAAAACAAACACAACAGAATAAATACAGGCGTCATAGCCAGCAAAATGGGCTTTACGCTAATCACAGCATCCATAGTTCACGCCTCGCTATAGTCAAGTCAGCCTCTTCTGGTACTCAGTGTATCGCGGATCATTGGCGGGGACGTGCTGATTTTCTCTCCTCAAAGTAACGGAGTTGTCGCCAACCAACAAAATTCGCGTAGGACTGGCGATCGCCCATACATTCGGCCACGTGCTCTAGGGGAGAGAGGTGCTTCGGTTCTGCTCCCGCCAAGCGCTCATAGAGGGCAAGATCAGAGGCAGGGTCACTGCGTTGGCCATCCCGCAGATAGTAGGAGACCCGTGCACAACGGGCCACAGACATATACTTGCACTCCTCAAGACTATATTGCTGGCGCTCAATCGGATCGATGTAGGGTAAGTGCCAATCCCCCACAGCCACAGGCGTGGGTTCATGGGTCTCCAGCAAATGCTGAATCAGCTTGGCCAAGGCCTGCATTTCTGGCTGGGCATCGGGGTGATTGCGCAAGCGCAGAAAGTTATCCCACTCGGTACTGCTGACAACCGTTTGCATCCACATCCACGGTTCAAGCATGCGGTTGACCACTTGCTTGTGAATTCCCAGCTCATGGAGCTGGCGTGCCCCCTCAAGAACTGCGAGGCGAGTTTTCAGCCAGATTTCCTTTGCCGCTTCCTTTTGTTCACTTTCTTCCCGCGCCTGCATCCCTCGCTGGTTTTTTCCCCAATGGTAGGGAATAACAGGATCCGCCTCCACCTGCGCCATCATTTTTGTGACGGGTACTGCCCGCGAACTGGCGGAATTGCGAGAAAACACGCGATGGGTGAGGAGTTCACTATGGATAAAGCGGGGATACGTGAGTTGAAGCGTCACCAAGCGCACCCCTGCTGGCGAAATTGAATCGGCAATGACACGCCCCTCTTGCATTTTTCTCTCTTCTGAATCTCTGCCTTTTCTAGGCTAGTGCAAGGGGAACACCGTCCGCTATTTTGCAGAACTTGACTTAGGAAGGTGAATCAGTGCTGTCCTAGCGGCAGTGGTTGGCCGGTCAATCAGCTGTTCAAGACTGCTGACTCACTTTAATGCAGTCATAAACTTTTGCTAAAGCATTTGGCGCCACTCTTTGAGATGTTATGCTTTTTCTAGGATTTTTCTTGGGGTTTCCAGCTCAATTCATTACACTAAAAGCTAAAAAACTCACTCAAGCTTTTATCAGTGCGAAACTTCTATGGAAATTACGAGTCAAGATCCCTGTGTTCCCGATCCTCTGAAGCCCTACGTCCAGATTGATGGCTGGGGCGAAGTTCCTGTTGTGCTTGGACATGGCTTTGGTACTGATAAAAGCGCTTGGGACTATTTAACCCCTTTCTTGCCTAAGGGCTTTACCTATATCCGCTATGATCTTGCAGGCTGTGGGTCCGATGAGGATACGCAACACCGCTACGATGTCCAAAGACACAGCCATTTGTATGGCTATGCTGATGATCTCATTGAATTGCTGGATCAGCTTGGCGTCCAATCTTGCATCTACGTTGGCCACTCGGTCAGCTGCATGATCGGTGCCATTGCCGCGATCGCCAGACCGGACTTATTTCGACGACACATCTGGATTGGTCCGTCCCCCTGCTATCTCAAGGATGAGAACTATCCTGGTACCCTCACCCCCGACGACCTACAGGCCATTTATGAAGCAATGGTGACGAACTATCAAGCATGGGCGGCGGGTTTTGCCCCACTCATGTTTGGGCTGAAGGAGGAGCACCGGCTCGCCGACTTTTCTCAGACCCTCTTTCGGTTGCAGCCAAGGATTGCCCTGCGCACTCTGCAAATGATTTTTGATTCTGATACTCGCTCTTTTGTCGGCAAAGTGCAGCAGCCTGTACACCTAATTTTTAACCGCAATGACTTCGTCGTTCCCCAAGGGGTAGCCCTATGGCTACATGCCACCTTGCCCCACAGTACCCTTGATTGGATCGACGCTCAAGGTCATCTTCCCCACATGACCCATCCCACAGCTGTTGGTTCTTTACTCAAAAAATACATGAGCATATAAATATACAATCTATTCTGGTACAATCGATTCTGGTTAGGGCATGCTAAAAAAAGTGCAGGAACACCTACCCCGCCAGCTTCTTCCCGCGCCCGATGCTATCACAGCATTTTGTCATCTCATTGCCAATTGGTCGCGATCTGAGCTTGTCCTTGCCCTAACTGTTGATCAGCAAGGCAATCGGGCACAAATTATCACCACAACCAGCACCAAATTTCCCAATCTGGAAATTATCGCGCCGTGGCGAGATTTAGTTCAGGGGACTGTCATTGATGTGCTGCCTTTTCTCAAACTGCCCTCTATTTTTTTCTGTCTTTTAAGTAAGGTTGAGCGAATTGTTTACATCCCCTGCGGTGAGCCAGAGAAGTGGTGCCAGGGGCTGCTGCTAGTGAATCCCGTCGAAGAGCCGCTGCAGCAACTCGCAGAACAGAAAGGCTACATTGCTGCTCTGTACCGGCAACTGTTGATTCATCATCGTCAAAGTCAAAATAGCTTCATCTTTGAAGCGCAATTCCAAGATATTTTCGACACAGTGCCGCTGGGCTTGGTTTTAATCAAGGGGGATAGCTCTACAGCAATGGTCAATTCCTACGCTGCTCAATGGCTACAACTGCCACCGGGGAGCCATCCAGTTCAGATTGTTGCTGAGCATATGAAACAGGGGTGGGAGAGATGCGATAACTGCGATGAGTTGGTCAACCTTTTTCAAGGGCTGGCTGCTAATGCCAACTTCAGTGCTCAAGGGGAGTGTCGGAGGGGTGAGAAAACATTTCTCATTGATACCCACCCGGTGCGTGGCGACAGTCGCCTAGGGCGCGTGTGGATCTTTTCTGACATCAGTGATATGCGTCAGCGGGAGCAAGCACTTCTGGCTCTGGCTTGGTTAGATCCCCTCACTGGCGCTTTCAATCGCCGCTTTCTATTGAGTCGAGTTGAGGCTTATGAGTCCCAAGCCGCTACGGGAGAAGCCCTGCTCACGGTCATGATTTTTGACATTGATCACTTTAAGCGCATTAATGATACCTATGGTCACGATCAGGGGGATGTGGTTCTGCGCACCTTGGCGGCAAGGGCAAAGCAGGTATTAGAGAGCTGCCAAGACGGCATTTTGGTACGCTGGGGAGGCGAGGAATTTGTCCTGTTGTTTTTTGTTGCCTACGAAGACCAGGCGAAAGCAGTTGCCGAGGAACTGTGCTCAGTGGTGAGAAGCCAGCCTGTGGAACTCACAGATCAGTATTCTTTGTCTGTGACAATTAGTTTAGGCGTCACTCTGTTTAGAGGGGGGGAACAGGTGCTCAGTGACTCCATTCCTCGTGCTGATCAAGCTTTGTATGAGGCGAAACATGGGGGGCGCGATCGCTGGGTGTGGGCATAGACCCCATCCCTTTTGGGAACTGGTCCGACCGCTGGGAAACAATGTTAAGGTAGCCGTGTCTAAAAAGATGACTTTTAAGTAGTTGACGACGGTCATTGACCTGCCATGACCTCCCCACCCTTTAGTTTTAGCCGCTTGGCGGTGACCCGCCACATCGGCACCCTGATGCTGACCCTGACAGTCATTGTTTTGGCGGTCTTTACCCTTTTGCGTTTGCAAGTGGATCTACTGCCGGGGATTACCTACCCGCGCATTGGTGTACGGCTGGATATTCCGGGGGTGGTGCCTAGTGTTGCTGTTGAGGAGGTGACCAAGCCCCTTGAGGAAGCCCTGAGTCGCACGGAGGGAGTGGTGCAGGTCTATTCCCAAACCCGTGAAGGGCAAGTCAGTATTGACCTATTTTTTGAACCCGGTGGCGATGTTGATCAAGCCCTAAATGAGGCCACCGCTGCCTTTAACCGTGCCCGCAGTACCTTGCCCGATATGATTGAGTCGCCGCGACTCTTTAAGTTTGATCCATCGCAATTGCCGGTTTATGAGTTTGCCCTGACCTCTGAAACCCTCAGTGGCCGCAAGTTACGGGTCTTTGCTGATGAGGATTTGGATCGCGAACTCAGTATCGTCCCTGGTGTGGCAGGAGTGGATGTCTCCGGGGGGACAACCGAAGAAGTGCGAATTCTTGTGGATCTGGATCGATTGCAGGCCACAGGGGTGGGGTTGAACCAAATTTTAACGGCGCTGAGCGATCGCAACCAAGATGTCTCAGGCGGACGTATTCGCGGCCAAAGCGCAGAACCCTTAACACGAACGGTGGGGCGCTTTCACAATCTCAGTGAAATTGAGGATGTGGTACTCACGGGCACCAATGGTCAGCGGGTCTATCTGCGGGATGTGGCACAAGTTGTCGATGGTAGTGCCGAACAACGGGTATTTGTGACGCTCAATGGCCAACCCGCCGTTAAAGTCAGCATTTTCAAGCAACCGACAGCCAATACGGTGGAAGTAGCCGATGGGATCAAGCGGCGTTTAGCGGAGCTACAGGCAGCAAATCTCGTGCCCCGCGATGTGCAGATGATTCCTGTCCTGGATGAGTCGGTTTATATCCGCAACTCCTTAAACAATGTGATCACCGCAGGCTTGACGGGAACCCTCTTGGCGGCGATCGCTGTGCTGCTGTTTCTTGGTTCGGTACGGCAAACCCTGATTATTGTGCTGGCCATTCCCCTATCTACGATGGCGGCAATGCTGCTGATGGGGCTATTTAATTTCTCCCTCAATGTTTTTAGCTTGGGTGGCCTCGCGCTCGGGGTTGGCATTGTCGTAGATAACGCCATCGTGATGTTAGAAACTTTGGCGGATATTGACCCTCAGCAGATGAGCCAAGAACAGTACCTGGAGGAGATGAAACGGCGCAGCCAAGGTATTGAATCAGCCCTTGTAGCATCTACCCTCACCAACTTGGTTGCCATTTTGCCTTTTTTGTTGTTAGGGGGCTTGCTTGCACTGCTCTTTAATGAGTTGATTCTAACGATTAGTTTTGCCGTTGCCGCATCGCTGCTGGTGGCACTCACGGTGGTGCCGGCCTTGGCCTCTCGCCTTTTGGCGGTACGGGTGCAAAATCGCCTACGGCAGGTGGCCTTGATTCGCCTTTTTAATGAAAAGTTCCTCTGGCTGAGAGGACGCTATGAATGGGCCTTGGGGCAGGTGCTGCGGGCGCGCTGGCTAGTGGTTGGGCTGGCGATCGCTCTCCTTGGCGGCAGCAGTTGGCTTTTGGCTCAGGAAATTCCCCAAGAGTTACTACCACGCATTAATACTGGTCAAGTCAACCTAACGGCCATTTTTCCCCCTGGGACACCCCTGCCCCAAAGTCGCCGTGTCATGGCGGCAGTGGATGAGGTACTAATGGCCCAACCGGGAACTAAGGCCGTCTTTACCACCACTGGGGGTGCCCTCTTTGGCACGAATACCATTGCCAATCCGCTGCGAGCCAATAGCACCATTATTCTGCGGCATGGTGTTAATGTGGATCGCTACATTACAGAGGCCACAACAGCCCTTGATCAACTGAACCTTGTGGGGGTGCGGCTGCGCCTGCGTCCCGGCCAAGTGCGGGGGATTATTCTCACCAACTCCCCCGTGCGCGGTGCCGATGTGGATGTGATCCTACGGGGCAGCGATGAAGAGACCCTGAGCCGCTTTGGTCGCCAAGTGCTGCGAGTTCTTGATGAAAAGGCCACATTAGTGCGCTTCCGTCCCGATGCCGATCCTCGTCAGCCCGAAATTCAAATTCTGCCGGATTGGGAGCGGGTGAGCGAACTCGGGCTGAACACCCTCAATCTTGGCCAGACGATTCAAACAGCTTTGACGGGGTTTGTGCCAACGCGGCTGCAACGGGGCGATCGCCTAGTCGATATTCGCGTCCAACTGAGCAGTGAGAGCATCCAAAACCCTGCCGACCTAGCCACAATTCCCCTTTTTAGCGCCAATAACCGTCCCCTCCGCCTTGGGGATGTCGCTCACATCGAACCCAGTCAAGCACCGGCGGAAATTCAGCGGATCAATCGGCAACAGGTCTTTATCCTAGCGGGTAATCTGGTCGAAGGTGCCAGTCTCAGTGCAGCTCTTGCTGAGATCAACGCCATTGTGAGGGCGCTGGAGTTCCCGCCGGGGGTGTCCCTGATGCCCAGTACAGCAGCTCAAGCCAATCAGCAATTGCAACAGGCCTTGGGGGTCCTGGGCGGTTTGGCGGCCTTTCTCGTGTTTGTGGTCATGGCGGTACAGTACAACTCCCTGCTTGACCCCCTAGTGATTATGTTTACGATTCCCTTGGCTCTCGCCGGTGGCATTTGGGGCTTGTACCTGACACGGACAGCCATTGGCGCCACGGTGATTGTCGGTGCCATTTTACTCGTGGGGATTGTCGTCAACAATGCCATCATCATGGTCGAACTGGCCAACGAAATTTACCAGCAGGAGGGCTGTAGCCGTAGCCAAGCCATTCGCAAAGCTGCCCCTGCCCGTCTGCGCCCAATAATGATGACCACGATTACAACAGTGGTGGGCATGTTCCCCTTGGCATTGGGGCTAGGCGAAGGCTCAGAATTTTTGCAGCCCCTTGGCATTGTTGTGTTTTCTGGCTTGGCTGTGGCAACACTGCTCACCCTCTTTCTCATTCCCTGTTTTTATGTAATTCTGCATGGCTTTGAGCGTACTGGCCACCGTCGTCTTCCTGCGCCCTTGCCAGCACCCGCTGTTCCCCCAACAGGTGCCTCCCCTGAGGAGCTTCAGGAACACTAATGGGGTAGGCCAACATTACTGTTTAGATTGGGTAGTGACGCCGCTGCCCAAGTTCTGCCGATGACCGCTGTTGACCCTATTGCCGTTAGCCAGGATACTGCCGTTAGCCAGGATACCCTCCTCGAAGTACGCCAACTGGGTGTGTTCTCCCGTAATCAACCGCTGCTGGGCAATGTCAGCCTCACTATTTACCCGTGACAATTGGTGATATTGATCGATGCCTTGGGGTCTGGCAACAGCCTACTGTTAAGGTTTTGAACCGCTTGATGAAACTTTTTCCAATATTTCCACATGACTGGAGAAATTCACTATCGGCAGTATGCCCTCAATAGGTGGAATGTATCGCAACTGCGCCGTCGTATGCCGATGATGTTCAGTAGCCCCAGTCTTTTTCAAAGTCAATTTATGACAATGTTGCCTTTGGTGCCCGTGGGCATGGCTATAGGGGAATCTCGCTGCCCTTGTGCCATCTTCCTTCTTGGAACAGGTGAATCTGGGGCACACTCTGAAAAATCATTGACGTGAGCCGGCACTGCAGCTGCTCCTAGAGCAGCAACAACGTCTTTGCCTAGGGCGGGCGATCGCCCTGCCACCGGGGATTCTGCTACTGGATGCCTGGATACTGCTGCCACCCGCCCCATGGAGGCGTGTCTGTGTCACCGCAAACAAACCTACACTTTAGATCATGCCGTGCGACGCGAAAGCTAGCCAGATGATTGTCCCACTAGCCCAACAAGCTAGAACGGGACCGGTTGTTCCCCCAACCGTAGCCTAGGGAGGCATGCGCGACTGGTAACGGTCAGGTATGAAGCCCTCCCGACAACGGAGCCCGAACCGAAAGGTTGAAGCCGAATCCGTGAGGAGGAAGCAACTTTGCCAGCGTCAGGCGATAGGGAGCTAGGCTTGAGGGTATGGTGAACGCAAGTGAAGTGACGCCAGAAGCCTCGTTACTATAAACAGGCCAAAGACGCCGATAGGCCTGAGCCAAAATGGCAAACGGACTGGTTTCACTGCTGTCATCTCAGTGGACGGGGACAATAGTTCCGTCGGGGTAAAGTCACCACCTAACCCCTCGCGTCATCTGGTTGGAACGCGGTAAGCCCGTATCTTCGCCTTGAACATTCAAGGCAGGCAAACCGTAAGGAATGCTGATGAGGGTGCGGGTATGGGATGCAGGAGAAAGCGAATGCTGGTCTGTAACGGACCGGATAGGGGTTGAGGAAACAATCCAACATCACCCCGCCCGAAAGGGAGCAGACTTCCTGCTGGTCTCCCTTTGCGAGATAACCTGTAGAACCTCTTGAATGGAGACAAGGCAGTGCGACGCGAAAGCTAGCCAGATGATTGTCCCACTAGCCCAACAAGCTAGAACGGGACCGGTTGTTCCCCCAACCGTAGCCTAAGGAGGCATGCGTGACTGGTAACGGTCAGGTATGAAGCCCTCCCGACAATGAAGCCCGAACCGGAAGGTTGGAGCCGAATCCGTGAGGAGGAAGCAACTTCACCAGCGTCAGGTGATAGGGAGCTAGGCTTGAGGGTATGGTGAACGCAAGTGAAGTGACGCTAGAAGCCTCGTTACTCCAAGCAGGCCAAAGATGCTGATAGGCCTGAGCCAAAATGGCAAAGCGGATTGGATTCACTGCTTGCTTTTCAGTGAACGGGGACAGCAACTCCGCCGGGGTATAGTCACCACCTAACCCCTCGTGTCATCTGGTTGGAACGCGGTAAGCCCGTATCTTCGCCTTGAACATTCAAGGCAGGCAAACCGTAAGGAATGCTGATGGGGGTGCGGGTAGAGGAGGTGGGAAAAAGCGAATGCTAGCCTGTAATGGGCTAGATAGGGATTGAGAATGCTGGCAGGACATTCAACATCATCCCACTCGAAAGAGGGCAGACTTCCCGCCGGTCCCCCCTTACGAGAAAGTCTATAGAACCTTCCTAATGGTGACAATGCAAATGGCGGTGATCTTGAGTCACTGGTGCGGTCACCAACCTGCTCAAAAGGTAGAGAGGCTGTAGATGAGTATCGTAAAGGTTGCATGCACAACCGGTTCCTCTTAAATGAGGGGTCCTGGGGGGCTCGAGCCGGATGCGGGGAAACTTGCACGTCCGGTTCCTAGGGGGCTAGGGGGCAGCGATGCCCCCCTGCTACCCGACAATGACGGTGGACCAAACCACTGGTGCGGTCACCAACCAAACGGAAACAAGCTGGCACAGCATAAACTGGACCAAAGCCAACCGTGAGGTAAAGAGGCTGCAAGTGCGTATCGCAAAGGCTGTGAAGGAAGGACGCTGGGGCAAAGTGAAAGCTTTGCAATGGCTCCTGACCCACTCGTTCTACGGCAAAGCCCTCGCCGTGAAACGGGTAACTGACAACTCAGGCAGTAGAACACCTGGTGTGGACGGGATAACCTGGTCCACACAAGAGCAGAAAACCCAAGCCATAAAGTCCCTCAGGAGAAGAGGCTATAAACCCCAACCCCTGAGGCGGGTATACATCCCGAAAGCAAACGGCAAACAGCGCCCGCTAGGAATCCCGACAATGAAGGACAGGGCAATGCAGGCACTATATGCACTAGCCCTAGAACCAGTCGCGGAAACCACAGCAGACCGGAACTCCTATGGGTTCCGCCGAGGGCGATGTACGGCAGATGCGGCAGGACAATGCTTCCTTGCTCTGGCAAGAGCCAAGTCGGCTGAACACGTCCTTGACGCTGACATATCCGGATGCTTTGATAACATCAGCCATGAGTGGCTACTAGCCAACACTCCACTGGACAAAGGGATCTTACGGAAATGGCTTAAATCTGGGTTCGTCTGGAAACAGCAACTCTTCCCCACCCATGCTGGGACACCTCAGGGAGGGGTAATCTCCCCAGTTCTTGCCAATATAACCCTAGATGGGATGGAAGAACTGTTGGCCAAACACCTCAGAGGTCAAAAAGTCAACCTCATCCGATATGCTGACGATTTTGTCGTGACGGGAAAAGATGAGGAAACCCTGGAGAAAGCCAGAAACCTAATCCAGGAGTTCCTAAAAGAACGGGGCTTGACCCTGTCCCCCGAGAAGACAAAAATCGTCCATATTGAGGAAGGCTTCGACTTTCTCGGATGGAACATTCGCAAGTACAACGGGGTTCTTCTCATCAAACCCGCGAAGAAGAACGTGAAAGCGTTCCTCAAGAAAATCCGAGACACTCTAAGGGAACTTAGGACAGCAACCCAGGAAATCGTGATAGACACACTCAACCCAATCATTAGAGGTTGGGCCAACTATCACAAAGGACAAGTCTCTAAGGAAACCTTCAACC
Source organism: Thermosynechococcus vestitus BP-1 (assembly GCF_000011345.1). Lineage (NCBI taxonomy): Bacteria > Bacillati > Cyanobacteriota > Cyanophyceae > Acaryochloridales > Thermosynechococcaceae > Thermosynechococcus > Thermosynechococcus vestitus. Next base: position 1,199,575 of record NC_004113.1, read on the forward strand.
GAGTGGACTTCGCCACCTGGCACAAATTGTGGCGATGGGCAAGGCGCCGGCACCCAAACAAACCTGCCCAATGGGTGAAGGACAAATACTTCATCAAAAACGGAAGCAGAGACTGGGTGTTCGGTATGGTGATGAAAGACAAGAACGGGGAACTGAGGACCAAACGCCTAATCAAAACCTCTGACACCCGAATCCAACGCCACGTCAAAATCAAGGCAGACGCCAATCCGTTTCTCCCAGAGTGGGCAGAATACTTTGAGAAACGCAAGAAACTCAAAAAAGCCCCTGCTCAATATCGGCGCATCCGCCGAGAACTATGGAAGAAACAGGGTGGTATCTGTCCAGTATGCGGGGGTGAAATTGAGCAAGACATGCTCACTGACATCCACCACATATTGCCCAAACACAAGGGTGGTTCTGACGACCTGGATAATCTTGTCTTAATCCACGCCAACTGCCACAAACAGGTGCACAGCCGAGATGGTCAGCACAGCCGGTCCCTCTTGAAAGAGGGGCTTTGAGAGGCCTGAGCCGGATGCTGGGAAACTAGCACGTCCGGTTCTTAGGGGGCTAGGGGGCAGTAATGCCCCCCGCTACCCGACTACACTTTTAGATCCTGTTAGATAGATCATGTGAGATCATGGCAACCCATCACCTGCGACAGGCAGCGCCAATTGCTGACTGGACGGCCTTTTTAGCCCTGCAAACCAATAGTCAGGGACAGACAGTGGGGAACGGATTGAGTACGCGCCCACCTGCTTACTTTTTCAAAGGCTAGCCCATCCCTTAAGCCGCAATTCTTTCAGTGGTCGGTTCTAGATGTTCCCATTGACATCCTCCCCCCGCTAAAGCAGGGAGATTCCCAAAATCACTTTTGGGACTTTCTGCTTCTTCGCAGTTGCCCTCCAGACGTATGTCTATCAGGTCTTACACCCGCTCCACAGACTGTAACCGTGTGTCCCACGGCCAAAATATTCCCAGCGGCATTTATATCCCGGTCATGGTGCGCCCCACACTTAGGACAGTCCCATTCTCGGACACTCAATGGCAACCACTCAACAATGTGACCACACTGTCCACAGCGTTTAGAACTGGGAAACCATCGGTCAATCTTCACCAGTGTCCGACCATACCACTGGGCTTTGTATTCCAATTGCCGTACCAGTTCGCCCCATCCAGCATCACTGATGGATCGGGCAAGCTGACGGTTCTTGACCATGTTTTTCACAGCCAACGACTCGATTACGATCGTTTGGTTTTCACGTATCAATCGAGTCGTCAACTGGTGCAAATGGTCTTTTCTGGCATCAGAGATTTTCTGGTGAATCTTGGCAACTTTCAACCGCGCCTTATCCCAATTGCGAGAGCCTTTTTGTTTGCGACTCAAAGACCGCTGCGCCTTACGGAGTCGTTTGTAGTAGCGGTTAAAGTGCTTGGGGTTGGCAATCTTTTCCCCTGTACTCAGGGTAATGAGGCTGCTAATCCCTACGTCCAAACCAACCGACGGGTCGACGGGCTGCAGTGTCAACTCTCTGGGGTCATCAAACCTCAGACTGATGTACCACTGTCCAGCAGGGTTAAGCCTGATGGTCACCGTGGATGGTTCAACACCATCTGGAAGCCGTCTCGACCAGGGAATATTCAGCGGTTCGTTGCACTTTGCCAAGAATACTTTTCCGTCTTTCCACCTAAAAGCAGACTTGGTGAATTCTGCGCTACCGCCATTGCGTTTCTTTTTGAAGTTGGGATATTTTGCCCGACCTGCAAAGAAGTTACTGAAAGCAGATTGCAGATGTCTCAATGCCTGCTGCAAGGGAACACAGCTAACCTCATTCAAAAACTGAAGGTCATCTTGCTTCTTCCACTGAGTAAGCAAGGCAGAGGTTTGAATGTAGTCAAGTCTCTCTTTTCGTTCATACCAGGCTTCTGTTCTCGCTGCCAGTGCTCGATTATAAACCAACCGAACACAGCCCAATGTTCTCCGAAGCAGGGATTCCTGCTCGGTCGTTGGGTAGAAGCGGTAACTGAAAGCCTTTTCCACGCCTGACATTATAGCGATTATTCTGTGAGTAACACAACTATACTTGGCAGTCACAGACTATCGCTCCTATCCCTCCCCTCCCTAAAGGAAGGGGTCTCTCGGAGGTAAAGATGAAATCTACTTCATTAAGAGCGATCGCCAGAATTACTTAGAACCGATTCTCTTTTTCAGTGCTGCGGCTAGCTCCAGTAGTGACGAGATTCGCACGGCCCTCAAAGCATTTGTGGCCAATACCCCTAGCCGCTTCCCCTTAACACTGGTTGAAAGTCCACGCTCAGCCACTGCTCCTGTGCATCTCGATAGTCCTGTGATGACCCAATTGCGTCGCTCGCTCCTGTTTATTGCCGATGGCACAGCAGTGGAGAATGGCCAGTTGCACACCATGATTGCGCTGGAATTAGGCTACGCCCTTGCCAGCAAACGCCGCAATCAAATCCTTGTTATTCAGCAGGAGCACCCAAGCCAGCGGGCACCTCTACCGATTGAAGTTCCCAGTCGTCAGCGTTTTGTCTATGACACTCCCCAAACCCTAAATGCAAACTTAGCAACTGTGCTGCAAAGGCTTTTAGAACCCTTTGAACTCTTTCGAGGGGAATCCCTCAGATAATTGCTGCTATCAATCAACCAGATCGTAGAGCAAGTAGGAAGGAATCCCCGCTTCTAAAAGAAGGCGAGGCAGAATGGGCAGCACCCGACAGCAATGCCGAATGAAATTATGGATCCACTGTTGCAGGGTTTCTGCCTCATGGTTAGTGAGCAGTTGCTCACAGGGTCTAAAGTCGCGGTTGTGGAACTGCGCCACTTGAATTTTTGCCAGCCAGCTTTCACGGGGACGGGTCAACAACCAATAGTTGGTGACAATCATCTTCCCTAGGTAGCGCACGGCCACCTCTGTAATGCGTCGAAAGAGTTCGTAGTATTCGGGGAGTGTGGTGGCTTCTTGGTTTGCGGGAGGAGCAGCAGGTTTGTTGTCTGGGTTAGCTAGCTCGCTAAAGAAGGATAACAGCTCTGTAATTGTATTGGGGGACACTGGCAAGTCAAGACCAATGAGATCAAAAATTCTTCCCTCGATGTGTTGTAGCTGAAGGGTTTGATGGGGTTCATTGGCTTTTATTTTTTGATGCAAATTAATCAGAAATTCTAATTGATTAAGCTGTGGATATGTTAGGTGCTGGAAGTTGATGTAACGGTCTAGATCCTCCTCATTGATCTTGTGTGGAGAGCGATCGCAACCCAAACAGGACTGGATCGCAGGATGCTCCGCTAGCAAGCGTCGCACATAGTGACGAGTCAGTGGAGAAATGTTCATGTTCTAGCTCCTTATAAGTAAAGAGAACACAGGGAAAATAAGAACTCCCTTTCAATAAAGTAGCCAAGTAAGAGTGAGACAATTGTTAGAATTATTAGAATAAATAATCATTAAATAAGCTATTCTTTTAGTTAGATTTACTTCCTTGCGCTTAAAGTGAGGTTAAAGATAGTTCTAGTTTTTTACATCAAATATCTTCCCTTATAAACCCTGAGTTCGAAGATCGTCAAGTATTCATCGATACAAACAGGCTGCTTGTTGCGATCCTGTAACAGGATCACGACATGATCGGCTTGTATTCTATAAATTCACTAACATTTATTTGCATTTAGGCTGGTTCTTAGTATCTAAGACTACATTAACTTTTGCTATAGCATAGAATAACAAACTTTTCTTCACATTCAAGGGAAAGTTCTTAATACTCGTTTGTCCTTTGAGCAACTGCTTCACTCCTCCCTAGAGACAAGGAGCTTCCCGGCTCTCTGCCCATGTTGGGGTGTAACATGCACCGCCTCTAGAAATCAGGGATGATTGTTTGGCATCTTCCCCCTATGCTGTTAGAGGTTGGGTTGGACTGTTTATGCTGGCTGTTTATCCTGGAAGTTTTGATCCCATTACCTTGGGACACTTGGACATTATTGAGCGGGGAGCACGCCTATTTAGCGAAGTCATTGTGGCGATCGCCCACAACCCTCAGAAAAAAGCTCTCTTTAGTGTTGGCCAACGCATTAAGCAAGTGCAGGCGGCCACCAGCCACTTAAAAAATGTGCGAGTGGATACGTTTGATGGTCTGACCGTTGAGTACGCGCGATCGCAGCGGGCAAGGGTTCTTCTGCGGGGGTTGCGGGTGTTGTCAGACTTTGAATACGAGCTTCAGATGTCCCACACCAATAAAAGCCTCTGGCCAGAGATTGAGACAGTGTTCCTCACCACGTCCAATGAGTATAGTTTCTTAAGTAGTAGCTTAGTAAAAGAAATTGCCCGATTTGGCGGTAATGTTCGTCATCTTGTACCAGCCAATGTTGCCAAGGATTTAGAAGCATGCTTTACTCAAACACCGATCCCATCTCAACGACCGCTGGAGTAAACGAGGCCCTTGATGCCCCTTCCGCTGTGCTGCAACTCTTGCAACAACTACAAAAGCTGGAAGAACTCCTGATTCTTGAAGGAACAAAGATTCCGCTGACGGGACGCAAACTCATTGATGAAGAGCAGATCCTTAACCAGCTTACCCAGATTGAAGAGGCGATCCCCGAATCAGTGGAGGCCGCGCAACAGATTCTCAAGCAGCGCGATGAGATTATCAAAAAAGCCCAGTACCGCGCCCAAGAAATTCTTCGTGCTGCAGAGCAACGTGCTGCCCAAATCACTGATGAACTGCGGATTCGCCAGCAGGCAGAACTAGAAGCTCAGAAAATTCGCCAGCAGGTGCAACAAGAGGTGGAGCTTATGCGCCAACGGGCGATCGCGGAAATCAATCTGCTACGGCAAAACACGGAAAAAGAACTAGCCCACCTACGTCAAGTGACTCACCGTGAATGTCAGGAGCGGCAACAGGAAGCGGATGCCTATGCCGATCGCACCCTTGCGGAAATGGAACGGCAACTCAAGGAAATGCTAGCGGTGATTCAAAACGGGCGTCAATACCTCAAGCAGCACCCAGCCCACCGTCAACCTTAGGAAAGTCTCCCACTGCTGTTTGTCAGTGCTTCGATCCGGGGGGCGATCGCCCAGGAGCTCCTACGGCCACCTCGCCCCAACGGAATTGTCACACTAGCGGGTTTTCACAGGCTCTAAGGTAAAGAACGTTTGAAAAATTTGCGTATCCACCTCATTCATTTGCTGCTGCAAGTAATCGAGGAACTCGTGCATGCCTTGACTAATAATTTCATCAATCGTCAAATAGTCCAGTTGCGATCGCAGGCGTCCCAGTTGGCGTTCCACAGGCTGGTGCCAACTCCCCAAGGGAGTCCCTGTAATCCTGTAGAGGGATTTTTCCACCTGCAACAGACAAAAGCGAATTGCGCGCGGAAACTCGCCATCAAGAATCAAAAACTCTGCTACCCCTGCGGGAGTAATCCGATGGGAACCCCGTTTACGGTACATCTCATAGGCACTAGCAGATTTCAGGAGCGCAATCCAGCCCAACTCATCAATGGGCGTACCCACATCTTCCACCGAGGGCAACAGCAGATAGTATTTCACATCGAGAATCCGCGAGGTTTTATCGGCTCGCTCCAGTAACCGTCCCATTTGGCCAAAGTGCCACGCTTCATTGTGGCTCATGGTGCTGTCCATCACGCCAGCAAAAAGATGACTGGCCTGTTTCACTTGTTCCAAAAAGCTGGCAATCTCTAAGCCCTCAGGGGCTTTGGCCGCCTCGCGCACCATTGTGTAGAAGGCATTCACCTGCTGCCACATTTCTGAGGAAATCACCTCGCGAATGGATGTGGCATTCTCCCGTGCCGCCCGCAGACACGAGATGATGGAGTTGGGATAGGTGGTGTCAAAGATGAGGAACTGAATCACATTTTCAGCCGTAGCAGTGCCGTAGTGCTCCTGAAAAAAGGATAAATCCCCCGTTGTTAACACGAGGGGATCCCATTGACTAGAAAGACTCGTGGGCAGATCCAGCAGCATATTCAAGTTGACATCAACAAAACGAGCAATATTCTCTGCCCGCTCAATGTAGCGATTTAACCAATAGACCGCATCGGCAACACGACTTAACATATACTGGCAAGCATTCACTCTCTGCCCACTCTAGCAACCTTTTCCGGTCTTGAGTATATGCAGCGAACCCGTCTTAATACCCTGCTTGATCGTCTAGGCGCTGGCATTCAGGAGCAGTTAAAAAATCCATGGCGACGGCTAGCAACCCTGAGTATTGCCTTTCTCTTTGGGGTGTTCTTGGGCTTGGCAATTTCTTCTAGTGCGGGTCAACTGGGCTATTTAGATATTATCGCCTCAAGCATGGTGGCGATCGCTGCCGAAGTGATTAGTGCGCTATTTTATAGCGATCGCTGGAAACTGCGGCAAACCCTCTTTGGCGAAATGCTCAATGCTCTGAAGTTTGGTCTGCTCTATGGCTTGTTCCTCGTTGCCTTCCTTCTAGGCAGTTAGTTGCTGATACAATTGGGCACACCTGAAGGAGCATCGCTGCAATTTTGACCGCGATTCCCGACAAGGAACCGCCAGAAGACCTGGAAGCGCTCCTTGCAGCCGCAGCACCGGCAGACTGGCCAGTTGCATCCTAGAAACCCCAGGGCACGGTTTGGACGAGTGGCTGCTGCCCGTCTCTCACCTCTCTTTAGAGCCGCAGCAACCAGGAGCCTTGGCCATTTCTCTGGCACTGCGATCTACGGGACTTTTGAGCCAACCAGCAAGGGGCAGGAATACCCATTGACTTCCATGAAGAGAGGCTGGGATTCCCTTGGCACTCCCATATTTAAGAAAAAGGCTGTAATTTGAGTACAATAGTGGGATGCCAACGGCAGCTTGCCCTGTTGGTACGGCGTTTACCCCAAGTTAATCATTGCCTGCTATGGTTCAAGAGCGTAGTCTGCCCTCTTTGTCCATTCCCCAAACGGCCATTACCCGTGAGCAAGGGTTAATGCTCTATGAGGATATGGTCCTGGGGCGCACCTTTGAAGATAAGTGTGCCGAAATGTATTATCGGGGGCGGATGTTTGGCTTTGTGCACCTCTACAACGGTCAAGAGGCTGTCTCTACGGGCGTGATCAAGGCGATGCGTCCCGATGACTACGTCTGCAGTACCTATCGCGATCACGTCCATGCCCTGAGTGCCGGTATACCTGCCCGTGAGGTGATGGCTGAACTCTTTGGCAAGGCGACAGGCTGCAGCAAAGGCCGGGGCGGCTCAATGCACCTGTTTTCCGCCAAGCATAATTTCTTGGGGGGCTTTGCCTTTGTGGCTGAGGGGATTCCTGTGGCTACGGGGGCGGCCTTTCAGACACTGTATCGCCGTCAAGTGATGGGGGATGCCAAAGCCGATCAGGTCACCGCTTGCTTCTTTGGCGATGGTGCCAGCAATAATGGCCAGTTCTTTGAGTGCTTGAATATGGCCGCCCTCTGGAAGTTGCCTATTCTGTTTGTTGTAGAAAATAACAAGTGGGCGATCGGCATGGCCCATGAGCGTGCCAGTTCCGAAACAGAAATCTACAAGAAGGCCAAGGTCTTTGGCATGGTGGGTGAAGAAGTGGATGGTATGGATGTGCTGGCGGTGCGTACAGTGGCTGAGGCGGCAATCGCCCGTGCCCGTGCCGGTGAAGGCCCAACCCTCATTGAAGCTTTGACATATCGTTTCCGGGGTCACTCCCTTGCAGATCCCGATGAACTGCGCTCCAAGGAAGAGAAAGAATTTTGGCTAAAGCGGGATCCCATCAAGAAGCTGGGTGCCTACCTCGTGGAGCAAGAACTCGCCACTGGCGAAGACCTGCGTGCCATTGAGCAAAAAGTACAGGCGATTGTGGAGGATGCTGTGACCTTTGCCGAGCAAAGTCCGGAGCCTAAGCCTGAAGAACTCTATGACTATATCTTTGCGGATGAGTAATGGCGGCTCAATTCGGTTGACCACATTACAATAGAAAAAACTCTCCTAGAGCATTGGCATGCTGTTGACGCCTCACCTTCTATTTGCTTGGCTCGATGGTCTTTGGGATGGGATATTTTCCACCCAAGGGATTATGATCCTGCTGCTGATGGGCTACGCAGGGGCAATGTGGCTCTTTTTGTCCAGTGCTCCCAAGGTTTACACCGTCATGGTCTCGGATCTAGAGCACGCACGGCAGTTCTATGAGCAGGAGTTGGGTTTAGCCATTGCCGATGTGCCCCTGCACTACTACTACAACTATGAGCAAACCCTGGGTGTGGCCTCGATGGATCCCCTCTATGTCCCCTCGGCCCTGAGCTACAGCAGTCCCAAGCGCCCCAGTCCCAGTGATGGTTTGTGGTACCAACTCAAGAAAAATACCCAACTCCATGTCATTAGTGGTGCTAGCAAGGGGGAACGCAATCGCCAGCGCCATGTCTGCTTTGACCGTGAGTGCCTCGAACTCCTATTGTTGCGAATTCAGCGGCGGCAACTGCGCTACAAAATGCGGAGCGATCGCCCCCTGAATTTCCTTGTTAAGGACTACGACGGCACTGTGATTGAAATGGCAGAAATTTCGGCGCGGCCATGACCAATCTCCAAGAGCTCCCTAGTCGTGGCCATCTCTTGACAGAGCAGATCAATCCCGCCAGTCAAAACCTCGATCAGCTCACCCCCTTGGAACTGGTTGATCTTTTTAATCAGGAAGATGCCCATACCCTGCGGGCGATCGCCCAAGCCCGCGAGGCTTTAGCCCAAACCATTAGTGCCACAGCAGCCCGCCTCCGCCAAGGGGGACGGCTTTTTTACATTGGTGCCGGCACTAGTGGTCGTTTGGGGGTTTTGGATGCTGCGGAATGTCCACCCACGTTTTGTACACCGCCCCATTTGGTTCAGGGTATTCTCGCTGGCGGTGACGCAGCCCTGGTGCGCAGTTCCGAAGGGCTAGAGGATCGCTACGAAGACGGCGCAGCGGTGGTGGGCGATCGCCAGATCACGGCCCAAGATGTGGTCATTGGCATTAGTGCTGGCGGCACGACTCCCTATGTCCATGGGGCACTGGATGCTGCCCAAGGGGTGGGGGCCCTGACTGTGTTTATGGCCTGCGTTCCCGTGGAGCAAGTGCAGCGCAGTGCTGACATTGATATTCGCCTGTTAGTGGGGCCTGAACTTCTTGCTGGATCCACCCGCTTGAAGGCGGGTACCGCAACAAAAATGGCACTGAATATTATTTCCACAGGGGTGATGGTGCAGTTGGGCAAAGTCTATGGCAACCGTATGGTGGATGTGGCCGTCAGCAATCGTAAACTCCTGGATCGTGCCCTGCGGATTCTCACGGATGTCACAGGAATGGATCGCGCAGCGGCCGCGGCGCTTCTCGAGCGCAGTGGCTACCAAGTGAAGCGTGCCCTGCTCATGCACTGGACAGGCCTGGATGCCCCTGCTGCTCAAGCCCTACTGGATCAACAGAATGGCCAACTGCACGCGGCCAGAAGTGCTGCCCTTGACCCCTAGAGGTCCACTTTGAAGCGGAAACCACGGCCACTGCGGGGTTCCTCAAACTGCCTGTAGACTCTTGGTTCTGGGCGGGCAGGCACAGGGGAAATCTCCAGGCGGTTTTCAATCTCCGCCATACTACTTACAGGCTGGTCAGCATTGGGACTTGCCCCAGGATTGGGGGCGGATTGCAGTGCTGATCGCAACTCGGGACTCACTTGAATCGGGCCAATGGCAGCAGAATCTGCAAAGGCAGGTAAAGCAGTCAGTGTGCTGGCAAAAATCGCCAAGGTGAGGGTGGAAAGACGCATAGGGAGAGACCTCAAAGGGGGTAAAACTAGGTATTTATAACCCCTAACTGCGTTGGGAGTATTCTCTATGGGCTCTATTTTAGCTGTTAGGTGGGCAGCCCTGCGCTTTACCGTTGGCGCAGCCTCGGTGAGTGTTGGGATGCAAGCCCTGCTTGCTGCCTGGGGTACCGCTCGCTAGAGGTGCGCAGCAGTAACCAATCTCTGCTGCTGGGGCTGTTTGAGTTTTCGATGTATTTTCCTAGGGTTAATACCGTGACACCTGCCGATGATGCAGTGAAATCCAACTCATGCCAAAGCACATTTTTCCCCCAAACCTGATTCATGAATGCGGTAGCCAATATCCAACAGAGGGCGGTGGGGGATCCCCCCTTAACGCTCAGAAAAGGCCCGATGGAGTAGCAGAGGCCATGGAGAAGCCTGCGCGCTACCCGTCAGCATCAGTATTGAAAGTGTGTCACAAAAATTTCTGCTGATCTCTACCCCTACCCATAGGGTAACGATACAATCAGGACAGCCATTGGGGATGTGAGACACGTGAATCATACATTTTTAGTTGATGGGGGACGGTGGCTGCTCAAGGGCACGTGGCTAGAGGCCAATCAAGAACCCATTCCAGTGACGGGCAGGATTCTTGTCTCCTACGGCCAAGATGACTGGTTTTCAATGGCGGCCAAGATCACATTTGCCGATCAAGTGAAGCCAGAATTACTGTTGCAGTCGCGGGGAAAGGTGGAACTGGATGAGCAGGTGTTTACCTATGTGCTCCAACACAGCCTCTTGGGTCGGCTAGAAGGGGAGGGCTGGATTACCCCCCATGCGATCGTGCAGCAGTTTATTTTGCTGGGGGATGTCAACCGCTGTACCGGTTTTGAGCACTACTGGCAGTTGGATGCCAATCACTACACCCTGCTTAGCGGCATTCACAACAACCATAGGCTCAAACATTTGCTTGAGGCCACCCTTGAGCGGGTTTAGTGGGGGTGAGGGGTGCGCTGGCAATGGCGTATCTATGAGGAACCTCTTCAGGAACCCTTGACAACGGCACAGGGGGTCTGGCGATCGCGCTCAGGGATTTATCTGCGTCTCGAAGATGAACAGGGTCAAGTGGGCTACGGTGAAATTGCCCCCCTCCCCGGCTGGGGCAGCGAAACCCTCAATGCTGATATTGCCCTGTGTCAGCAACTCCCTGGCCACCTGACCCCAGAGATCATGGCCACAATTCCAGAGGCGTTACCTGCTGCCCAGTTTGGTTTTGCCACCGCCTGGCAGAGTGTGGGGCGATTGCCCTATAGGGTGCGTCCTTGGCCAATCTGCGCACTTTTAGGGAGTGGTCAGGCTGCCCTTGAGCAGTGGCAGCAGTCTTGGCAACGGGGACAAACGACCTTCAAGTGGAAAGTGGGTGTGATGTCTCCAGAGGAGGAACAGGCAATCCTCAAGGCGCTACTGGCTGCGCTGCCCCCAGGGGCCAAATTACGCCTTGATGCCAATGGCAGCTGGGATAGGGCAACGGCAAACCGCTGGTTCGCTTGGCTCGATCGCCATGGGAACGGCAAAATTGAGTATGTGGAGCAACCGCTACCCCCTGACCAATGGCAGGCTCTATTGAGCCTTGCCCAAACGGTGACAACAGCGATCGCCCTCGATGAAAGTGTGGTCAGTGCTGCGGAAGTGCAGCGTTGGGTCGATCGCGGCTGGCCAGGATTCTTTGTGATTAAGACGGCTCTCTTTGGTGATCCAGACAGCCTGAGTCTCTTGTTGCGGCGGGGTTTAGAACCGCAGCGGCTCGTCTTTTCCTCTGCCCTCGAAGGGGCGATCGCCCGCACGGCGATTTTTCATCTTTTGGAAACATGGCAACCCTGTCATGCCCTCGGCTTTGGCGTTGACCGCTGGCGATCGGCACCCCTACTGACTACCCTTACCGCCTACGAACGCCTCTGGGAACGCCTTGACCAATGAAATGGGATACAAGCCCCGTCCTTTTAGGACTTTTGATTTCTCATGTATTCCTTAAGCACCTCTAACGGCGCTCCTCCAACAGATGCCGCAAAATAACTAGGGCTCCAAAGTGATTCTTCATGTGGTTTTGGTAGTGCAGCTTTTCCATATCGACGACTAGATACACCTTTAAGCGCATTTACAATCTGGGAAAGAGAAAGTTTGGGAGGATACTCGATTAGCGCATGGACATGGTCTTCTTCGCCGTTAAATTCAAGAATCTGAAAATCCATCTTCTTGGCGACTTCTCGAAACGATTTCTCGATTAGCTCTAATCCCTCAGCGCTAAGGACTGGCCGGCAATACTTAGTCACGCATACCAAATGAATCTTTAGGTCCGTAACACTGTGCCTTCGTTTACGAAGATGACTTGACATTGCCTGTAGACCAACCTATAATCTATCCACAGACCAATTATAGCACAACCAATGAAAGCTATATATAGGTATCGTTTCTATCCCACAGACCAACAAAGACAACGCCTAGCTCAGTTGTTTGGGTGTGTCCGTGTGGTATGGAACGATGCACTGGAAATCTGCAAGAAATCTGATAAATTGCCAAAAACTAGTGAATTGCAAAAGCTAGTAATTACCCAAGCAAAGAAAACACCAGAGCGGCAATGGTTGTCTGATGTTTCTAATGTCCCGTTACAGCAGTCTGTTGCCGATTTAGGAGTTGCCTATAAAAACTTCTTCGATTCAATTAAAGGTCGGCGAAAAGGCAAAAAGGTCAACCCTCCTAGATTTAAAAAGAAGACAGAAAGACAATCCGCCAGATTTACTACCTGTGGATTTTCAATTAAAGGCGAAGAAGTTTATCTGGCGAAGATTGGTAACATCAGACCAATTTGGTCAAGAAAGCTTCCTTCTAAACCAAGCTCAGTTACGGTGATTAAAGATGCTGCAAATCGATATTTTCTCAGTTTTGTGGTCGAGATCGATCCAGTTGATCAACCTGCAACTAACCCTTCTATCGGCATTGATTTGGGAATTAAAGCGTTTGCTACTTTAAGTACAGGCGAAAAGATTGATGGCCCTGATTATTCGAAGCTAGACAAAAAGATCAGGCGAAAACAACGCAAACTTGCCCGTCAAGTTAAAGGAAGCAAACGACGCGAGAAAACAAGACTGCAAATCGCTAAGCTTCATAGTCGGATTTCAGATATTCGCAGGGATTTCTTGCATAAATTGTCTACCCGCGTGGTTATCGAGAGCCAAGTGATCACGCTGGAAGACTTGAATGTCTCTGGAATGGTGAAGAACCGCAAACTCGCTAGAGCAATTAGCTTGCAAGGTTGGCGAGAATTCAGGGTTTTAGTTGAGGCTAAGTGCAAAAAACTAAACCGTGAGTTTATTGTTATCGACCGATGGGAGCCAACCAGTCGGACTTGCTCAACATGCGGTTTTAAATGGGGCAAAGTCGATCTATCTGTCCGCTCTGTTGTATGCATAAACTGCGGCGCAGAGCACGATAGAGACGAAAATGCCGCAAGAAACATAGAGAAAGTCGGGATAGGGCATTGCCACGACTATAAATGGACGCAGAGGGAGAGTAAGACTCCTTCGGTAGCATCACCCAGTGAAGCGTCAAGAATCATCGCACTTTAGGCCGGTGAGTATGTCAAAATTATGGTGAAACTCACTATAAGTAAAACAGCCTTTACATGCCAGAGCCATGAGCGGTTTGACCTTGGCTGCCACCGATTACAGCTTGCTGACGGATCTCTACGAACTGACGATGGTGTCCACCTACGCCGGCGAAGATTTGGCTTGGACACCGGCCAGTTTTGAACTCAGTGTGCGGCGTCTGCCCCGAGGCTATACGTATCTGGTGGCAATGGGGTTGGCTCAGGTGCTGGAGTATTTGCAACAGCTACGGTTGACACCTCAGCAAATTGATTACCTCAGAGGTCTGGCGGTTTTTGAACGGGCACCGGCAGCATTTTGGGAGCTATTGAGCCAGGGTGAGTTCCGCGGCGATGTCTGGGCGGTTCCGGAAGGAACAGTGGTCTTTGCCCAGGAACCCCTGCTGCGCATTGATGCCCCCCTTTGGCAAGGCCAGTGGATAGAAACTTGTCTGCTCAATATCGTCAACTACCAAACCCTTGTGGCCACCCGTGCTTCCCGGCTGCGACAGTTGGTGGGGGAAGAGGTGGATCTCCTGGAATTTGGCACGCGGCGCGCCTTCAGTCCCCAAGCCTCCCTGTGGGCAGCCCGCTCCGCCCTAGCGGCAGGATTTACAGCCACTTCCAATGTCCTCGCTGCACAGCAGTTGGGGGTGGTTCCCGTAGGCACCATGGCCCATTCCCTAGTCATGGCGATCGCGACCCTCAAGGGAACCGAACAGGACGCCTTTACGGTTTTCTTGCGCTCCTATCCCGAAGGGGCACTCTTGGTGGATACCTATGACAGCCTTGCCGCCATTGCCACCCTCGCCGATCGCCAAGCCGCTGGGGAGATTTTGGTCAAGGCAGTGCGCATTGATTCAGGGGATCTCTTGAGCCTCTCCCAGAAAATCCGTCAACTGTTGCCCCAAGCAAAAATCATTGCCAGTGGCGATCTCGATGAGGGGGAAATTCGCCGCCTGCAGGCAGCGGGTGCCGCAATTGATGCCTATGGCATCGGTACGAAGCTGGTTACGGGAGAACCGGTCAACGGTGTCTATAAACTGGTGGAGATCAATGGTCAGGGGGTGATGAAGATCGCCAGTGGCAAAATGACCCTACCCGGACGCAAGCAAATTTACCGCCGCCCCAGTGGGGATTGCCTTGCCCTTGCCAGCGAGGAACAGGTTTGGGGCAAACCGCTCCTTGAACTGGTTATGAAGGAAGGGTGCCCCCTTTATCCGCCGGAGTCATTGACAACCATTCGCGATCGCCACCGCGCCAGCCTTGCGGAATTGCCAGAGACTCTCTTGGATGTGACCCAGCCCGTGGTTTATTCCCCTGCCCTTGACGCCTTGATCCAACAGTTACGACAGCACCCATGACCATTGCCCTCTTTGGTACCAGTGCCGATCCACCAACCGCCGCCCACGGAGACATTCTCCAGTGGCTGAGCGATCGCTACGATCGCGTTTTCGTGTGGGCAGCCGATAACCCCTTCAAAGGGCAGCAAACCCCCTTGCCCTATCGCCAAGCAATGGTCAATCTATTGGTGCGCAGCCTCAACCGCCCCAATGTCGAGCATCACCCCGAACTCAGCCACCCCTACACCCTTTATTCCGTTGAACAGGTGAAGCAGCGGTGGCCAGGGGAACTCTTCACCCTTGTGGTGGGCAGTGATGTCCTTAGGAAGCTACCCCAGTGGTATCAGGCGGAAAAACTCCTTGGCCAGGTGCAGCTATTGGTCCTGCAGCGTCCTGGCGTTGTCATTGACCCTCAGGATTGGCAAGTGGTGCAGCGGCTGTGTCCCCACGTAGAACTGGCAAACTACCGCGGGCCAGCGGTTTCCTCGACAACCTATCGGCAACAGCGGGATGCCCAACAACTCCCGCCAGCGATCGCCCAGTATATTCAGGAGCAAGGACTTTACTCGCAGCCATGACGGTCTCCCCTTTGCCCCTGGCAGAATTTGTCGTTCGTGTGGACAACGTCATTTTCTCCGTGGATACGGATCAAAATCGCCTCCTGGTGCTACTGGTGCAGCGACAACAGCCTCCCTTTATCGGTTATTGGAGCCTTCCCGGCACCCTCGTGCGGCAGGGGGAATCCCTTGAAGCCGCTGCTTACCGCACCCTAGCGGAAAAAATTCGCGTCAGTAACCTGTATTTGGAGCAACTGTACACCTTTGGCGAATCGGACCGGAATCCCACCTATGGCAAACGCTATCTGTCTGTGAGTTACTTTGCCTTGGTGCGCTTTGCTGATGCCGAACTCATTGTTCCTGGGGAGTTGCCAGTGCAGTGGTTTGCCCTGAGTGCCTGTCCTGATCTGGCCTTTGATCACAGCAAAATTTTGGCCTATGGTCACCGCCGCCTCTGCAATAAGCTGGAGTATAGCCCTGTGGCCTTTGATGTGCTGCCGGAGTATTTCACCCTCAACGATCTCTATCAGTTCTACAGTACCGTCCTAGGGGCTAACTTTTCCGACTATTCTAACTTCCGCTCCCGGCTTCTGAAATTGGGCATCTTGCAAGATACGCACCAGAAAGTCATCCGCGGGGCGGGGCGACCGGCAACCCTCTACCGCTTCGATCGCGAGGCCTTTGCGGCCCTGAAGGATAAGCCCCTTGTTTTTGTTTAACTTTTGAGGAATTGAGGAATTGTCTATGGCTGTGCATCTGTGGATTGCCCAACTGAACTCCACCGTCGGTAGTCTCAGAACCAATGCTGAAGCGATCGCCAGCGCAGTCCAGGAGATCTGCAGCCAGCACCCTGTGGATTTGGTCATTACCCCTGAGCTGGCCCTCTGTGGCTATCCCCCCAAGGATTTGCTACTCAACCGCCATTTTGTTGAGGCGATGCAGCAGGAACTGCACCACCTGGCCAGTGCCTTGCCCCCAGCGGTGGCTGTACTGGTGGGAACAGTTTTGCCCAACCCTGATGCTGACGTCAAAGGTCAAAAGCCACTCTACAATGGCGCTGCTCTCCTGCGCGAAGGTGAGGTGCAACAGGTCTTTGCCAAGCAGTTGTTGCCCACCTACGACGTCTTTGATGAGTGCCGTTACTTTGCCCCTGGCAGTACGGAGAATCTCTTGACACTGACGACGGCCACCGATCAGCTCAAAATTGGCGTCACGATTTGTGAAGACCTGTGGAACAATGAGCAGTTTTGGGGGCAGCGGTACTACGAGCGCAATCCCGTTGCTGAATTGGTGGCTGAGGGAGCGGATCTGATTGTGAATCTCTCGGCCTCCCCCTACTGTGTCGGCAAACCCAAGTTGCGGCAGGCGCTGATTGAGCACACAGCGCGGCAATATCACTGTCCCTTGATCTATGCCAATCAGGTGGGGGGCAATGATGATTTGGTTTTTGATGGCACCAGTTTAGCGGTGAATCGGCAGGGGGAAGTGGTGAGCCGTGCCAAGGGGTTTCGTGAGGATTACCTAGCCGTGCGCTGGCAAGACGGAGATTTGCAACCCACCGCCATGATTGCTCCCTTGGCCAAAGGTGAAGCGGCGGAAATTTGGCAAGCCTTGGTTTTGGGGGTGCGGGATTATGCCCGTAAATGTGGCTTTCGGCAGGTGGTGATTGGTCTCAGTGGCGGTATTGATTCAGCCTTGGTGGCGGCGATCGCAACCGCTGCGGTTGGCAAAGAACAGGTGCTGGGGGTGCTGATGCCCTCCCCCTACAGTTCCGAGCACTCGATTACCGATGCCAAGGACTTGGCAGCAAACTTGGGCATTGCCACACAGGTTTTACCCATTGCTCCCCTAATGCAGACCTACAGCGAGGTGCTGGCTCCCCTTTTTGCTGGCACTCCCAGTGGCGTCGCCGAGGAAAATATCCAAGCCCGCATTCGCGGTACCCTGCTGATGGCGATCGCCAACAAGTTTGGCCACTTGCTCCTTTCCACCGGCAATAAATCAGAACTAGCGGTGGGCTACTGCACCCTCTATGGCGACATGAATGGCGGGCTTGCAGCCATTGCCGATGTCCCCAAAACTCGTGTTTATGAGCTGTGCCATTGGCTCAATGGCCAGGCAGCGCAGGGTCGTCCTATTCCCGATCTGCCAATCGCTGGCCCTGTGGTGATTCCTCCCCACATTCTCAGCAAAGCCCCCAGTGCTGAGCTTAAACCCGGGCAACGGGATCAAGATAGCCTACCACCCTACGACATTCTTGATGGCATTTTGGCACGGATGATCGATCGCCACCAGTCGGATCAAGAAATTGCCGCTGCAGGATATGACCTCGACCTTGTGCAGCACGTGCGGCGCATGGTTCAACGGGCAGAATTCAAGCGCCAGCAGGCAGCGCCAGGCTTAAAAATTACCGATCGCGCCTTCGGTTCCGGTTGGCGGATGCCGATCGCAGCCCAGTGGTAGACTGGGGATAGTACTCCCAGCAGCGGGACACATCATGGTGGTGGCTCTGATGGGCATCGCTGTTGCAGTGGGCATTTTCGTCTTTGTCCTTTTGTAGATAAAATAAGGCTCTCATGCGGGTTAACCCTTGGCCGAGAATGTAGGTCAACCAGATTTTTGATGAGGAGAACATTGCCAAGACCTTGACCCCCCTGCCACTGAAGGAGCGAGGAAGGTGGCAGCTTTATTCTCACTTGGCCATTCAACATCGAGCTCAAATTTGATGTAGAAGGTGGTGTGATCCACAGCCTACATGTTTTAGAATAAGGTACAGCATTTTTTGTCTAATTTAATTTTTTGATACTAAACCGCGGTGGCGGAGTAGGGCCTCGGTGCTTGGTTCGCGGCCTCGGAAGGCTTTGAAAATTTCCATAGGGGCTTGGCTGCCGCCAAGGGCAAGCACGGTTTCGCGGTAGCGTCGTCCCATTTCAGCGATCGCTTGCTCATTGTCTAGGCCGACGTCCTCAAAGGCAGCAAAAGCGTCAGCACTGAGAACTTCTGCCCAAAGATAGCTGTAGTAACCCGCAGCATACCCCCCAGCAAAAATGTGGCTAAAGCTACAGAGAAACGCATCCTCTGGCAGGGGAGGCAAAATAGTTGTTGTCTGGGCAACGCGATCGCGCACCTGTTGCGGGGTTTCCCCCTCCCCTGGTCGATAGCGATGGTGCAGCTCCAAATCCAACAAACTAAAGTGCAACTGTCTTAATAGGGCACTGCCGGCGCGGTAGGTACGGGCGGCAACCAGTTTTTCGTAGTAGTGTTCTGGCAGGGGTTCCCCGGTTTCATAGTGGCGTGCCATGCCAAAAAGGGTTGGGCGATGGTAGCACCAATTCTCCATAAATTGACTGGGGAGTTCGACGGCATCCCACTCCACATTGTTAATGCCGGCGGCACCCGCTTCGTCCACCCGTGTCAGCAGGTGGTGCAAACCATGTCCAAATTCGTGGAAGAGGGTTTCCACTTCACTAAAGGTCATCAGGCTGGGCTTGCCATCCACAGGGGGCGTTTGATTGCAGATTAAGTAGGCAACGGGTAAACGGGTACGCCATTCCCCCTGAAGGCGATATTTAGCGCGACCAAGGCAGTCATCCATCCAGGCGCCGCCGCGTTTCTCGCCAGGACGGCTATAGGGATCAAGGTAAAAGTGGGCGATCGTTACGTTGTTTTCGTCTAGAATCGCAAAAAAGCGCACATCGGGATGCCAAACGGGGACTTGGCCATCGGCTGGCACAACCGTCACCCCAAAGAGCCGCTTCACTAAGCCAAATAGACCCTCAAGCACTTGAGGTAAAGGAAAGTAGGGGCGTAGTTCCTCATCCTTGAAGTCAAAGAGGGCTTCCCGTTGACGTTCTGCCCAATAGGGAATATCCCAGTGCTGCAGATCATTGGCTTCGGGTGCCCCTTGGGCAGCAGCAAAGGCTTTGAGTTCTTCCAGTTCCCGCGCCGCAGCACTATAGCTGACTTGACGCAGTTCCTCAAGGAGTTTTTCCACACTGGCGACACTGTCCGCCATTTTGCTGGCAAGGCTGAGTTCAGCATAGGTGTTGAATCCTAAAAGCTGGGCCTCTTCAACCCGCAGGGCAAGGATGCGCTCAAGAATTGGCTGATTATCCCACTCACCCCTGCTGGCACGGGAGATGTAGGCACGATAGAGCTGTTCCCGTAGGTCCCGCCGCTGGCTGTGCTGCATAAAGGGGCCAAAGCTGGGGAAGTCGAGGGTGATGTGCCATGGCCCTGTTTCTGGAGTTGCGGTCTCAATGCCATCTTGGCGAGCGGTTTGGGCAGCCAGCGCCAGTAGGCTGGGGGGCAGTCCAGCCACTTCATCAGGTTGGGTGAGCTTGAGGCGAAAGGCCTTGGTGGCATCTAAAAGGTTGTTGGAGAATTGGGTGGAAAGCTCCGCCAATTCCAGTTGAATGGCATTGAAGCGCTCCTTGGCGGCACCCGTGAGGCCAACCCCACTGTGTTCAGCATTGCGAATGGCTGCTTCAACAATGCGTTTGCGCGCCGGGGGATAGCTGTGAAATTCTGGACTGGCCGCCAGTGCCTTAAAGCCTTCATAGAGGGGGCGCGATTGCCCCAGACGGGTGTAGAACTCCACCACTTGGGGTTGAACCGCTTCGTAGGCTTGACGGAGCTCAGGACTGTTTTTGACCCCTGTAAGATGGCTCACAATACCCCAGGTCCAATCCAAGCGATCGCTGAGGCGTTCTAGGGGCTCCACTAACCCTTCCCATGTGGGGGTAAAGGATTGCTCAAGGGCTTCTAATTCTTGGGTGAGTTCCTGCAACAGTTGGCGCACCGCTGGCTCAACATGGCTCACCTGAATCTGATCAAAGGGGGGAAAACCATCGCCCCGCAATAGGGGATTATCGGTGTGAGGGGAAGTCGCAACAACCATCGTGTCCTACCTAAGTGCGATTTGACTGCTGACGGGCTCGGGCGATCGCCTGCTTTAATTGGGCTAAGGCCAATTCTAACCGCACTTCGGGAGCCACGGGAATCAACCCTTGGGCGGTCATTTCCTGAATTTCAAAGTGAAGGTGCGGTCCTGTGGAGTAGCCTGTACTTCCCACAAGGCCAATGACTTCCCCCTGGTTCACCCATTGACCCGGATTGACAAAAATCTGTGAGAGATGGGCATAGAGGGTTTGGTGCTCCTCTGGTGGGTGTTGCAAAATGACGGTGAGGCCATAGCCCCCTAGCCAGTTGGACTCAACCACGCGGCCATCAAAAACTGCTAGCACTGGTGTCCCTTGGGGAGCGCCCAAATCTGTTCCCGAATGGAAGCGGCGATCGCCAAAAATGGGATGGATGCGCCAGCCGAAGGTTGAGGTAATGGGCACCGGGAACGGCAAGGGAAAGAGCATTTGGCGGCGGTTGACGGTCAGCCAACGCAAGGGATTCGCTCCTGGAAAGGGCTGACGGACATAGGCGGGTGCAGTCGTTTGGGCAGATGGCAAAACATTTTTTGGCTGGGCGGCAACCACAGGGCGACGGAAGGCTGGAGCAGAGGGTTGGCGGGGGGCAGTGGGGGTGGGGAGGTGTGGAGTACCTTGGGCTTGGCAAATGTTGTTGGGAATGCTCTCCCTAACGATCGCTTGACAGCCTGTGGAGCGTTCTTGGATGACAACGGGAATAGAGCGGGCGGGCCTCAGGTGTTCGAGGGGTTCACTACCAGGGGGTGGATCCACGGGTTCTGTGGAGAATACAAGAGGCGCACTATCCACTGGTTGAACAGGATTCACAGGGATCGGTGCAGCCACTTCTGGCTCGACTGGAACAGTTTCGGCAAGACTCTGGCGAGTTCCCCAACTCACTGTCAATAGACTCAGTGTCAGCCCAAGGGTAATGACGCGCTGCTCGATCATGACTTCCCCCATCACACGCATTCCTTCAAATTCTAGGCGCAAGCTTGGGGAATGACAATCTTCTAGCGATCGCGAATTTTCATGTAGGTTTGAATCACTTTGAGCACCATCGGCCCAGCCACAGACCCCCCACCCCCACCGGAGTTTTCAGCAAAGGCGACAACGACAATTTCAGGGTTGTCTGCAGGGGCGTAGGCACCAAACCAGGTGTGGTGAGGACGGGGGGGATCTTCACCCGTGCCACTTTTGCCAGCGATCGCCACCTCAGAAATATTCAGAGCCGCTCCTGTACCATTGGTCACCACCTGTCGTAAGCCTTGGCGGAGCACCTGTATGGTAGAGGGCTTTAAATTCAACGACTGTCGCCAGCGATCAGAATTTTCAGAAGCAATTAGGTGCGGACGCACTTTATAGCCCCCATTCGCAGGCACGGCAAACATGACCGCCGCTTGAACCGGACTCACTTGCAATGCCCCTTGGCCAATGGCTGTGATTAATGTGTCGCCGTCGTACCACCCTTCGCCAAAGGTTTTCCGCTTCCACTGGGGATCTGGGACAAAGCCTGCTGTTTCCCCCGGTAAGTCAATGCCCGTTTTTGTGCCCATGCCAAAGCGCCGTGCCCACTCAATCAGCGTTTCAGGACCAATGGCACGTGCGACTTGACCAAAAAAGGTGTTACTGCTCCAAGCTAAGGCGCCCGCAAAGCCCAAAGGCCCGAAGCCTGCCCGATTCCAATCGTGGAAGGCAAAGCCCCCTGTATACAGAGCAGGATAGGTCATGAGAATCGTATCAGGGCTGAACTTCCCAGACTCTAGGGCCGCCACCGTTGTTACAATCTTGAAGGTACTCGCGGGGGGGAATCCTTGGAGGGCACGGTTGACAAAGGGAAATTGCCGCCGCTGTAGCTCATCCCATTGACCTTGGGTCATACGGCGAGCAAACCAATTGGGGTCAAAGGCAGGGTAACTGGCCAGGGCAAGAATCGAACCATCGCGAGGATCCATCGCCACGATCGCCCCCGGTCGACTGCCCAGGGCTGCTTCTGCCGCTTTTTGCACGTCTAAATCCACCGAAAGGGTAATGTCATTCCCCGGTCGCGCCACCTTTTGCCCAAGAATGCGAATGACTCTGCCTTGGCCATCCACCTCCACCTGCTGACCGCCCCAAGTTCCCCGCAGTACTTTTTCATAGGTGGCTTCCACGCCCATTTTGCCTATCACATCCCCAAGGCGATAGCCCTGATCTCGCCGCGCTGCCAGTTCCTCTTCATTCAGTTCGCCAATGTAGCCAATGATGTGGGCGGCAGTTTCGCCGTGGGGATAAAAGCGCAGGGCTTCACGGTCAATTTCAACCCCCGTCAGGAAATTGCGGTGTTCTTCGAGGGCAACAATTTGCCCTTGGTTAATCCCTTGGGCAATGCGAATCAACGAAGGGGAATTCACCCCCGCTTGTTTGACCCGCGCTTCGATCTCACTGGCGGGGATATTGAGCACCCGCGAGAGAATTCTCACCGTCTGGGGCCATTCAGGCTTTTTAGCAGCCAGGGGCCAGAGAAAGACGGAGTAGGAGAACTGATTTCCCGCCAAGATCCGCCCTTTGCGATCCAGAATCTTCCCCCGCTCTGGCGGTTTGGGAATCAAGCGAATGCGGTTTTCATCGGCCATCTGGCGGTTGCGATCGCCCTCAACAATTTGTAGGTAAGCCAGGCGAGTGCCAATGCCCCCCAGCAAAAATACCGTCATAATTGAGAGCAACACCAAGGCCCGACCCTGTTTGCCAACCCTGCGATCGTAGGCTGGGTAGGTGAGGGAGCGAGGGGGGGGCGTTTTTAGCATTGCCATAGGCAGGAGAAGTTGATCTCTGGGTCTATTCAATTGCCACTCTATCAGATGGGCGAAGACCAGCGATGGAGAATTCCGATAACCTATAACCTAGAAGAAGCCTCTGTGTTGCAGGATATTGCGGCTCCATGAAGCGATCGCGCCCCCGCCCCCAGGTCCAAGCCCCCAGTCAAAATCTGGACTCGTTCCTCGATGTCCTCACCAATACTGTAGGGGTAATGATCTTTGTTTGCCTCTTTGCGAGCTTGACGGCGGCAGTGTCTCCCGCCCTTGTGCGCACCCCCATTGCCCGCGAAACCCGCAAACAGGTGTATTTCTTTGAGTGCCGCGAAAATCGTGCCCTGCCCCTTGAGGTGGATCAAGCCAGTGAGGCCATCGACCGCCATCTGCGACGGGTGACAGACAATCCCTTTGCGCATCCTCGCCAAATTCAAGAACAACTAGAGTCCTTTCGCTACCGTACCCGCCACTACGATGTACGCTTGAGTCTGGTTCCCCAAGGAGAGAAACCCATTTTGCAAACCCACTTTGAACTCCGCGATCGCCTTGGTGGCGAGTTCTTTAATACCCTAGAAAAACCCACCTCCCAGTTTCGCCGCACCCTTGATCACCTGTCGCCAGCACAGCATTCCTTGGTCTTTTTTGTGCGTCCCGATAGCTTTGATTGTTTTCGAGCCGCCCGTGCCATTGCTTGGCGCAGTGGTTTTGATGTGGGTTGGGAACCGATGGGGGAGGGGCGTCCGATTGTCTTTGTCAGTGGCGGTGGTCGTCGGGTCACTGTGCAGTAGCCACAAGGAGGGATGATGCTTGCAAAACGAATTTTGCCCTGTCTGGATGTGAAGGCGGGTCGAGTTGTGAAGGGGGTGAACTTTGTCAACCTACGGGATGCCGGAGATCCCGTAGAGCTGGCTCAGGCCTACAATGCAGCGGGTGCCGATGAGCTTGTATTTTTGGATATTACGGCCACCCATGAAGAGCGCAACATCCTCATTGATGTGGTCTATCGCACCGCGGATCAGGTGTTTATTCCCCTCACGGTGGGGGGTGGCATTCAGTCCCTGACGATGATCAAGGATCTATTGCGGGCCGGGGCAGATAAAGTCAGCCTGAATTCGGCAGCCGTGCGGCAACCCGATCTCGTCAATCAGGCCAGCGATCGCTTTGGTGCCCAATGTATTGTTGTTGCCATTGATGCTCGACGCGAACCCGATTGTGCTCCTGACCAACCCCGTTGGCAAGTCTATGTGCGCGGCGGCCGGGAAGCCACCGGTCTCGATGCCGTGGCCTGGGCAGTGGAAATGGCTAAACGGGGTGCGGGCGAACTGCTGGTGACCAGTATGGATGCCGATGGAACCCAGGCAGGCTACGACCTTGAATTGACGCGGGCGATCGCCGAGCGAGTGGAGATTCCTGTGATTGCCTCTGGGGGAGCAGGCACCTGTGAGCATATTCGCGCTGCCCTTGTGGAAGGGAAAGCAGAGGCGGCACTTTTAGCCTCGCTGCTGCACTACGGCCAACTGACGATCGCCCAGATCAAGGGCTATCTACATCAGCACCAAGTGCCCGTGCGCCAAGCAGAACCCCTCCCTCAACCCGCCAGGGAGGGGCTAGGGGATTCAGCTAGAAGGGCCATGTCCAGTGGCTAAACTCCGGCTTGTCTACACCGTACTCGTAGGCATAGTTGCGGGCTGCAATTTGCATGTTGCGGAATTTTTCCTTGGCATGGGCACCCGCCACCTGAAGTTCAGGGAGGCGATCGATGGCATCAATGGCCAGACTAAAGCGATCAATCTCATTATTGATGGCCAATTCTAAGGGGGTGTTGATGTTGCCCTTTTCCTTGTAGCCCCGCACGTGCAAATTACGGTGATTGTGGCGGCGGTAGGCAAGGCGGTGAATTAACCACGGGTAGCCATGGAAGTTAAAGATAATCGGGCGATCGAGGGTAAATAGGCTATCAAAGTCGCGATCGCTGAGGCCATGGGGGTGTTCGGTTTCCGGTTGCAGCTTAAAGAGATCCACCACGTTAATGTAGCGAATCTTGAGCTCTGGAAATTCCTGCCGCAGGAGGGCGATCGCCGCCAACGCCTCTTGGGTGGGAATATCCCCAGCACTGGCCATGACCAGATCCGGTTCGTAGCCTTGATCATTGCTGGCCCAATCCCAAATACCTACGCCCTTTGTGCAGTGGATAATGGCCTGATCCATCGTCAGGTACTGTAAGTGCAACTGCTTATCAGAAACAATCACATTCACATAATTTTTGCTCCGCAGGCAGTGATCCGCCACCGACAGCAGCGAATTCACATCGGGAGGTAGATAAATGCGCGTCACCTTGGCACTCTTGTTGCAGACAATATCCAGAAATCCGGGATCCTGGTGAGTGAAGCCATTGTGATCCTGCCGCCACACCGTTGAGGTAATCAGCAGGTTCAAAGAGGAAACATCTGCCCGCCACGACAGTTCATTGCAAATGCTCAACCACTTGGCATGCTGGTTGAACATCGAATCAATCACATGGACAAACGCCTCATAGGTGGAGAAAAAGCCATGGCGACCTGTGAGCAGATAGCCCTCCAGCATCCCCTCCAGCGTGTGCTCGCTGAGCATTTCAATGACGCGCCCCTCCGGGGACAGCTCACCGCCATCGGCATCCTCATCAAAGGACTCGGCAATCCAAAACTTCTTGCTGGCCTCATAAACCGCATTGAGCTTGTTTGAGGTGGTTTCATCGGGACCAAAGATGCGAAAATTCCTGGGGTTGTTGCGCATGACATCCCGCAGAAAGACCCCCAAGGGACGGGTATTTTCCACCTCGATTTGTCCCGGTTTGTCAAATGTAATGCCGTACTCCCGGAAATTCGGCATTTTCAAATCTTTGCGCAGTAGGCCGCCATTGGCGTGGGGATTCATGCCCATGCGGTAGTTGCCTGTGGGTGCTAGGGCCTTGAGGTCAGGGCGGAAGGTGCCATTGTGATCAAAGAGCTCCTCAGGCCGGTAGCTGCGCAGCCAATTTTCCAGCAGCTGGAGATTTTCGGGGTTGGTGTGAACATCCGCCAAGGGAACTTGGTGTGCTCGCCAGGAGCCTTCCACTTTGTGGCCATTCACTTCCGCTGGGCCCGTCCAGCCTTTGGGGGTACGCAGCACAATCATCGGCCAACGGGGTAAGGTGGTGAGGCCCTCTTCACGGGCTGTCCGCTGAATTTCTTTGATTCTGGTGACACAGTAGTCCAAGGTTGCCGCCATTGCTTGGTGCATGGAGGGGCGATCGGACCCTTCCACAAAGCAGGGGTCATAGCCCAACCCTCGGAAGTAGTTCTCCAAATCCTGATGGGGAATGCGAGCCAGAATTGTCGGGTTGTTAATCTTGTAGCCGTTCAAGTTGAGAATCGGCAAGACTGCCCCATCCCGCGCTGGGTTCAAGAACTTGTTGATGTGCCACGAGGTAGCCAGAGGTGCTGTTTCTGCTTCGCCATCGCCGACAACCGCTGCCACAATCAAATCCGGGTTATCGAAGGCGGCGCCACAGGCATGGGAGAGGACATAGCCCAGTTCTCCCCCTTCGTGAATTGAGCCGGGGGTTTCGGGGGTACAGTGGCTGCCAATGCCACCGGGGAAGGAAAACTGCTTAAAGAATTTTTTTAAGCCTGCTGCATCTTCACTGATGTTGGGGTAAATCTCGCTGTAGCTACCCTCAAGGTAAACCGGTGCTAATACTCCTGGGGCACCATGGCCGGGCCCCGCTAAAAAAATAACTTCCTGTTGATATTTTTTGATAATGCGGTTGAGGTGCAAATAGCAAAAGGCCAAGCCGGGACTCGATCCCCAGTGACCCAGAAGGCGCTTTTTAATGTGTTCGGGCTTCAGGGGTTCTTTGAGCAGGGGGTTATCAAGTAAATAGATCATGCCCACTGCCAAATAATTACAGGCACGGAAGAAGGCATCCATGGCCTCAACTTCGCTATCGCTCAGGGGCTGTCCTTGAATCGTGGCGCGAGCAGGACCAAAAGCATGAATATCGTCGGTGAGTGCGGTGGGACGGGGAGGAGAGCTTACCATACAAAAATCCTCATCAAGTCAGCAGCGGTCTTTGGAACATTCACTTCAACCCTATGGATCAAGGTTCAGCCGCATTCAGGAGAGGCCGCGGGTCCCCGAAAGCATTTAGTAAACTGTCACCTCTACCCTATGGACCTATCTTAGGTGGTCAAAAGGGGAGGGTCGGTAAATGGGCTAAATTTTTTAATGATCAATTGAGCGATCGCCCTTTCTGGGTTCGCTGCAACAGTATGGAAGCCCTGAGTAGCCCGCTAACCCTATTAAATTAAAAAAGAGGATATTTAAGACCTTGAGCCTGGGGGTATTCAACAGCGCGCTCATGAACGACGCGGTGTATAAGTTTAAACGCTACGAAGACCCCAGCCGGGTTAACGCTGCCCTCAACCGCCATGGAGAGGAAAAAGAGATAGGTCTCTACGATACGGTGTTACGCCGCTCCGAAGTGTAACCCTGTGGGCAAATCAATCTTCAGCCCAGGAAACAAGAGCTAAGAAAAGGGAGCAGTAGACTGTTCCGTAGGCAGCGGTAGCCGAAAGAGGTGACAGGCATTGAGGGTTGTCTGCTGTTCTAGTTCCCCAAGGTCACACTGCCGCAAACGGGCAACCGCTTCAGCCACAAAGCGCACATAGCTCGGTTCGTTGCGTTTTTCACCCCGCTTGGGCACAGGAGCCAGAAAAGGACAATCGGTTTCAATGAGCAGGCGATCGCTGGGAACCATCTGTGCTGAAGCGTGAATTTGTTTGGCGTTCTTAAACGTGACGGTGCCGCTAAAGCTAATGTAAAAGCCCAATTCCAGGAACCATGCCGTTTCTTCGGGGGTGCCACCCCAGCAGTGCATGACCCCTCGAACCGGACCGCGATCGCGCACAAATTGCTGCAATAAATCCCTAGCCGCCGCCGCTGCTTCGCGACAGTGGAGGATCACTGGTAAGTCCAAGGCCTGGGCGACCTCCAACTGTGCCCAAAAGGCGGCTTCCTGTTGCTCGCGGTTGGTGGCTTTGTAAAAGTCTAAACCCGTTTCACCAATGGCCACCACCTTGGGTTCACTGGTGGCAAGGCTGGCAATTTTCTCCTTGAGTTGGGGCTGCCACTGCTGGGTATCCAAAGGATGGAGACCCACTGCCATAAACAGTTCCGGAAACTGGGCACTCAGCCGCTGAATCACTGGAAATTCCCTTGGCTCAACGCAGGAGTGCACTAGGCGCACCACCCCCGCCGATCGCCAGCGCTCAGCCACTGCCTCCAGATCGGGGGCGTACTCTGGAAAATTGAGATGGACGTGGGTATCCACCAACATGGGGATTAGGCAGCGGGTTGCAGTGTTTTGTTGAGGATACGGGTCAGCCGCGCTTTGCGACGGGCACCCGTGTTGCGATGGAGAACGCCCCGCTTAACAGCTTTGTCAATTTTGCTAAAGGCTAAGTTCAGGCGGTGGTGGACTTCCGCCAGCTTTTCTGGCGTGGGGTCGGTGCTGTACTGACTAATGGCATTCAAGTAATTTTTAATTAAGGTACGCACTGCCGAGCGATAGGCTTTGTTGCGCAGACGATTACGCTCAGCAATTTGGGCACGTTTAGCGGCAGATTTAATGTTAGCCACAGCTCACCTGATGATCAATGACACGTTAAGAACAAATAATCATTATAGCCTTTGACTGAGCGATCGCAAGATCTTGGCCGCCAGCATCGCTGCTCCAAAGCCATTGTCAATATTGACGACACCGATGCCGGGGGCACAGGAGTTGAGCATTGTCAGCAGTGCTGCCAAACCAGCAAAGTTCGCGCCATAGCCGATACTGGTGGGCACCGCAATCACTGGCACGGAGACGAGCCCTGCCACCACACTGGGAAGTGCCCCCTCCATACCCGCAACAACAATCAGCACCGCCATCTCCTCAAGGCGATCGCGCACACTCAGGAGGCGATGAAGTCCCGCCACCCCTACATCCCAAAACCGCTCAACGCTAAATCCTGAGAGCTGCAACGTCACTGCTGCCTCTTCGGCCACGGGCAGATCCGCTGTACCGGCACAGACTAAACCCACCTGCCGCGGAAACTGCGGCGGCAAAATGGGGGCTGTACTGCAAATCTGTGCCTTTTCAAAATAGTGCAGTCCCCCGAGGCGCGATCGCACTGCCTCAAAGACCTCTGGGGAAATGCGCGTGGCCATGACACAGGGATAGTGGGGACGCATCCGCTCCAGAATTTCAGCAAGTTGCTGGGGGGTTTTGCCAGGCCCCCAAATGACCTCTGGAAAGCCTGTGCGGTGCTGCCGTTGGTGATCAATGCGCGCAAAATCGCCAATGGGTTCGTAGGAAAGGTATTGCAGTTGGCGATAGGCCGTCTCTACACTCAGTTCCCCTTGGGCGATCGCCGTCAAAATTTGCCGCAATGAATCGGGCATTTAGCCTCCAATCCCCAACCGACCTGCCAGCCCCGGTGCCATTGGAATGAGGGTCGCCGCCATCAAGAACAACAACAGCAGCCCTAAACCGGCGCGGATATCATCCGGTTCTGTTATTTCATCGAGACTAGGTTGATCCACATCCCGCTGCAACAGCAGGATCACCAACGCCCAATAGAGGGCCAAGGGGTTGACAATTGCCACCAAGCCCAAGACGACAAGGGTAATAATCGTCAGTCGTTTGGCGGTTTTCGTACCGTAAATGGCTTGAATCATCCGCCCGCCATCCAGTTGCCCTGCAGGCATCAAGTTCAAAGCAGTCATGATCAGCCCCAGCCAGCCCAGAATCACTAAAGGATGTACCCTCACCACTTCGCTTTGCAACTGCTGGCCCAAAAAGAGCTTGGCGATTGTCCCCACTAAAATCGAGCCCTGGAAAAAGATCGTTGGCACCTCTAGGCCCTGAGGGGTTGGCGAGAGGATAAACCCAGTGCCCAACAGCAGCAGCGCAACACTGCCGGCGGCGATCGCCCCCGCGGCACCAATATCAAACAATTGACTGCGATTGGCCAGGAAGGATTCAAGGCGGGTCATGGCACCAAAAGTCCCCAACTGCCACGCCGGCAAAAAGATCGGCGGCCCCAAGCGTGCCTGATAGCGTTTGGCCATTAGCCAGTGGCCAACTTCCCGCACCGCCGCAATGCCAAAGAGGCCAAGGGCAAAGGGGAGCGATCGCTGGAACAGGCCAGCGGTGGGATTCCCCACTAGGCTAAAGCCCTGCAAAATGGCACTGGTCTCGAGACAGGTGCCAAGGGTGGCCACCGCCAAGAACACCGCCGCTAGCTTTTGCAGCTTGCCGGAGCGGATTGGCTCAGTGGTCATCGGCAAAATCACCACCATGGGCTTGCCCTCACTATTGGGCACCATAAAGAGGCGATAGCGATCGGGCAAGGCGGCCTGGAGGCGCTCAGTGAGTTGCTGATGCACCGCTTTAGCCTCACCCCGCAGATTCCCCGGACAGATCACACCTCCCTTGTAGGGAAGGTAATCGGTGGCAAAGTAGGTATCAACACTAAAGATGCTTTGAATGGCTTGCAAATCCTCAGGGGGAAGGCTAGGTTTCTCGGTAGGCGGCGCAGCGGTTGTCTGTTCTGGGGTGGCTTGCTCCAGTTCAGAACGCCCAGAAGTAGCCAAGGGGAGTTCTGCGGTGACGGCCAGCGATCGCAACCACCGCCCCAGGGCAATATAGGCCACAATCGAAAACACCAGCCCAAAGAGGACGGCGGCAAAGTTAATCGCAATCCCAAAGCTGAGGCTGCCAAAAACCACCAGCCAAGGGAGCATGAGGACAAGGGTTTGCAACCAAGCCACTATCCCCAGCTTGCCATAGGGCAGGTTGCGGTAGAGTCCCCACGCCAATAGGGCGATCGCTCCCGCCAATAGGCCTACCGTAACTATCATGGGTTACCTCCCGTATCTGTAAAGGTTAGCGCGTGGCCATCGTTGTCAGTTGGGTTAGAACTTGGCTGGCGCGCTCCGTAAACTGCTGCATACCATTGGCATCAAAGGCCCGCTGTGACATCAAGGCCAAATCGTAGATATACTGACACAGCTTTTCAACCAATGTACCCGTTTCTGAGGTACCGCTGGTTTGAATAATCGTTCCTTGGTTGAGGCTGAGGAGATTTTGCACCAAGGGATGGGCGGTGTTGACAACCAAGATATGCTCCTCCGGCAACTGTACATTGGCTTGCTGCTGCATCATTGCCATCATCTCCTGCATCCGCCGACTGGCTTCAGGGAGGAGGATCATCGCCGGCGGCGCATCGGCCTTGAGGGCTTCGGTGCGGATCGTCAGCTTTGGCTTTTTCAGCACCGATTCAAAGAGGGCTTTGATCTGCTCACTGCGGGTTTTGTTGGTGGTGGGGTCAATGAGTTCACTCTCTTTGCTCTTGTCAATCAGGGTTTCATCCAGTTCCGCATCCACCCGCAGGAACTTGACATCGCGATAGTTCTGCTCCAGCCACGGTACAAAGTGAGTATCAATGAAACTGTCCATAAAGAGGACTTCAATTCCTTGGCTCTTGAGCAGTTGCACATAGGTGGCTTGGTTCACCTCATCGGTGCAGTAATAGACGCGATTGCCTTGGCGCTCCTTGTTGCGCTCTAGGTATTCCTTGAGGGTGGTGTAGGTTTTGCCATCCACTTGAATGCCCCCCTCCGCTGCCCAAACGTCGTCCCTTTCTTTGGAGGTCAATGCGGCAGTGGTGCGGTAGATGAGAATGTCCTCCACCTGCTTTTTGAACTTCTCATCGTTGATGGAGCCAAATTTAACGAAGGTGCCCAGGTCTTGCCATAGGCGCACGTAGGCAGCGGGGTCTTCGCGATAGAGCTCCTTCAGGCGATCGCCCACCTTCTTGGCAATGTAGTCCGCAATTTTACGAACGGTGCGATCGTTTTGTAGGAAACTGCGGGACACATTTAGGGGAATATCGCTACTGTCAATCACCCCCCGCAGGGGCAGCAAAAAGCGGGGAATGACCTCTTCGCAATTGTCGCTGACAAAGACCTGATTGCAGTAGAGCTTAATTTGCCCCTTGGTGACATCAATGTCGGGGCGCAGCTTGGGAAAGTAGAGAATCCCATTCACCACAAAGGGGTAGTCGGTATTGAGGTGAACCCAGAGCAGGGGGTCTTCTTGGAAGGGATAGAGGTAGCGATAAAACTCCAGATAGTCCTCTTTGCTCAGGCTATTGGGAGCACTCTTCCAAGGGGCAATTTGCCTATTGATTTGCTCCCCTTCCAGTTTGATGGGAACGGGTAAAAAGTCACAGTACTTGCGCACCAGCTGCCGGATACGGGCTGGCTCTAGATACTCCAGTTCACTGTCTTGAAGGGTTAAGGTGACCGTTGTGCCCACAGTGGTACGCTGGCCATCGGCAAGGGTAAATTCTGTGGAACCATCGCAGGTCCAATGGACGGGAACGGCGCCTTCACGGTAGGACAGGGTATCAATTTCCACGCGCTCAGCAACCATAAAGGCGGAGTAAAACCCCAGGCCAAAGTGGCCGATGATGGCGTTTTCCCCTTCCCCTTTGTACTTTTGCACAAATTCCTCGGCACTGGAAAAGGCCACTTGGGTAATGTATTTTTTGACTTCCTCGGCCGTCATGCCAATGCCATTGTCGGCGATCGCTAACTTTTTATTTTCTTTGTCAATCGTGATCGTCACTTCGGGGTGATCCACATCGCCGCTATATTCCCCAGAGCGTGCCACCATCCGCAGTTTTTGAATGGCATCGACGGCGTTAGAGACCAGTTCCCGCAGGAAAATCTCATGATCGGAGTAGAGCCACTTTTTAATGATTGGAAAAATGTTCTCAGTGTGGATTGAAATGGTTCCCTGTTCCAACATGATCCTTCCCGTGAGTGTATTCTTGGTCAGATAACCTCTAGTGTATCGGTAGGGGCTGCCCTTCCTGTTGGCGGAAAACCGATCCCTCCAATGCTTGCCAAAGGCTGACAATGACGTGATTAGCCACGAGAAATCCCTCTGGCTGTGTTAAGTGCAGGCGATCGCCCGCCAAAGAAAGCAACGCTGGCGATATTTTTGCCGCTGCTGCCTGTAGGGCCTCAACCCAGGACGCCGGAAATTCATCCGCCAAAGCCGGCAAAGAGAGGCCATCCCTGAGGCGCAAGCCCAACATCAGTGTTTCCAACCAGCGATCCCACAGGGAGTCTGGACTTCCTTGGTGGAGGCTCTCTGGTAAGGCTTGCAGCCATTGATAGTATTCACGGCGGGTCCGCGGACGGCTGAGACGACGATGCTGGAGATAACTGGTGGCGCCCATGCCAAAGCCATAGTAGGATTGATTGCGCCAATAGACTTGATTATGACGACAGGCAAACCCCCCTTGGGCATAGTTAGAAATTTCGTAGTGATCGTAGCCCGCTGCTGTTAACATCTCATGGGCAAGGTGATAGGCGGCGGCAGCCTGCTCCTGGCTAGGTAGGGGGGCTGCTTCGGGTTGATAGCGTTTGCTGAAGACGGTCTTTGGCTCAATGATTAGGTCATAGATAGACAGATGCGTTGGCTTGAAGGCGATCGCTTGCTCTAGGGAACATTGCCAGTCCGCCAAGGATTGTTGGGGCAGGCCCGAAATCAGATCCATGCTCCAGTTTGCTACCCCCGCCCTCTGAATTATCTCAACTGCCCGCTCAACATCGGCCACATCGTGACTGCGGCCACACAGCCGCAATAGCTCATCGTCAAAGGCCTGTACGCCCAAACTGACACGATTTACCCCTAGCCTGAGATAGTCCTGCAATTGTTCTAAGTCAAATGTCCCCGGATCCATTTCCATGGAAATTTCGGCTTCGAGGGCAATACCCAGCTGGCGATCGAGGGCCTCCAGCAGCTGGCCAAGGTATGGAGGCGGGACTAGAGAAGGCGTTCCGCCACCAAAGAAGATAGTTTGCAGCGGTTGCCCCTCCGTGGGGGTGTGGGCAATTTCTTGACACAGTGCAGCCACATACTCTTGAATCAGGGACTGTGCCAGCGTTGGCGACTCTCCCACCACCGTAATTGGAAAGTCACAGTAGAAGCAGCGGCGCCGACAAAAGGGCAAATGGATGTATGCAGCGATAGTCATCGTTTTCTTAACTGGTTGGTGCAGCAACAGGGGAGTCTTGAGTGCCAAGCATTGCTGGAGTTCCCCTTGGGGATAGGCGTGCAGCCAGGCACGGGTGGTGAACTCGTTGCGATGACACAATCGGGAAGCGGCGGTGGACCCGTCCTTGCCTGAGCCAGTAGAGCATTGGCAAGGGCTCCTTAAGACCTATTGATTCAGCTTAACGTTACCAAGAGCGGGTATAGGGGGGGTTTTCTTCCTACTTCTTAGGAGCACTCCTGCACTTTAACTCATCTCCTGTGGGATCACGGCTAGCCTATTGAGATTGTTTCAATACTTCAGAACATCAGCTCAATGATTGACCGCAGTCGCCTAGAACCCTATTGGGGAAAGAGTTGTTTCAGAGCCTCCTCTAGGGTGGGTGCCATTACAATCCGCTGATTATCCATGACGATGACCCGTGCCAAGGTGGGCAGTCGGTTTTGATCCGCTTCGAGGTAAATCGGTTCAACATACAGCAGCGATCGCTGGATAGGGATAATGAGGAGATTGCCCTGCACCGATCTTGACCCTTGGCGATTCCAGAGGGAAATCTGTTGCGAAATAACGGGGTCTTGATTGATCCGCGCCTCCATTTGTTCAGGACCAAAGACCAGTTCTTGCTTAGGAAAGACGTAGAGCAGAAGCTTGCCATAGTTCTCGCCATCGGAACGCGCCGCTAGCCAACCAATGAGGTTGGGACGATTCACGGGTGTAAAGGGGACAAGGAGAATAAACTCCTCCGTGGCGCCAATGGGTAGCTTGGTAATGAGATAGTAGGGGGCAACGGCTTGGGGTTTTTCGCGGTAGATCTCCTTGGGAATCTGCCAGAGGTCTTCGCGGTTGTAAAACACCACAGGATCACTCATGTGGTACTTCAGGAGCTGCTCGGACTGCACTTGCAGCAGATCAATGGGATAGCGAATGTGGCGATAGAGCTGGTGGGGCATCGCACTCAAAGGATGAAAAAGGGTCGGGAAGATCCGCTGCCACGTGCGAATCATGACATCCTCGGGTTCCACCACATAAAAGGTGACATCGCCGTTATAGGCGTCCACCACGACTTTCACAGAATTGCGAATGTAGTTAAACGAGTGCTCCCCCGGATCGCTGTAGGGATAGTAGCGGCTGACGGTGTAGGCATCAATCATCCAGTAGAGATAGTTGACCCCCGCAGTGCTCGGGCGAGGAGCAATCTCCTGTTCAGAGCGTGGATCAGCCACGACAAGGTAGGGTTCACTGTCAAAGCGCAGGAAGGGGGCGATCGCCCGCACGCGATCCTGAATCAATCGCCGAAAGAGAACCCGTGAGTCTGGCCGCAAGTTGGGGGTCAACAGGAGTTGCCAATCGCGAAAATAGACACTGTAGACCAAGCGTCGCCACCAACTGGCAATGGGCACACCCCCCGTGCCGTCGTAGTGGTTATAGACATTTTCAGTCCCCCGCGGAAAGTCCAGTTCCGGGACCTCAGAGGGGACAAAGATATAGGTATTGGTGAGTTCACCGTAATAAATCCGTGGGTAGAAAAAGGAAATACTCTCCCGAATCTGGGGGGGATTGACCAGTAGCTGACCCGTATCGCCAATATCGCGAACAAAGTACTTGGGCAGACCATTGGCTTCCGCCGTATTCACAGGACTCATCGTGAAGCCATAGCCGTGGGTAAACACGAGGTGCTCATTAATCCAACTGCGGGCAAACTGCTGAACGGCACTGTAGTCCACTTCACGAGCAGCAATGAGGACTTGGCGAATCTCTGATTGGTCTTGATCAGGAGCCAGTTTCAGAGAGTAGCGATCCAAAAAGGCCGCTGGAAATCGATAGTAGGAACGCAGTTGTTGCAGTTGGCGGTTGGTTTCGAGCAGGGGGCGGGTATCCCAAAGGCGAATATTGCGGGTGGTGGCCGCGTTGGCGGCAAGGATTTCGGCATTAAGGTTATTTTCCGGCTGGAAAGGTTCCACCCGCATTTTTTCGAGGTTAAAACCTTCGCGGGTGTGGGTAATGGTGCGTTGAATGTAGGGGAGTTCCCGTTGCAGTTGGTTGGGTTGAACAATGGCCGCTTCAATGGCGGTGGGCAGGAGCCAATCTACAATCAGGATGACCCCCAGGTAGCCTAAGGTAAAGCCAAAGAGGCCGGGGGCAATGGGGCCCAACCGCCGCTGCTCTCCGCCTCGTCGAATCGCTGACCAAGCCAACAAACAGGCAACGCCAAAGGCTGAGGCCGAGAGCCAACCATAGAGGGGTAGGCGTACGGTGACATCGGTATAGCCTGCGCCAAAGGCCGCCCCCTTAGTCGAATAGAGAAGTTTATAGCGCTCTAGCCAGAAGCTGAGGGCTACTGTGGCAAAGACAAAGGCACTTAAGCCCTGTAAATGCCGCCGTTGCGATCGCACGAAACCGAGGAATTTACCATGACTGAGACTTTCATTGGCCAGCAGATAGCCCAAGGTCGTTCCCCCTAAGCCGACAACACTGAGGTTCACCAGCCATAGGCGCAACAGTTCCCACAGGGGGATTTGAAACAGGTAAAAGCTAATGGAATGGCGAAAGAGCGGCTCCGTATGGGGATCACTGGCGGCAAAAAGTCCCTTGAGGACAACTGGCCAACTGAGACTGGCGATCGCCCCCATCGCGAGGCTTAAGAGAATGCCCAATCCCTGAAAGAGGCCTACCGGCAACCACAGCCCCAGTATCACTGCCACCAAACTCAGCCCCAGTAGCCAAGGCGTCTGCACCATTTGCAGCGATAGCTCCGCCACCCGCCAAACACTCAGTTGCGGCAGCAGAGGGCTATTAAATGTCATTTCTGAGCGCTGTTGCCACAGTTGCAGGGCGATCGCCCCAATGTGGTAGGTTGCAACGATGAGCAGCCAATTTAAACTACCAGCACACAACAAAAGCTGCCATAGCCCCAGCCCCCGATAGGTACTCTGTGCCCTCAGGGCTGGATCAAGGGTCACCGTACGTTGCCGCAGAAGCCACTGTTGCTGACAGCCATAGAACAGCTGCGATACCCCCGCAACCGCCAGAAACAGTAGGGCTTGGACACTCCAGCGCTGCCAAACCACCTCCAAATAGCCCAGTTGATGAAACCAAAGGCTTTCGGCAATCAGGCGGCACAGCCCCACCCCAAGGGCGATCGCCAGCACCAACCCACAGAGCCAGCGCAACCAAGGGGGCATGAGCGGTACAACGGAGAGCGACGGCATCAACCTTGAAAATCTCGAAAAATTGTTAAAAGTAGGGTACAGTGCAGCTAGATGCGTTCCTAAGGCCAGTTTAGCGATTTAACTATGTTCTTGCGCTCAGTATTGGTTGCCCTTTTGAGCTTGATCCTGTTTCTTAGCCCATCAGCCCCCAGTTGGGCCCTCGGGGGTGAATTACCGCCCCTCAATGCCCCAGCACCCGACTTTTCTCTTCCCAGCAGTGTCAACGGTCAGCTCATTTCCCTCAAGGATTATCGCGGTAAGTGGGTGGTGCTGTACTTTTATCCCAAGGACTTTACCTCTGGCTGTACTCTTGAAGCCCAACGCTTTCAGCGGGATATTGAGCAATTTCATGCCCATAATGCTGAAGTCATTGGCGTCAGTGCCGACTCCGTGGACTCCCACCAAGATTTCTGTGACAGTGAAGGCTTGACCTTTCCCCTCCTCTCTGACCCCGATGGCCAAGTCAGCAAAGCCTATGGTTCATGGTTGGGGTTTGTCTCCCTACGCCACAGTTTCATCATTGATCCTGAGGGCATCCTGCGGGAGCGCTATCGGAAAGTGAATCCTGCAATTCACAGTCAGGAGGTCCTGGCTCGCCTCGAGGAACTGCAACAGCAAGGGTAACGCTATTGCTGTGGTGAGGGTTCAGGGGTCCCTGGAGATTCCTGTTGCATCTGCTGTGCCGCCCGCTGAATGGCATCTTTATACTTGGCAGGCGCTAATTCCACCGCTTTAGCATAGAGGGCAGCCGCCTGAGTCTTTTTCCCCTGTTCTGTCAGTGCCATCGCTTGGGCAAGCACTGGCCGAAAATCGTTGGGATTTTCTTTGCCTAGATTTTGGAAAAGGGTTAGCGCCTCATCATAGCGTTTTTGAGTCATATAAACATCGCCAAGGAGGAGTTGGACAGCCGTGACGTCCACGCTCCCCGGTTGGACTTTATTGGCTTGCTCTGCTCCTTGGAGGGTGTCTTGAATCAAACCAATGGCAGCTTGAGGACGATTTTCCTTGAGGTAAAGATCCACCAGAGCCCGCAGGGCATTGAGGTTCCCCGGAGATTTCGCCAGAACCCCTTGAAAGGTTTGGGCAGCCCCCTCGCGATCGCCCGTTTGTTGTTGCGCTTGCCCTAGAAGAATGGCATAGTCTGTTTGTTCGGGTCGCTGAGCTGACAACCGCCGCAGGGGGTCAATGACGCTGGCAATCTCTCCTTTGCCCAGTTGAATCAGTTGCAACCGCGCCAGCACTAAGCCTTCCAATGCGGTGGCATTGTTGGGTTCCCGCTCCAGGACCAGTTGATAGCCCTTTTCTTGGGCCTGCAGCTCTGCAATTTTGTCCCCAGCGGCAGGCCTAGCCATCGGGCTTGGGGTAGCTTGGGGTGGCGTAAAGGCACTAGTGAGCAGAGGCATCACAGAAATGGCAATGAAGGGAATCATCCCCAACAGCAACACGAACAGGGTGATCCATTTCTTGCGCATTTTGCCTCCTAACCAATGCTTCCCTTGCCAGTATGATTCTAGCCTAGGGGCATGGTGTCATTGCCAATTTTCATTTGGCTTCCCCTTGCTAAAATTTGAAAAATTCCTCGGAGAGCCGCCATGAGTGAACTAACGCCAGAAACTATTAATTGTGCAGAGGCCTGTGTCAATGGCTGTGTCTTGGGCGATCGCTGTCCCAACCGCGAGTACATTGCCGCCGCCAGCAAGTTTATGCATGAGACCCCCCTCGATCAGATTTTGCAAATTGCAGCAGATAGCTATCCGAAACGACTCTTGGCCTCAATTGAGCGCGATCGCCAGCGCGCAGCAAACCCACCCCAAGAATAACTCGAGCTAGTCATGTCTCGTCTGCGTGCATTGCAGGGGTACTTGCTTCTGCGGCTTTTACTGGCGCCACTGATGCTGTGGACAATTGTCACCGTCGTCTTTTTACTGCTGCGAGCCACGCCGGGGGATCCCGTGGATGCCATTTTGGGCCCCCGTGCGCCGGCGGCTGTGAAGGAGGCCCTGCGAGAACAATTGGGCTTGGCGCAACCCCTGTGGCAGCAATACTTGAATTATTTAGGGCAACTTCTGCGATTTGATCTGGGAACCTCCCTCACCAGTCAAGGGGAAGCAGTCACTAGGATCATTGCCAAGCACTTTCCTGCAACGGCAGAATTAGGCCTCGTCAGTCTGGCGATCGCCCTTGGCTTAGGAGTGCTCATTGGCAGTCTCGCCGCGGTGAAATCCGGAACCGCTTGGGATATAGCTGGGCGTCTCTTTGGCATCATCACCTACGCCTTGCCCCTCTTTTGGTTTGGGATGCTCCTGCAACTGCTGTTTGCGGTGAATCTGCGTTGGCTTCCCTTGGGCAGCCGCTACCCCATTACCGAAACACCCCCCCAAGGCCCCACTGGGCTGTATATGCTTGATGCCCTCCTGAATGGCAATCTTCACCAACTGGGAACTGCCTTTACCTACTTGCTTCTGCCTGCGATCACGCTGGCGATCGTCCTCAGTGGCATCTTTGAGCGTATTGTGCGCGTGAATCTCAAGCAAACCTTAGTGGCAGATTATGTAGAAGCCGCCCGTGCCCGTGGCATTCCTGAACATCGAATTCTCATTCACCATGCCCTCAAGAACGCCTTGATTCCCGTGATCACCGTTTTGGGCTTCACCCTTGCGAGCCTCTTGGGGGGAGCAGTATTAACAGAGGTAACCTTTTCTTGGCCGGGGCTGGGGCAACGACTCTACGAAGCCATTACTCTGCGGGATTATCCGACGGTGCAAGGGATTGTGGTTTTCTTTGCTGTGATTGTGGTTGCTGCCAGCATTCTCATTGATGTGCTCAATGCTTGGATTGACCCCCGCATCCACTACTAACTTTTTGGCACCTGCCGATAAAATAAAGAACAAAACAACGTAATAAATCTTAAAGTTAGGAGGTTATGCACCATGGCTCTAGCCGTTGGCACACCCGCACCCCCCTTTACTGCCAAAGACACCCAGGGCAATACCATCTCCCTCAGTGACTTTGCAGGCAAAACTGTGGTGCTGTACTTTTACCCCAAGGATGACACCCCCGGCTGCACTAAGGAGGCCTGTAGCTTTCGCGACAACTATGCCGCCTATCAAGGCAAAAATATCGTCGTTTTGGGCGTGAGTGCAGATGACGAAACCTCACACCAAAAGTTTACTGCGAAATTTAACCTTCCCTTCCCGCTGCTGGCGGATGTTGATAGGTCGATTATCAAAGCCTACGACGTGGATGGGGGCGGCTACGCCAAGCGAGTTACCTATGTGATTGACGGCAATGGCATCATTTCCCATGTTTATACCAGCGTGAAAACCGACACCCACGCCACCGACATTTTGGCGGATCTTGGCCTGTAGGTCACCCCAATAAAGTCATCATTAATATCATCAATGAAAGTAATAGGGAGGCGGCTAGAGCAGCTCTGGCTGCCTTTTTGTTAATTGAATTGTTAATTGAACGGAGAGAGAGGGATTCGAACCCTCGGTGGCATCACTGCCACACTCGATTTCAAGTCGAGCGCATTCGACCACTCTGCCATCTCTCCGAACATTCTTTATTTTAGCCTTAGTTCGAATGCCAAAGGCCAAGGAGTAGAGGGCGGCAGGTGAAGGATTAGGTGTTCTTCAGGCAGAAGTCGCAGAAATTGAAGCCATCTCTAAGTCAGTAGCCCTAGTTTGGAAGTTACCAAACCGTTGGTTGGCTTTGACCACACCATTGACCACAATCCCAAGCATCTTTTGCCGTAAACCCAGATCGCAGGCTTTCAGCGCTTCGGCCAAGGCCGCCTCTCGTGTTTTCCTTAAGCGTACCACCAACAGTGCCCGGTCTAGTGCTGTCAACACTCGATATGTATCCGCAGCAGCCAGGATCGCAGGAACATCAACAATCACGACGTCAAAAGTTTCTTTAGTGCTGTCTAGGAAATCAAACCAGCGATAAGAACTAAACAGCGCCATGGGTTCCTGCTGCGCCTGACCTCCCGTCAATACCCAGAGTCCCTCAGTAAGATTGGCCAAAAGACTAGGCCAGTGGGGCAGAGGCATCGTTCCCTGTAACAGTTCCCCTAAACCATTGACGTTGGGAATGCCAAGAACTTGATGAAGGCTTGGTTGGTGCAAATTGGCATCCACCAGCAAGACCCGCTTTCCTATCGCCGCTGCCGCCAAAGCAAGATAAAGGGCAATGGTAGTTTGTCCTTCTTGACCACTGGTGCCCATGACTGCTAAGGCGTGGGGTGACCCCAACACCTCTAATTGCGTCAGTAGGAAGTAAAAACTTTCTTTAAAAGCAGGACTGACCCCCGGCAAACGGTGTTGCAGCCCCCACAGCGTCAATGGTGCTTCTAAACGACTAAAGGCCAGTTGATCAAAAGTCTTGGTCACAGGAATCTGACCCAAAATAGGTAAGGGGGTCTGTTGGCGAATCTGCTCCACCTCCAGAAAGCGATCATCCAACCAATCCATGATCAAGGCAATTAGCACGCCAGAAATTCCCCCAAGTGCCAAAGCCATCAACAATGCCGTTGATAAGCGTGTGCTCACCTGATACCGCTCCGTATCGTCGATATCAGAAAGAACCTTCCATGTAAAGTCGCGCTGGGCAATTTGGAGTTGCAGCGACTGCCGTGTTTGCAATAGCAGTCCTAGGGATTGTAGTGCAGTTGCAAAACGTTGCTCAATTTTACGGTAGGGGTTGGCAAGGCCTAACAGTCGGGATACTTCTGCTTTGGTTGCCTGAATTTGATTACTCAATTCCGCATCTGCTCTCTTGAGAGCTTCAAGCTCAGTTTTTACCTGTAGATATTTCCCAATCAGCGAATCAGAGACAGCACTGCCATAACCAATTAAGGTTTCAGGGCGAGGAACTTGGTTCTGATATCGAATTGTGATTTGCCGAGCTTGGCGCTTAGACTGATCCAGCAGTTGCCGCTTTTGTTCCTCCAGCGCTTGGACTGTGGGAGATTGATCCGTTAAGTTGCTCCGCTCTCCTGCTAGCTGTGTTTCCGTTGTGGCTAAAGCGCCTAGCAATTGTTGATAATCTCTCGAAGCAGCTAAGTTAGAAGCAGCCAGTGCTTCATCAGGAGAAAGCTTTAACTGTGCCTTTAAGGAATTAAATGTTTCCTGGGTAGATTCCAGTTTCACTCTATTTTCATTTCTTTTGTATTCTAACTCAATTAGAAGATTGGTATAAGTCTGAAGATCACTCATGCCAGAAGCTGAGTTTCCAGAATTTGGAGAATTTGTAGAAGTTGTAACATCAGGGCGTACAACTCGATTTTGATATCGGAATTCATTGAGTTGACTGTCAAGATCGTCAATTTGACTAAGGGTCTTTTGAATTTCTTGATTGAGGTAGCGAAGATTGTCTGATATTTGCTCTTGTTTTTGCGCCTCATTAAACTTTTTTAATTCTTCAACAATAATTTTTAATGCTGATTCTAGCTTTGTTTTATCTTTTGCAATAAAAGTAATTCTTACTATCTTTGAGCTGCCTTTGCTAAGTAATTTTTTTTCTGCTTGGTCCTCGATTTTTATAGACTTAAGAAATGTTTCATAGGAATATTGCTCTCGATCTAAATCAGGATTGTCTTTAAGGAATTTTTCATAAATGGGCTTTAGGACGATATCACTATTGAGTATTTGTAGTAGTGTTGTTGCATCACCTTCTATTGATGCTGATAGTAGAGGAAGAGGCAAAGACGCGAGATTACGGATTGCCTCTGAGGTCGCTCCTGGTCGAGCACCTGGAGGCTGGATTGGCTCAACCTGAAGCAAAATGGAGTATTGATAGTTCCTTAGAAACAAGTAATAGCATCCTAAGTAGCCGATCGCAACGAATGCACCAACTAATGCAGCAACCGCTGAACGCCGCTTCAAACCTCGCAACAGTTCGTCAACAGTTACTTTGTCAATGGGTCGTGGCTGCCACAAACTCAGCTGTGAAGCTTCAGGGGGAAGGGACAGATGGTTATTTTCACTGGACATGGCGGCTTCTCAAGACATCTTAAACACGATAGTAGTCACGATACCATTCCACAAACCGTTGTACACCAATCTCAACAGGGGTGATGGGTTCATAACCTGTATCTTCTTTGAGGGCGGTTACATCGGCATAGGTATCAGGCACATCTCCCGGCTGCAAGGGTAAAAAAGTGATGAGAGCCTTTTTGCCAAGGTACTCCTCCAAAAGCTCAATGTAGCGGAGAAGCTCAATGGGACGATGAGCGCCAATGTTGTACACTCGCCAGGGTGCTAAACTGGTGGCGGGATCTGGTGTTTCGCCACACCAAGCAGGGTTGGGAGCTGCCGGCCGATCTAAGACGCGCAGAATACCTTCGACAATGTCATCAATGTAGGTAAAGTCACGGCGATGTTTCCCATAGTTAAAGACGGGTAGGGGTTCATTATTCAGAATTGCCCTAGTAAACTTAAACAGTGCCATGTCAGGGCGACCCCAAGGGCCATAGACGGTAAAAAAGCGCAGTCCCGTTGTCGGAATATTATAGAGGTGGCTGTAGGTGTGTGCCATGAGTTCGTTGGCCTTCTTGGTTGCCGCATACAGGCTCAGTGGATGATCAACGTTATCGTGAACGGAAAAAGGCAGCTTTTTATTCGCGCCATAAACACTGGAACTACTGGCGTAGACCAAATGCTCTACGCGGTGGTGGCGACAGGCCTCTAAAATGTGGAGAAAACCAACGATATTACTATCAATGTAGGCAAAAGGATTTTCTAGGGAATAACGCACGCCTGCTTGGGCTGCCAGGTGAATTACCTTTTGCGGAGAAAAGTCTGCAAAGAGTTGGTTCACCCCCAGGCGATCAACTAAATCAATTTTTCGAAAAATAAACTGACCCGGTTGGCTAGAAATGTTCAGGTGTTCTAGGCGAGATTTCTTAAGGTTAACATCATAGTAGTCATTCAAATTATCCAAGCCAATCACGCGATCGCCCCGCCGTAGGAGTGCCAGAGCCGCCCCATGACCAATGAATCCAGCTACGCCCGTTACTAAAACATCCATCGCCCCCTCCTTGAAAACTTAAAGGTGTTAAAGGCGCCCATCTGCATCTTCCTTGGACAATACCCACTTGACATCATACAGAGCACTTGGAGTTTTCAAGCAACGGCGAATGCCAGCGGCACCCAATTCAAAAAATTGACGATGAGCAACTGCAATCACTGCACCATCCCAGTACTCTGGGTACAACTCCTCAATCAGT
Organism: Thermosynechococcus vestitus BP-1; assembly: GCF_000011345.1. Lineage (NCBI taxonomy): Bacteria > Bacillati > Cyanobacteriota > Cyanophyceae > Acaryochloridales > Thermosynechococcaceae > Thermosynechococcus > Thermosynechococcus vestitus. The sequence continues at coordinate 1,244,147 of NC_004113.1, forward strand.
GAAATGCCATACTCCTTTTTAGCCAAGTCGGGATCAGCCCATGGATCATAAACATCTACCTGAATACCATAATCTTGCAGCTCAGAAATAATATCGACAACACGTGTATTACGAAGGTCAGGGCAATTTTCCTTAAATGTTAGACCCATGACCAGGACTCTTGCTTGTTGTGGATAGATTCCTTTTTGGATTAGAAGCTTAATAAACTGTTGAGCGACATAAGTGCCCATGTAGTCGTTAATTCGTCGGCCAGCTAAAATCAATTCAGGGTGATAACCATAGGCAGATGCCTGGTAAGTAAGATAGTAGGGATCTACACCAATGCAGTGACCACCGACTAATCCCGGACGGAAAGGCAAAAAATTCCACTTTGTTCCTGCGGCTGTTAGTACCTCTTGAGTGTCAATTCCTAAGCGATTAAAGAGAATAGAAAGTTCATTGACTAAAGCAATATTGACATCCCGCTGAATATTCTCAATCACCTTAGCAGCTTCTGCTACCCTAATTGAGCTACATCTATGGGTTCCTGCGGGTACAATTGAGGCATAGACCCGATCTACAATCTCTGCCACCTCAGGAGTTGATCCAGAGGTAACTTTAACAATCGTAGTCAAACGATGCTCTTTATCTCCCGGATTCACACGTTCTGGACTATACCCTACAAAGAAATCTTGGTTGAAAACAAGGCCAGAAGCTTGCTCAAGAATGGGTACACAGATTTCTTCAGTAACACCCGGATAGACAGTGGATTCATAGACAACAATACTGTTGCGGGGGAGAACATTACCGAGATGTTGAGAAGCAGTTTTAAGAGATCCTAAATCAGGTACTTTATGATCGTCCACAGGAGTTGGAACTGCGACTACGAAAAAGGAGCATTTTTTCAAGTCTTGGATATTGGTTGTGTAAGTTAAATATGAAGCACCTTTTAGCTCTTCAGAACTGATTTCGCCTGTGTGATCATACCCTTCGATGAGTTGGGATACTCGCAGAGAATTTAAGTCATAGCCTAAAGTGGGATATTTTTTGCCGAACTCCACTGCTAAAGGTAAGCCAACATACCCAAGGCCAATCACGGCAATTGAAAGGTTGCTATATTCCATTTGTTGCATCCTACTCTCCTAGTTCTTCCGCAAATAATTGAAGGTATTGAGCATTGATTTTTTTAACATCAAAATCTTCAACGGCCTTTAGGTAGCTATGATATCCCATTGCGTGAACTAACTCTGGTTGATGAACAAATGCTTCCATAGCTTTTGTTAGAGCATTGACATCACGCGCTGGAACTAGAAAACCATTATAGCCGTCAATAACGGTTTCGCGACAGCCTGGTGTATCTGTGGTGATAATGGCTCGGCCAACAGCCATAGCCTCTTGAATGCTTCGAGGAATACCCTCTCGGTAAGAAGGAAGGACAAAAACACTGGTTTTGCAGAAATAGGTTTTACAATCCACAAAGCCAAACCATTGAATAATACCATCATCAATAAAGTTCTGAAGGTCCTCTTTAACTAAGGATCCAGGATTGGCATCGAAGTCTCCCAATAGCCAAAACTCAACTTTTGGATGGTTTGCTTTTATTTGGGATGCTGCTTGTACAAACTCCAGAATGCCTTTCTCTCGGAGAAGTCGGGCAGCTAGGGTAAAAACTAAAGGAGAGGTAGGCACGGGAGAAAACCGCCACTCATTTAAGTTAACACCAGTACCTTTAATCACGGCTACTTTATCGGCTGGTAGTTCGCATAGCTTCTTAATTTCAGCACAGTCATCTGGGTTTTGGAAAATCACTTTTGTTGCTGATGGTAGAGTCATCTTATAAAGCAAAGCTAGTATATTTCCCACACATTTATCTCTCATTGACCGATCATTCATAGAAAAGAAATATCCCAAGCCTGTAAACAGTACAAATCTTTTTTCAATTCCCAGGAGTTTGGCAGCAGTTAATCCCCAAATAATTGGCTTGGCAGTAAATGCAAGAATACAGGATGGATTAATTCTCTTAATGAGAGTCACTAAAGATAGTAAAGTGTGAATATCATGAAATGGATTAACACTGTTCCGCTCAAGGTAGACCTCATCAAAAGATGCTCCTAATTCTAGGATTGCTCTTTTTTCCTTATCTAAGGATGCAGGAACAATACAGTGAACACTATAACCAGATGCGATTAGGTCAATAATTAAATCCTTACGAAAGTTAATTAACATAGAAGCGTTATTACCAATGATAGCAAGTCTGTAGCTTTCTGTATTAGATCTATTAAGTGTTGATTCAGACATAGAATACCTTATAACTGTGCTATACAAACGGATACATACGATAGGGTAACCAAGCAAAAGCATGATCTGCAAAATTGAGCCAAACCCATAGTACCACAAAGCTATAAGCAATAATAAGTATTAGCCATTTGATAAACAGTTTCCAGCTCTTACTTATAAATAGGTAGGGGAATTGACCAAGGACATAGACTTGAATAGGAATAAGATAAAGAGCTAGACGATCAGCTGCTGTAGTGGAACCAGTCAAAAGTAGCAGTGGTGATAAAATGGCTAACCAAGAAATTGATAAATAAACTATACTTGATAGCTTAAATAGATTCCTAGCAGTATAATGCTCCATTAGGAATATAAATGCTGGCAGGAAGTTCATCAGCAGTCTGATAAGGGTACCAGAAGATTCCATTTGACCCTCAATATAAGCAGTTAAAAACCTAGACGTTGAGTTTATGATTAAAACGGAACCAAAAATAAATAGAATTAATAAAAAAAGCAAAACTATACTATTCAATAGTTTTCTGTGCTGAATGGCACTAATAAGTTGTGACACTAAAGGGATTAAAAGAATAAATATTGCAGTCTTGTGGAGCAAAATAGCTAGGAATAAGTACGATAAAAATGTAATAAATTTACCTTGAGCTAGATAAATTAAAGCAATCATTTCAAAGCCGATCGCTCCCGATTGACGGGTATACCCCATTGCAACAACAGTAGTCAGGTATGGAAAGGCAACTACTAAACCTGCATAAGAATTTTTAAGGTGGCGACAGAAATAAAATAGGCCAGATGTGAATATCAAAGCAACTACTGAGTTGACAAAATAAATACCTTGGTTTAAAGTTCCCGCTAGCTTGTTGATTAAATGATAGCCAAAGTCATTCACGGTAATTCCTTCTAAAGCAAACCAAGATTGGGATTTTGCTGCCTCAAGTATGTATATGTACGATTCCCAATCAGCGCCAACTTCAAATCTTAGGCCAATAAACAAGACATAAGTAAAAAACAGAAAAAAGCCATACCATCTCGGTACTTGGACAATGACTGGTATAGCTGTTAAGGCAAAAACAATAAAGTACGGCAGCATGAAGGGTTGTGCGTTACTTTTGCTACCTATAGTACCTTAGCTTAGCTTGAAACATGACTACCATCCACAACTTTCCCACTCTAAGCTCGCCCCCATTGTAGTACCTGTCCTTGTACTATTCATGATGCCTCAAGTCTAATTTATCTCTCTTTTGTAACATGTCACTCCCTTGCGAAATAACTATAGCTGTTGGCTAGGGAGCCGCTGCTTTGGCAGGAACATACAGACGGCTGACCAAAGCATGATCGCCAGGAATCCACAGAATGACTGCTTCTAGCCAATGATGAGTGGAACCCACTGTCGTCAACACCAAGCATGGGCATCTTGGCCCTGTCTAAGGCTTGTTCAGCAGTTCTACGAGAATGGTGCTGGCATCGGTTGCTCGTATGGCCACATCGGTCAGGGCACCCACCCGGATGGCCAAGGTTTGACTAGAGGGGGCACGACGTAGGAGGGTGACGGTTTGACCCACGCTAAATCCCACAGCTGCCAGGCGGCGCTGCCAAGCGGCTGTGCCCTCAATGGCAGTGATACGCGCTGGCGTACCAAGGGGAAGGTCAGAGAGCAACACAGGATCATTCACGAGACGGATGCAGCAGGCGTCCCTAAACGCCGTGCGTCTTGAAGGGCTTCTTTTGCCGAGGGGTAGCGATCGCTAAAATTAAATTTCACCATTTTATTAAGCACTACTGCTAAACCTTCGCTTACTGTGACACACTGTTGCCAATCCACTTCACCGGTGCGCGGATCTCGCGGTAGATCACGGGGTTTAATGCCTGTTAAAGCCTGAAGGACAATCATGCCGACGGCGTAAATATCACTGCTGAGGGTGGGTTGACCAGAGAGCTGCTCAGGGGGAGCATAGCCCATCGTGCCAATGACGACGGTGCTCCCTTGGGTTCTCTCTGCTTCTTGGGGTTGAATTTGTTTCACCGCTCCAAAGTCAATGAGTACCAGCTTGCGATCGCTGGCACGGCGAATAATATTATCGGGCTTAATATCACGGTGAATCACATAGTGACTGTGGACAAAATTCAAGACTTCCAAGATTTCCCGTAGGAGTTGGATGGCCTCGGCTTCCGTGTGTTTACGTTTCAGTTCCTCGCTCAGGGAGACACCATCAATAAATTCCTGCACTAGATAGAATTCCCGATTTTCCTCCACATAGGCAAGCAAGAGGGGAATTTGATCGTGGCGTCCTAGCTTTTCAAGGATTTCTGCTTCGGTATTAAAGAGTCGCCGCGCCACCTGCATAAAGCGCTCGTCGGTGCGTCCCGGTCGCAGATGCTTGACAACACAGAGGGGGTTCCCCGGTCGCTGGGTATCCTGCGCCAAATAGGTGCGGCCAAAACCGCCTGACCCCAAAACTTTTTGGATTTTGTAGCGACCACTGAGGAGGGAACGGGGTTTACCAGTAATTTCTGTGGGTTCTCGCAGTGCTGCATTGAGGGCTGCTGTATCCTCTGCCATTAGCGATCGCAACAGTGCCAAGGCTTTTTCTTGTTCCTGCACTTTTTCTCGGAAAGATTTTTGCTCCTGCTGCGCCTGATAGCTGACGTAGCCTACCATACCCACACTGCTGAGCACTAGAGCGATCGCCGGCGGCACTACAGGAATCCAGCCACTCGCCATGACAAAAATGCCAAAGCCACCACCAAAGAGAACAATGATCCCCCCCACTACCGCGCCCCCCAACCACAGGGGTTGCCGCAGCCACCAGCCAAGGATACTGCCCACCCCAGCCCACAGGAGAATCCAGCCTAGCACCAGCGGCACCGGCCAATACCAAATGGGACCTTCCCCTTCAAGGGCAGCACTCAGGAATTGACTCACCATTTGCCCATGGACCACCACCCCCGGCATTTGCTGCGTCACTGCATCACTACCGCTATAGGGGGTGAGGAAAGTATCTTTGATACTCGGCGCAGACACACCAATCAAAACCACGCGATCGCGAATGAGGTCTTCGCTCACCCGTCCAGTCAGTACATCCGTTAGGGAAACCGTTGGCCCCACTGCGGTCCGTGAGCGGTACTTAAGGAGGGTTTGCATGCCGCGATCGTCTACCGCCACATAGCCACCAGCATCACTGGTGAGAAGAGGAAAATGGACATCATTTAGCGTCAAACCCTTGTCATCGAGTTTGATAGTTTGAGAAGGGTCTTGTTCTAGGTAGCGCAGTGCTAGCATCAGAGCAAAGGAAAAAGGCGTTGTACACCGCTGCGCCTTGGGATTGTTGATTACAAACAGGTTGCGGCGAATGACCCCATCGCTATCGAGGGGAATATCGGCAAAACCCACACGCTCTGGCACCTGTGCTGTGGGAATACTGGGTGGTGGGGGCACCTCGGGTTGTTCCACTGTTTCGCCCGGTGATTTGCACACTGGAATAATGCGCGGGTTGATACGAATCATGTTTTGCAGCTCATCGTGGCCGGGGGGCTGGGGCAAATCGCGGAAAATATCCAAGCCAATGGCACGTGGGCTAGCTGCATTGAGGCGGGTGAGAAGTTCTGCAACAGTGGCATCCGGCAATGGCCACGTTTTTTGGGCCTGAATGTCCTGCTCCGTGACCAGCACTGTCAGGATGCGGGAATCAGGGTCACGGGGGGGTTGCGATCGCACGTAAAAGTCATACAAACTCAGTTCCGACGGCTGAAGCAGTCCCAGTTGGCGCACACCGATCACAACGGCAGCCACCCCTACGGTTGTGGCAAGAACTGGTATCGGCAGCCATTTTGGCCATGGGTAGGGCACGGTTTCAACTCCTCGCGCAATTCTCCAGCAGCTCCCCAAGAGCATCGCTAGACCGATTTTAGCTTTATCCGCAGGAAGCCCGGCGCCGTATTGGTGAATGCTGCTCGAGTAATGAGCAACAGGGTATAGCTTTAAGAAGTGGCCAGTGGAAGCACATGTTCGAGTGGTGCTAGATGGGCGATCGCTCGCTCCACAGTCCAACAATGTAACCAATGTAACAAAATAATGTAACAATATGTAACAAAGGTCAGCAATCGCGCGGAGAAAACCCAACCCTTACAATAGGTTTCAGACGTGCTATTTTGCGTTACTGGCACGCCAAGTTCAGCTTTCTTGTGCGGGGATACATATCAATTGGGCATGATTCCTGATAAGTTCAGAAAAACGCCTCTTGGTGGCACGCCTATGGCCTCAATGCCTATGTCCGAACTGCCCTTTTCCCTCGATCAATTGCGAATCCTGAAGGCGATCGCCCTCGAAGGAAGTTTTAAGCGAGCCGCTGACAGCCTCTATGTCTCCCAACCCGCAGTGAGTTTACAGGTGCAAAACCTTGAGCGCCAACTGGATGTTCCCCTATTTGACCGGGGAGGGCGCCGTGCCCAACTCACCGAAGCTGGACAACTCCTACTGGCCTACGGCGATCAAATTCTCTCTCTGTGCCATGAAGCCTGCCGGGCCATCGAAGATCTGCAAAAATTACAAGGGGGTACCCTGATCATTGGGGCAAGCCAGACCACTGGCACCTATCTCATGCCCCGCATGATTGGGCTATTTCGCAGCAAATATCCCGAAGTTGCTGTTCAGCTCCATGTGCATTCCACCCGCCGCACCTGCTGGAGCTTGGTCAATGGTCAAATTGATCTAGCGATTATCGGCGGTGAAGTTCCCTCAGAACTGAGTGAGCAAATCACCGTTACCCCCTACGCAGAGGACGAACTGGCACTGATCTTACCTGTGGATCATCCCTTGGCTAGTGCCGAAACCTTGACCAAAGAAGACTTGTATAAGCTGAGCTTTATTGCTCTCGATGCCCAATCCACCATTCGCAAGGTGATTGATCAGGTGCTGCAGCGCGCCAACATTGACCCTCGCCGCCTCAAGGTAGAGATGGAGCTCAATTCCATCGAGGCGATTAAAAATGCCGTACAGTCGGGCTTGGGGGCTGCCTTCGTCTCCATTTCCGCCATTGAGAAGGAGTTACAACTGGGGAGCCTACGGCGGATGGGTATCGAAAATGTCGTGGTCAAACGTACCCTGTCGCTGATTACGAATCCTAATCGCTACCGATCGCGGGCAGCGGAGGTCTTCTGCCGTGAAATTCTCACCCAATTTGCCACCTTCGCCATCGATACAGAACTGACAACGCCCAAGCCACCCATCTCCGATAGTGAAAAGCCCCTTAAGGAACTCTTGACGATCGCTCCCCTTGAGGAAAACAGCACCAATGCCAGTAATTCTTAGGGCAGAGCACGACCAGCCAAAGGCCAGAAGGGTCCCCCGTAGGGAGTTTATTATTTCAAACGATCGGAGTATGATAGTAGATCGCGCTGTTCATAACTGATGACCATGGCCCTGCAACACGACGTTAAACAAGAAATTATCAACACCTACCAGATCCACGGTACGGATACTGGCTCCACGGATGTCCAAGTTGCCATCCTCACGGAGCGGATCAAGCAGCTTTCTGAGCATCTCAAGGTGAATAAAAAAGATCACGCCTCTCGCCGAGGACTGCTGAAAATCATTGGCCGTCGCAAGCGGCTATTGGCCTATCTCTATCGCCACGATCCCCAGCGCTATCAGCAACTCATTGAACGTTTAGGAATCCGGGGTTAAAGACAATGGCAAAACGGTCGGATCTGCCCTTTGAGCCTAAAAAGAAAAAAGGAGCAACCCATTCTGCTAAAGCTCCTGCTGCTGCAGCCGTCCGTTCTAAAGCGCCAACATCCCCAGCTAAGCAAGCCAAAACAGGTGCCGGCATTCCCGAAATTGTCAGCCAACGAATGGTGGCTCGGATGGCAATCTTCTGCGGTACCCCCACCCTCTTGGGACTGATGACATTTCCCCTCAGCTATTTCATTGTCCATGAGGGCTGGTTTAAGTTGCCGAATGTGGTCGTTGTCATCGTTAGTCTTGGTCTTTTTGGCCTTGGGGCGCTGGGGCTTAGCTATGGTATTCTTTCTGCCTCTTGGGATGAGCACGAGCAGGGAAGTTGGCTCGGCTGGCGAGAATTCCGCACCAATTTTGGTCGTGTGGTCGAGAGTTGGCAAGCCTATCAGGCCCAGCGATCGCAAAACGCCGAATAAGCGCGATCGCTGACTCAAGTGTGCGCCTTTAATCAAGCAAATGTTAGGAATTTTTTACGGGTTTTTTATCATTTCCCGTAGAGTATTTACTATGGATTCAGAGAGTTAGACCCTGACCCGAATAACCAAGCACGGTCAGCTGCATAGCAATATCAAGTGTTCCAGGCATCACCAGCGGCAAAGGGTCCTAAAGTGACTCAAACTCCGTTTCCTGAGGACAACCCCGATGACAGCAGTGGAAATGCTCCCAGTTGAGGCGCACACAAATCTAGGAAACCTGCCCATTAGCCTACAGTCCTCTAGCTTTCTGCGAAATTTGCTGGGATTCCTGGCAGAAACCCTTGAAGATGTTGTCGGGCTGGAGGATGCCTCTGGCTTTATTGCCCTCGTGGGACAGCAAATGGGCAATTACATCAATGAACTTTACACCCAAGCCCTCGGCGATCGCCCCCTTGATGCCAAGACCGTGGCTCAAATTCTTGTGGATCTCAAAAATCGCATTGAAGGCGGATTTTTCCTAATTGAGCAGGACGAAGAACGCATTATTTTAGGGAATCACCGTTGCCCCCTTGGCAGTGGTGTGGTGGGTCATCCCTCGTTGTGCATGATGACCTCAAATGTGTTTGGGGTGATTGTGGCGCACCACTTGGGCTATGCCAAGGTTTGTATTGAAGAGGCGATCGCCAATGGGGATCAAGGGTGCCGCATGGTGGTCTATACCCAACCCACCGCTGCTGCTTTAGCTGCTAAAGGGCGAGAACACTATCGTAGCGATCGCCTTGAGTCCTGAGTCAGTCTCAGCCGGTGAAGTCCTTCATTGCAGTGGGGTCAGGGAGCAAGATGAGCGACTTTACACTCGATATTAACACATGGATTGATCTGTTCCCAGAACCAATGCTGGCCATGAATGCCCAGGGCAACATTGTAGCCATTAACCCCAGTGGTCGTGAATTTTTTGGCGGCAGTGTGCTCAATCGCAACCTTAGGGAACTCGTCGCCACTCCCCCAGAGAAACTCAATAAATGGCTGCCCCTTTGGCAACAGGCCACCCAAATGGTGCCCGGTACTCTCCAAGGCCACCAAGGGCAAAAAATTGAAGTGCAAGCGGTGGGCATCCACCGTTGCCAGCCCCCCTTGATTCTGCTGCGACTCTTTCGCCAACCGCGGCTTCTAGGGCAGTTTATTATCCAACGGCAACAATTTGAGCAGTTGCAACAGCAGATGGCACGGCAAACGGCTTTGATTGTGGAGCTACAGCAGCAGCAAAAACAACTGGAGGCAGAAAATCACTATCTACAGCAAATCTCGCAGCAAGATAGCCTGACCAAACTGGCAAATCGGCGTACCTTTGAATCCCGTCTGCGGTTGGTCTGGCAGGAAGCGGCAGCAACCCATACTCCCTTAGCCATTGTCCTGCTGGATATTGACCACTTCAAGGACTACAATGACACCTATGGCCACTTGGCGGGCGATCGCGCCCTGCAACGGGTCGCCTATGCCATTAAATCTCAGGTGCGGGCAACAGATCTGGTGGCTCGCTATGGTGGTGAAGAGTTTGTTCTCCTGTTGTCCCAGGCCCACCACGACGCTGCCATTTGTATCTTAGAGCGGATTTTTAACCACATCCGCAGTTTAGAAATTCCCCATGCTAGTTCGCCGGTCAAACCCTATCTCACTCTAAGCGCTGGCATTTGCATTGCAACTGCAACCCCTAGGGATTGTCCAATTTCTGAGCTGATCGCCACCGCCGATGCCGCTTTGTACGAGGCCAAACGCTCAGGGCGCGATCGCTATGTGTTGCAAACCTATGCTTGGATAAGTGGGCCTATCAGCCAAGAAATCTCGCCCTGCCCTTCGGAAAAGGCCCCGTAGCTGCCGCTGCTAGATATAATGTGGGTGGCCAAAGCACGGCAATCCCCTAGCCAAAACGTGATAGTTGATCGCGGTTGGGACGTTGTATTGCAGAATGTAAAGCTGAGTTAATTTTTGGAGATCGTGTAGCCCATGTACAATGCGACGAATTCTCGCAGTCGGATGTTTCGCTATGAAGTGGTGGGACTGCGACAAACTGCCGAAACTGAGAAAACCAACTATGCCATCCGCAACAGTGGCAGTCAATTTTTCAACGTTCCCTATGACCGCATGAATCAGTTTATGCAGCAGATTACCCGTTGGGGGGGCAAAATTGTTAGCATCCAACCCCTCAATGGTACGGTTGCGCCCCTGGCTGCCACCACGGAACCTGCCGCCAATAATGGTGCTGCCCCTGTTAAAGAAAAGAAAGTTGATATTCCCGTCAATATCTATCGTCCCAACAATCCCTGCATTGGTAAGGTCATCTCCAATGAAGAGCTGGTGCGTGAAGGAGGTGAGGGAACGGTCAAGCACATTATCTTTGACATTTCTGGTACCGAGTTGCGCTATCTCGAAGGTCAAAGTATTGGCATTATTCCTGCGGGTACCGATGCCAACGGCAAACCCCACAAGCTGCGCCTCTACTCCATTGCCTCGACCCGCCACGGTGACTTTCAAGATGATAAAACGGTCTCCCTGTGTGTGCGGCGCCTAGAGTACAAGGATAAAGAGACGGGGGAAACCATCTATGGCGTTTGCTCCTCCTACCTCAACCAACTGCAGCCCGGCGATGAAGTGAAAATCACAGGGCCAGTGGGTAAAGAAATGCTTCTGAGCGATGACCCTGAGGCCACAATCATTATGCTGGCAACGGGAACTGGAATTGCCCCCTTCCGGGCCTTCCTGTGGCGCATGTTCAAAGAAAATAACCCCGATTATCAATTCAAGGGGCTGGCATGGCTCTTCTTTGGTGTCGCCTACACTGCAAATATCCTCTACAAGGATGAGTTAGAGGCAATACAGGCCCAGTATCCCGATCACTTCCGCCTCACCTATGCCATCAGCCGTGAGCAAAAAACCCCTGACGGCGGCAAGATGTACATCCAAGGTCGCATTGCTGAGCATGCGGATGAAATCTGGCAACTCCTCCAGAAGAAAAATACCCATGTCTATATGTGTGGTTTGAGGGGGATGGAGCCGGGTATTGATGAGGCAATGACCGCAGCAGCCGCCAAAAATGGTGCCGATTGGCAAGAGTTCCTCAAGGGCACGCTCAAAAAAGAAGGCCGCTGGCACGTGGAAACCTACTAGAGAGCTCATGGGGGGCGATCGCCCCCTTTCATGCCAATTGCCGCTCAGATCTGTCAGGATAGAAGTAAAGGGAACGGTTACCGAGCAATCAATGTCGGGTGTAGGGTCGCTAAAAGGTAACCCACTTGCCGCCAAGTTGTCAGGATTCCCGTATTCTAATGGTGAGTCATCCAGCGATCGCCTATGATTTATCCTCGCTTTCTGCGCAAAGCCTACCGTAGAGAACCCATCTCTGCCTTCCTTCTGTTAATGGGAGGGGTGGATTCCACCATTGGGGGCGTGGGGGGCTACAACGGTCTGCTGCTTTTGGGTCTAGGTGTGATGGGAAGTGCACTCCTCTATCGTCTGCTCCAGCGATCGCCCGAACGTCCTCTTCCTGAGAAGGTACCCCAGTATGCGCTGCCGCCCCAGTCTTCCCAGCCCTTGCCAATGCTGACGATGAGCAAAAAGCACCCCCCCCTGCGCTAGGCCAAAGCTGAGATCATCGTCTGAAATTTCCACAGGATTTCCTGCCATTCCCGTTCAGGGTGAGAGCCTTTGACAATACCTGCCCCAGCCAAGAGATGGGCATAATTGCCCTGGAGGTGGGCAGAGCGAATTCCAACAATGAATTCCCCTTCTCCAGTGGGTGTCACCCAACCAAGGGGTGCAGCATAGCCATTGCGATTAAAGGGTTCCAGTTGCCGCAGCCAATGTTGTGCCCGAGCAGCGGGATAGCCTGCCACTGCTGGCGTAGGATGCAAGGCCGCCACCACTTGGAGAATATGAATCGGTTCAGGCAGAGGTGCCTGAATCAAGGTTTGCAGATGTTGAATATGACTCAATTCAAGGATGCGGGGTTTGGCGGGTACCTCACAGGTCATGCCCAACCGTTGGAGGGTTTGGCGGAGAAATTCAACAATGACTTGATGCTCATAGCGTTCCTTGGGGCTGTGGTAAAGGCCATTGCGCAGGCTTTGATCCTCCTGTTGGGTTTGCCCCCGGGGCCGGGAACCTGCCAAGGCATCGGCACAGAGGACGCCATCGGCAATCTTGACCAAGCGTTCGGGACTGGCTCCCAAAAAGACCTGCTGCCGCTTTTGGCCAACACTGAAGATGTAGGCATTGGTGTACTGCTGGCGCAGGTTTTGCAACGTTCCCAGCCAGCTAAACCCCTGAGGCTGCTCTAGGGTGAGGGCAGCGGCTAAAACCAATTTTTCGATGTCTCCCTCCTCAAGGAGCCGCAGGGCATGCTTGACCCGGCGAATAAATTGTCCATACTGCTCAGTCAGGGGCGGTAGAGCGATCGCCAGGGGTGGTGGACAGGGGGGCGGCTCAGCGAGAATCTGTGCCAGTGCCCGCTGCACCAATTGCCAGTCTTGCCAGAGGCGATGTGGAGTATTGGTCTCTAAAGCACAATTGAGGGTGAGCCAAACCTGCTCCAGACGCTGAATCACTTGCCAGCGGGGTAAGACTCCCCAGTTCGGATGGGTGTCATCCCAAAAACTGAATTGACAAAACAGGCGCGGTTCGGCTGGAGCGATCGCCCACAGGCGGCTGAGGGTTTGTTCACTAAAACGCTGCAGTTCTCCAAACCGTTGATGTCCCTGAACACTGCTCGTCGCCACTGCACCACAGGCAGCAACAATCTCCCCCGCTTGCTCAAGGTAAAAATGCTCACTTTCGCCACTGACGTGCATTAGACCTGCCAAGAGCATCAGGGGATCAACTGTTGGTAAGGCGATGCCTAAACTAAGGAACTGACAATTGGCCTGCTGTGCTGCCTGAATGCCAGCGCTGACCTGAGTATAAAACTCGGACTCAGAGGACAAATCAAAAGTAAGGGGCAGCGAAACCGGCATAACCAAACAAGGTCAAGATTGCCCTTACATTTTCCCCTTGGTAGGGAACCTTTGGCAAAAAGACTGGAACTTGCCGAGGTCACTGATTATGCTGAGGAGTAGGATCACGGTCTATTTCTGAGGCAAGTATGACTAAGGTTGTGAAAACAGATGCAGAATGGCAAGCGCAACTGACCCCTGAGCAGTACTATGTCACCCGCAAAAAGGGAACGGAGCGCGCCTTCACAGGCTGCTACTGGAATAACAAAAAGCCCGGTCTCTATTCCTGTGTCTGCTGCGGCACACCGCTCTTTCGCTCTGAGACAAAGTATGATTCTGGCACGGGTTGGCCCAGTTTTTGGCAGCCCCTTGATCCCAACAATATCCGCATGGAGCGGGATCTTTCCCATGGCATGGTGCGCACGGAAGTCTTGTGTGCTGTCTGCGATGCCCACCTGGGCCATGTCTTTGAGGATGGCCCGCCCCCCACAGGACTGCGCTACTGCATTAACTCAGCGGCACTGGCATTTGTCCCTGAATCTGCCGCCTCTTCATGAGCCCCGTGATTGAACAACTGCAAAGCCTCAACCGCATTTTGGTCAAACTGGCGCGGCGGCAGCCCTTCCATGGGGCCAACTGTGAGGAGATTTTGCAGGATATTCTCTCTACGAGTGCCCGGAGTCTCAAGGTGGCCCGGGTAAGTCTTTGGTTTTATGCGGACGATCGCCAGCAGATTGAATGTGTGCACTTGTTTCAAGAGTCGGGGCAAGGGTTGACGGCGGGGATGAAGCTGACCGCCAGTGACTATCCTCGCTACTTTGCAGCCCTACAGGAGGAGCGCACGATTACCGCCCATGAGGCTGGGGTTGATCCGCGCACCCAAGAGTTTCGCCAAAGTTACCTCGAACCCCTTGGCATTACCTCGCTGCTGGATGTGCCCATTTGGGTTGAAGGGGTGATGATTGGCATTCTCTGCTATGAGCACATGGGACCGCCCCGCCAGTGGACGGTGGCGGAGGAGCAGTTTGCCGCTTCCCTTGCCGATCTGGTGTCCCTAGTTGTGGAAAGTCGCGATCGCCACCGCGCCCTTAAAGCCCTAGAGGAGAGTGAAGCCCGCTTGGCCACCTTCTTTCAAGCCACCTCTGAGGCGGTCGTCATCCATGAGCAGGGCACAATTCTCGATGTCAATGCCGCAACCGAACGGCTGTTTGGCTATAGGGCTGCAGAACTAGTGGGTCAGTCGGTGTTATTGCTGACACATCCAGAATCGCGATCGCTGATTTTAGAGCGAATTCAGCAGCCAATGGATGTCCCCTTTGAAGCCCTTGCTCGCACCAAAAGTGGTGAAGTCCTGATTGTTGAGGTTCAGGGAAAATCCATTCTCTATCAGGGGCGCTGGGCACGGGTGGTGGGGATCCGGGATATTACGCAACGCAAAACTGCTCAACAGAAGGTGCAATTGGCTGCCCAACAGCAGCAACTACTGGCGGAAGTTGCCCTGCGCATTCGCCAAACCCTGGAACTGCCAGAGGTGCTCAATACGACGGTGGTGGAAGTGCGCCGCTATCTCCTCAGCGATCGCGTGTTTATTGTCGCTTTTGATCCGATCACCGAAGAGATTCAAGTGGTGGCCGCAGCCATGGCTCCCCAGTGGCATACGAACCTTGAGGCGCTCCTGGAAAACGTGCCTTATCGTTCACAGCTGCTGACGACAGCGGCTACCCTCTCCTGCGGTCAGGAAGGTCTTGATTCCCAGCTGCGACAGGTGTATGAAGCACACCACATCCAGTCTTGTCTACTGATTCCGATCCAACATCGTCCCCAGGGCCGGTGCTTTTTGCTGGGTGTCCACCAATGTGACCACCGGCGAGAGTGGCAGCCCCACGAACGAGCGTTTTTAGAGCAATTGGCGACTCAGGTGGCGATCGCCCTGCAGCAAGCAGAACTTTATCAACAATTGGCGGCCTTGAATGCCAATTTAGAACAGCAGATCGCCGAGCGCACTGGGCAATTGCAGCAGAAAATGAGTGAACTGGAGGAACTCAACCGCCTCAAGGATCTCTTCTTGCATGCGGTGTCCCATGATTTACGCACCCCGGTCCTCGGTACCCTGATGCTGATTAACCATCTCTTGCAGAGCGACACCAGCGACACGATTGCTGTACCCCGCAGCACCTTAACCTGTATTCAGCACAGCCAGCAGCGTCAACTGCATCTCATTGAAACACTGCTGCATATCCAGGGGGACCGGCAACCTTCCCTCTCTTTGGCGATCGCCCCCACCTCCTTAGCCACACTTGTCAACGACATCTTGGCTGATTTACAACCCCTGCTCGAGAAAAATAAGGCGACGGTGAAACTGCAAATCCCTCCCACCTTGCCCCTGGTGCCCGTTGATCCTATCCAACTGCGACGAGTCTATGAGAATTTGATCACGAATACCCTAAAACACAATTGTCCTGGCATCATCATCACACTGGCGGCAGAAGAACGGGGAGATAGTGTTTACTGCACCGTCAAGGATAATGGCGTCGGCATCCCCCCTGACCAGCAATCTCACCTCTTTGAGCTCTATTATCGTGGCGGTGCAAGCCACCATCGCACGGGCATCGGTTTGGGTTTATATCTCTGCCGACAAATTATAACCGCCCATGGGGGCGAGATTGGGGTCACAGAGGGGGATTCCCAGGGAGCAACTTTTTGGTTTCGGATTTCCTTAGCCGACCAAATTTAGCAACTAGGCAGGAAGCGGCGCGCTCCAGGTCTCAGTATGAAAGTCGGGAGTCTGTCACGGCATTGTTACCCTTGACAAACCCAAGGCAAAAGCGAGACACTTAAGGCCAATGTCATCCTTATTATCTCGGTTTTGTGTAAAATGGCCAGTTGAAGTTTCCTGTTTTAACTCCACTCCCGTGGACATTTGTGCATAGGTTCCCTTTTAGTCACGAAACTAAGATTGTTAAAACACGAGGAATACTATCTGGCATTTACGTTTCTGACCTGTCGCGGCGACAATACCACGGCACTTCAGAAGGGTTTTGCAACTCATACATTGACATTTACTAGGAGCAATAGTGAGTCGTTATGTTGGGCAAACTCCGTGACCTGATGGGTCTAACCCCAGAAACTGACATCTACGATGAGGAATACCCTCAAGGAACGGCACGAACACTAACCACGGAACCTGGCGTGGAACCGCTGCCCGCATCCCCGCCAACCCCGACTCATGACTTTGACACCCGTCCATCCCCCTCGGTTGCCACTGGTTCAGTGCCGACGGGATCAACCGCCTCCAATGTAATTGGTATGCCTAATGCCGGCCGTTGGTGGGGGGCAGTGGCCGAAGTTTTGGTGATGCAGCCCC
Source organism: Thermosynechococcus vestitus BP-1 (assembly GCF_000011345.1). Classification (NCBI taxonomy): domain Bacteria; kingdom Bacillati; phylum Cyanobacteriota; class Cyanophyceae; order Acaryochloridales; family Thermosynechococcaceae; genus Thermosynechococcus; species Thermosynechococcus vestitus. The sequence goes on from NC_004113.1 coordinate 1,260,917, forward strand.
GCAGTTTTAGTGAAATGCCTGAGGTGATCAAAGCCCTTAAGGAGCGCAAGTCTGTGGTGCTCAATCTAACCTTGATGGAGCCAGAGCAAGCCCAACGCTCAGTGGATTTTGTTGCCGGTGCCACATTCACAATTGATGGCCATCAAGAGCGTATTGGCGAGAGTATTTTCCTCTTTACGCCCAGCTGTGTCCAAGTGAGTACTCAAGTCGGCGGCGTTCGTCCCAGTGCAACACCAACCCCCACCCCCCCGTCCGCCTGGGGTATGGATGCCCAACAACACCATAGTGCCTAGGGTGCCTGCTCTTGGGATCATTGGCTGTGGCCGCATGGCGGAGGCAATGCTTGCGCGGCTGCTTGCAAAGGGTCTATTGCCAGACCATGTGTGGGTATCGGCGCGATCGCCCCAGCGGCAACAGTACTTAGCCCACACCTACGGGGTTAGAGTCACAACTAACCTTGAAGTAGCCACCGCCGAAACGCTCCTACTGGCGGTCAAGCCCCAGGTCTTGGCCGATATTGAGTCGGAACTCGCGGATACGCCGGTAGCTCAGGAGATGGGGGTTGTCCTTTCTATCATGGCCGGGATCCACAGTGGGCGGCTGCGGCGGCTTTTTCCCCAGCGGTTGATCTTTCGGGCGATGCCGAATACACCAGCACAGGTGGGTGCTGGCGTCATTGCCCTTGCCAGTGACAGTGCAGCCAGTGAACTGGAGATTCAAAAGATTAAGAATTTGTTGGGGGTGCTGGGGCAGGTGGTGGCTGTCAGTGAAGGGCAAATGGATGCGGTCACGGCGCTGTCTGGCTCTGGCCCTGCCTTTGTTGCTCTCATTGTCGAGGCTCTCTGTGATGCGGGGGTGGCAGTGGGCCTATCGCGATCGCTGACACAGGAACTCGTTTATGGCACAATAGCAGGCACAGTACAATTACTGAAGGAGCGTGGGCTGCATCCGGCGCAACTCAAGGATGCGGTTGCCAGTCCTGCAGGGACAACCATTGCGGGTCTCGAAGTCCTGGAAGCTGCCGGTATGCGTGGAACCCTCATGCAAACAGTAAAAGCGGCCTACGAGCGTTCCCAAGCCCTCAACTAAGTGCCTATGCCCAACTCTCCCACAACCGCTGATCCCCCCGCCATTGAAGGCTTAGATGTGAAGGTGGTCTTCATTTACTACTTTGCCTGTGTAACTGCCATCACCGCCCTGAGTTTGAGCCAAATTTGCCACTGGAGTCTATTGTCTCCTCTGCCCTACCGTTGGGGATTAGCCGTGGGAGTTGTCGTGGGAGCGATCGCCGCCTATCGGAATCATACGAAAATTCTGGTGCTGACCCTGTCGCAACTGTTGCAGCTGGAGGCATGGCTCAAGGACAATGGCTACGAAGTGAGTGAGACCGCAGAGAATTTAACCATTTATCGCTCCCCCCAAAGCTGGCGACGCGGGGCAATCATCCTGGAAAATTTGGGCGATCGCCGGCGCGTGTATAGCCGTGCGGTCACGATTCGGCAACTGCAACGGAACTTGGCTGAGGGTTGACTGTGACTGACTTCGGACGTGTCATTACCGCCATGATTACGCCATTTACAGCGGATGGCGCGATCGCCTACGATGTGGCGGCAAAACTGGCACAGCACCTTGTGGCCAATGGCTCCGATGGCATTGTTGTTTGCGGCACCACCGGCGAATCTCCCACCCTCACTTGGGAAGAGGAATTTCAACTCTTTCAAACGGTGCAGCAGGCGGTGGCGGGCAAAGCTAAAATTATTGCCGGTACGGGTTCCAACTCCACCCGGGAAGCCATTGATGCCACGGCAAAGGCCGCAGAACTGGGCCTCGATGGTGCGCTCTTGGTTGTCCCCTACTACAATAAACCGCCCCAAGAAGGACTCTACGCCCATTTTCAAGCGATCGCCAAGGCGGTGCCGGACTTTCCCCTCATGCTCTACAACATCCCCGGCCGCACAGGGCAAAACCTGCTACCAGAAACAGTGATCCGCCTTGCTGAGTACCCGAACATTGTTGCCATCAAAGAAGCCAGCGGCAGCCTTGATCAAGCCAGTACCCTGCGTGCTGCTCTACCGCCGACCTTTCGCATTTACGCCGGCGATGATTCCCTGACGTTGCCATTACTGGCTGTTGGTGGTTATGGTGTAGTCAGCGTTGCCAGTCACCTTGTGGGCTTACGCATTCAAGAGATGATCCAAGCCTTTGTCCAGGGAGACACGGCCAAAGCCACTGCTATTCACTGTCAACTCTTGCCACTGTTTAAGGCTTTATTTGTGACGACAAACCCGATTCCGATCAAAGCTGCCCTTAGCCTCCAAGGTTGGTCAGTGGGTGAACCCCGACTACCCCTCACGTCTGCAAGTGACGCCGTGATTAGCCAATTGAAGGCTGTTTTAGATGACCTTGGCCTACTGAAGTCTTAAGACAACGCTGGGCATTTCCCAAGCTGCACCACACCTTTTTTGTTCGTTTCATTGTAAGGAGACCTATGAGTCAATCCGCTACAACTGCTGCCCTAAAAATTATTCCCCTCGGTGGGCTGCATGAAATTGGCAAGAACACCTGCGTTTTTGAATTCCAAGATGAAATTATTTTGCTGGATGCAGGACTGGCCTTTCCCACCGATGGGATGCATGGGGTCACTATCGTCCTACCTGACATGACCTATCTGCGGCAAAATCGCCACAAAATCAAGGGGATGATTGTCACCCATGGCCACGAAGATCACATTGGTGGCATTGCCTTTCACCTCAAGCAGTTTGATATTCCCGTCATCTATGGCCCTCGCCTTGCCATGGCGTTGCTGCAAGGGAAACTAGAAGAGGCGGGGGTTGCCGATCGCACCGAACTTCGCACTGTACAGCCTCGGGAGATGGTGCGTTTGGGCAAAAATTTCCTTGTGGAGTATATCCGCAATACCCACTCCATTGCCGATAGCTTCTCGGTGGCGATTCATACCCCCATTGGCGTGATTATCCACACAGGGGATTTCAAGTTTGATTTTACCCCCGTTGATGGTGAGTGCTTTGATCTGCAGCGGCTGGCGGAGCATGGGGAGAAGGGGGTTCTCTGCCTCATTAGTGACTCCACCAACTCCGAAGTCCCCGGCCACACGCCCTCGGAGCGATCCGTCTTTCCCAACTTGGATCGTGCCTTTAGCCAAGCGGAGGGGCGGATTATTTTTACCACCTTTGCCTCTTCGGTGCATCGTCTCAGTATGGCCTTGGAATTAGCTCAAAAGCATGGCCGAGTAGTCTCGGTCTTGGGTCGCTCGATGCTCAATGTGATTGCCCATGCCCGGCAGTTGGGCTATATTCGCTGCCCCGATGATCTCTTTGTGCCGCTGCACATGATGCACAAGTACCCAGATCATCAGGTGATGTACCTCACCACTGGCTCCCAAGGGGAACCCCTCTCTGCCCTGACGCGGATTTCCAAGGGGGAACACAACAAAATTAAAATTCGCCCAGGGGATACGGTCATTCTCTCGGCTCACCCGATTCCAGGGAACACGATTGCCGTGGTGAACATGATCGATCGCCTAATGATGCAAGGTGCCAAAGTCATCTATGGTCGCGAACAGGGCATTCACGTCTCTGGCCATGCCTGTCAAGAGGATCAAAAGCTGATGCTGGCCTTGACGAAGCCCAAGTTCTTTTTACCCGTCCATGGCGAACACCGCATGTTGGTGAAACACGCCCAAACGGCTCAGAGCATGGGGATTCCCCCTGAGAATATGGTGATTATTGACAACGGCGATGTGGTGGAACTGACCCGTGACTCGATTCGTGTCATAGATAAAGTCCCCGCTGGCATTGAGCTCCTGGATCGCGGTGGCATTGTCAAAGCCCATGTGCTGCAAGAACGGCAACAACTGGCTGAGGAAGGCATTATCACCGTGGCAGTGGCGGTGGGTACTGATGGCAGTCTGAAAGCGACTCCCGAAGTCCACCTGCGGGGCGTGGTCACAGCCATTGAGCCACAGGCTTGGCAGGCTTGGGTACATGCTACGGTTGAGACCGCCTTGAGCGATCGCTGGAGTGAATATACCCGCAATGGCGAGGTGGACTGGGCTGGGGTCAAAGCCCACATTGAACGGGAACTGGTGCGACTGGTGCGCCGTGAACTTCAGGGGAATGCCTCAGTCCTATTGCTCCTGCAACCCATCGAAGTCACCCCGACTGTGACAACAGGAATCCGCCGGCGTCGCAGCACGACTTCTGTGGTTGGCTAGCATCAAGATTCTTGGGCAGGAGATTGTGCCTATTTGTGGGGTATCCCTGCCCGTTGATTTTTGTCTGTGCTGTGCTAGCCAGCATCACAGCAAGAGGGGGTTTTCAGTTGACTTTTTTGGTGGAGCAACAACCCCTCAAGAATATCTTCATTGAGATCTAGCCAATCAATGCATCACCTGCACCCCTAATTTGAAAGTGACTGCGCTCTTCTGTGGTGGCATAGGTCAAACGTGGATACCCTGCGATCGCCCCCGCACTCCTTCGCCCATCCTCATAGATCGACCCCAGGCGTATTATCTGTTACCAAGACTCGATCCTTCTAGGTAAATTCAGAGGACCCGTTGCAGAACCTGTCCCACGCGTGTTTTCACTTCTCGAGATTGCTTGCCATCAAACGCTCAATGCCCCCTCATTCCCTTTGACCATAGCCATCGGCCAGGGTTACCAAGGATACTTTCCCTTGGGGTGTGCGGGGAATTTGCGGCACACGAATCCATTGCTTGGGGCATTTGTAGGCGCTGCATTGCTGTTTGAGCCATGTGTTGAGTTCCTCAGGGGAGGCGTCTCCCACATAAAGGGCAATGACTTGTTCGCCCCAAAGGGGGTCGGCTGCGCCGTAGATGTAGATGTCTTGGATGAGGCCACTGTCAAGGAGTAAAGCCTCTAACTCTTCGGGGTAGATATTCTCGCCGCCACTGATGATTTTGCGGCTGCTGCGTCCCAAAATGTAGAGGCGATCGCCTCGCCATTGAGCGCGATCGTCGGTTGGGAAGATGGCTGAGTCAAAGAACTCAGGGTAATAGCCAAGGGCAAGGGAAGCCGCCTGAATCTGAATCTCACCCGTAGGGGTCAAATCAATCTGGGCATGGGGTAAGACTTGACCACAGGAGCGATCGCCCGCCAAAAATTCCCCCTGTCGCTGGGCACAGATCATACCTGCGGTTTCTGTCATTCCATAGGTGAGACATAAAGGCAATCGCTGCGTTGCCGCCTCCTCTAGCAGTTGTGACCAAGTGGGGCCACCGCCAATAAAAATCCCCCTTAACTTCCCTAACCACGGTAGCGGTTCCGTCAGCACCTGTTGTAGTTGCCGAGGCACGAGAGAAAGCCACAGATCAAGATTGGCAGGTGGTGTGGTTTGCCGTAAGTCCCGTAGATGGCGCGCTAGATAGAGTTCTCCCCCACTCCATAGCGATCGCAGCACAGGCATCAGGCCACTGACATGGTACAAAGGCAAAATACTCAGACAATGAATTGTTAATTGCTGTAAATGACTTTGCAACCCCATCCTCGCCGCCTGCAGGGTGGCCACGGTGTGAATCGCCCAACGCAACCGCCCCTGAGTGCCGCCAGTGGGAATCAGAATCCAGCCCTGGGGCAATCGTTCTCCAGATCCTTGGGGGTCTAGGGGGGGCACCGTTCCCCAAGCCATAAAATTCTGCGGCAAGATCGCTGCCAATTGCTGCCACTCTTGGGACTGCCATTGGGGATTGGCCAGTAACAGGGGCGTGCCTGTGGAGAGTGCTGCTAGAAACCCCCTGAGAAAAGAGAGGGGGTCGGATTCAGCTAGGACAAGCACCGTTGGCTGCCGCTGTTGGAGTTGCTCCTGATCATTAGCTAATTGCTCGAGGAGAATGGCAGTCGCACTGTGCCATTGTCCGTTGTGGGGGCACCACAGCCAGTGAGGGGCAATCCTCGTAAGGTTTTGTAACAAATTTGTCCTGCACCTCCCGAAACCAATGGCTAAAATCAAAGGATAAAGGAGTGCGTTTAGGAGAGAGCAGCCTGACTATTCAACAGATGCAACGGGTAGCCGCAATTACTGACCCTAGCCTTAAACTAGCATGGACCGCAGCCTATGCCGCCGACGATCGCAAGGGAGTGGATATCTGCCTTTTGGATGTGAGTGGCGTATCCTACCTCAGTGACTACTTTGTCATCATTACCGGTCTTTCCAAAACCCAAGTGCGCGCCATTTACCAAGGGATTGAGGAAGCGGCTCTTGAACATTGCCAACGCCAACCCCAACATATTGAAGGCCAAGCAGAATGTTCATGGGTGCTGATGGACTACGGCGATGTCATTGTCCATGTGCAGTTGCCCAAGGAGCGCCAATACTACAACCTGGAGGCCTTTTGGGGACACGCCCAGCGCATTCCCTTTGAGCCAGCAGTTACCCTCTAGGTCATCCCACCCGGCTCCTAGAAGACTCCGATGCCGCTGCCCTTAAACAAGTAGATATTGGCATGGGGCAGCGATGGTACCAAAGCAGCCAGTAATAGGGTGCTTTTGGCTGACAACTTCACCACCATTATTGCTGCCACCGAGAAGGGGTGAGCGGTACATAGCAGCATTCGCCACTTCATCAAATATATCCTTGGCTCCAACATTGGCGAAGTGATCACAATTGCCTATTCACCCTTGTGGAGACTGGGGGAGTGCTCCTAACACCCTTGCAAATTCTCTGGATAAACCTCGTCTGGTATTAATGCCTCTAATCTGCCCAGTGGGGGTAATCAGCCTCCTAGCAGCGGCGCAGTTATTTCTGAAACAGCATCAGAAACAAACGGTAGCGCTATAGTAACGCAAGCAGCAGGCCGTACTACTTGTTCGCGTAATGGGGAGGAATTCACAGAAGAGAATCGAGAAGGTAAGTCACGGCGGCGTGTAGTGCTTATTAATGGCCGACAAACAGCTGTTGACCCACTCAGTCATTTAACGGAATATGAATCTGAAGATGAGCAGTGGAAGGAAGATGCGGGCTGCATAAACCTTGAGTTAAATGGTAACAATGTGCAGTAATTTATAATTACTCACTTATTACTGCTCTTGTTTGCATCTTGCAAAACTGAAGACCGCTTTAGTGCCAGTTTGGCCATGCTAAAGTGAGCCTAGGCAGCAACTAGAGTCGTAGTTAACGGCTCTTTTCGTTTGGATCATCTAAACTGTGTTCACCCCTGCTCGCTTAGGCTCTGTGGCTTCATGTTTAACCCTTGGTTGCCGCAATTACAGTTCTTGTAGCCGCTCCCGCTCATTGCAAATGTGCCCCTTTGATCTGAAAACCTTGGACCCCTTGGCGCCTACAATATTCTAGCCCCGCGATCAAGACACTTGGGCAACGGAATGGTTTTGGACCCAGTCTGAGCGACCCCTAACGCTGATGGCGCGCTACGAGGACTATTGGCAGCGGTTTGGTATGGTGAAGATAAAGAAAGGATAATCATCTCCCCATCCACCATGACCTCCTCCAACGCCTCCTCCAACATTGATCGTGACTCCGTTTGGCATGCTCTGAGTGCCGATGAAGCCATTAGCCACCTTGGGAGCGATCGCCAACAGGGGTTGAGTTTTGCAGAAGTGCAACGGCGACAGACCCAATATGGCCGCAATGAACTTGTTGACAATGGCCGCCGCCCCCGCTGGCAGATCTTCACGGATCAGTTTCGCAATGTGATGCTGATCATGCTGCTGGTGGTGGCGTTCATCTCTGGCACATTGGAGATTCTCGAATCCCTCCAAGAAAACAGGATTCCCTTGCCCAAGGATGCAACCGCAATCCTGGTGGTGGTGATTCTCAATGCCATTTTGGGGTACGTCCAAGAAGCCCGTGCTGAGGAAGCTCTAGCAGCCCTGAAAAATATGGCGGCACCCAAGGTGCGTGTCCTGCGCGAAGGCAAAGTCATGGACATTGACTCCCCTGAACTGGTTGTCGGGGATATTTTCTTTTTGGAAACTGGGGTAAAAGTGGCTGCCGATGGTCGCCTTCTAGAAACCGTCAACCTGCAAATCCGCGAGGCTGCCCTTACAGGTGAAGCAGAAGCTGTCAGTAAAGATGCTGCGAAAATTTTACCCATTGATACTGAAGTGGGCGATCGCGCCAATCTAGTGTTTGCAGGCACAGAGGTTAGCCAAGGGCGAGGGGTCGCCGTCGTCACCGCGATCGGCATGGATACCGAACTGGGGAAAATTGCTGCTGCCCTCCAAGGGGTCGAGCAGGAACCCACACCACTGCAAAAACGGATGACCGAGCTGGGAAATCGCTTAGTGGGGTTTTCCTTGGTGCTGGTGAGCATTGTTGTGATTGCGGGGGGGCTGTACGATCCTTCACTGCTGCGGCATCTCATTGAAGTTTCCCTGAGTATGGCAGTGGCAGTGGTACCCGAAGGCTTGCCTGCTGTGATTACCGTCACCCTTGCCTTGGGAACGCAACGGATGGTGAAACGCCATGCCCTGATTCGTCGGCTGCCGGCAGTGGAGACGTTGGGAAGTGTGACAGTCATTTGCTCCGACAAAACCGGTACCCTCACCCAAAACAAAATGGTCGTGCAGGCGATCGCCACAACGTCCTATCGCGCCAAGGTGAGTGGCAATGGCTATGAACCTAAGGGGGACTTTTACGACGCCAATACCGATGACCCCTTAGCCCTGTACGAACGGCACCTACTGCTGCTCGCCGGGGCACTGTGTAATGATGCCCTGCTTAAACAACACGCAGCCGAATGGGTGATCCTCGGTGACCCCACAGAAGGCTCCCTGCTCCCCTTGGCCGCTAAGGGGGGCATTGATCTGAAAGTGCTACGGGAAACAGCGGAGCGGGTTGCCGAGTTTCCCTTTGATGCCAATCGCAAGCGCATGAGTACGTTCTATCGCCGTGAGTCTGTTCCTGATCTTCCCGCCAAGGAACCCTACTGGATGATCACCAAAGGGTCGCCCGAATTGATCCTAGAACGCTGCCAATGGCGGCAGGTGGGACAGGACATTCAACCCCTAACACTGGCGGAGCGCCAAGAGATTCTCGCTGAAAACGATCGCTTTGCCGCTCAGGGTCTACGGGTCTTGGGGATCGCCCATCGCTACTGGTCAGAGTTACCGCCGCCAGAGAGCGTCGAGACCAGTGAGCAGGGGTTAACTTGGTTGGGGCTGGTGGGCATTCTTGATCCTCCTCGCCCGGAGGTGCTGGAGGCCGTCGCCACCTGTCGCACTGCCGGCATTCGCCCGATTATGATTACGGGCGATCATCAACTGACTGCCCAGGCGATCGCCAGTCAAATTGGCATCTGTGAGTGGGGCGATCCTACCCTCACCGGTCGGACCATTGAAAAAATGAGTAGCGAGGAATTGGATGCTGTCACTCCCACCGTCAGCGTCTATGCCCGGGTCTCCCCAGAACATAAACTGCGAATTGTCAAATCGCTGCAACGTCACGGTGAGATTGTGGCCATGACTGGCGATGGTGTCAATGATGCCCCTGCCCTTAAACAAGCGGATATCGGGGTAGCCATGGGGATTACGGGTACTGACGTCACCAAGGAAGCCAGTGACATGGTGCTCTTGGATGATAACTTTGCCACCATTGTGGCTGCTACCGAGGAAGGGCGAGTCATTTACAGCAATATCCGTCGCTTTATTAGATACATTCTCGGCTCCAACATTGGTGAAGTAATTACAATCGCCTGCTCACCCCTCCTGGGACTAGGAGGTGTTCCTCTAACGCCCTTACAGATTCTCTGGATGAACTTGGTTACCGATGGCCTGCCTGCCCTTGCCCTTGCCGTTGAACCGGGAGATCCCGATGTCATGAAGCGCCCTCCCGTTAAGCCGAACGAGAGCATTTTTGGCCGGGGCTTGGGTTCCTATATGATTCGCATCGGTTTGATCTTGGCGCTCGTTGGCATTTCCCTAATGGTATGGGCCTACAGCTACGCCAGTGAACATTTAGAGGGGGGACTGGATCCCAGACGTTGGACAACCATGGTCTTTACCACCCTCTGCCTGGCCCAAATGGGTCACGCCCTCGCCGCTCGTTCAAGTACACGACTGACCATTGAAATGAACCCCACCTCCAACCCCTTTGTTTGGGCATCGGTCATTTTGACAACGATTCTACAACTCCTGTTGATCTATGCACCACCCCTGCGGCAGTTTTTTGGCACCTACCTGCTCTCGGGAACTGAGCTAGCTGTGTGTATTGGCTTTAGCATGCTTGTCTTTGTGTGGGTAGAGCTCGAGAAACTGGTGTTGCGGCTATTCAATAAAGGCCAAGAACTCAAGCTATTGGAATAAGCTCCCTAAAAACCCATGACCTTGGCGACGGTTTGTTCTGTGGGTTCAATAGCCAGCAGACAATAGGCCTTCAGAATTTCCTCATCTGTAACGGCATTAAAAGCCCCTTGGCTGGCTTCCTTGACCGCGATCGCCCGCTGCCAGTTGGCAGGATTGCCAATACGAATCGCCGTCGCAATGGTTTCAGGATGCGTTACAATCTCACCCTTGACTAGGGGGGCGGACCCCGCCGCTTGAAAGCCCATCATCCGCGGCAGGCGATCGCAACGGTTTTGCTCACGATACTGGCAAAAGCCCATCCAGTAGGCCGTAATGTTACCGGCATTGCCCAAGCTATCCACTACCTCAAAGGCCGCTGTTTTCTGTCCTTCCAGCCGATAGGGATTGACGGAATTGACCAGGGTCACGGGGTAGGTTTCCGCCATGAGCCGGACAATTTCCAAGGCCTTATCAAAGTTGCCCTCAATGGTTTTGCTGCGGGCGCCTCGTACCTTGTGCTTGGCCAACCTATTTTGCAAGCAACGGTCCTGCCCCAGCTTGCGATGCGACTTACCACAGTATCATTCAAGAATATGATTGAGAAAGATTAGTGGTTCTAGGCTCAATCGTCTATGTCCTTGAAAAGATGATCGGCATTTATTGTCATATTTCCTTTTGCCCTCCGGGATTAACTTTTATTTGACTTTTTTGTCATTTTCGCTTAAAATTCGCTAAACTCAAACAGAGTCTAGCACAGCTGCCTATCCTGAGGCTCAGTTGGGCAAACTCAAGTGTACTCGGAGAATAACATGAACAGTCATGGGATGAACCTGCGCTGGCAATTCCTTTTAGCAACTACTGTTGCGGTAACAATTTTACCATTTTCCATCGTCCCAGCAGCAACGGCTCGTCCTGGATCTCCTTTCCCTCAGGGAATTGAGCGGGACGCAAGCAAAGTTTTTCGAGATATAGCCAAAGCGCAGTACGAAGGTATGCGAGCAAAAGCCGTTAGTAGTGCAGATGCCAGCCTTTTGACCTTGGGCGATCGCCTACTGACCTCGGCCCAGCAACTCCAGCAAAGCGGCAACTACTTCCAAGCCCGACAAACTGCCAAGGCCGCGACCCGTGTTTATGAAGCTGCTCGGAATCTTGGTGAAGCGCGCACAGGCCAAGCACTGCTTTCCAGAAGTTACTATGAAGCTCCTTTTGAGGTAATTCGTGAGCTAAAACGCACTGAGGCAGAAATGGCTTATTTCCGAGGTAACAACGCCACTGCACGCAGTCTATTCAACCAAGCTCAACAGCTGGCTCAGCCTGCTAGCTCAACGACTCCTGCTACCGCCGATATTCGCTACTTAGCCACCAATCGGGCTGCAGTTCAATTGCTGAAAGCTAGTCGCCACCTGATGCGAGCAGAGCTAGGCTTCTAAAAGCCCATCACCTTGGCCACGGTTTGTTCTGTGGGTTCAATGTGGCGGTGGAAGCGATCGCTCTCCTGCTTGAGCGCGGTTTCTGGATCCTTGAGGCCATTGCCCGTGAGCACACAAACGACCGTAGCACCACTGGGCACCTGATCGGCCAACTTCAAGAGGCCAGCCACAGAAGCGGCACTCGCCGGTTCACAGAAAATCCCTTCCTCGGAGGCCAGCAGACAATAGGCCTTCAGGATTTCCTCATCTGTAACGGCATTAAAAGCCCCTTGGCTGGCTTCCTTGACCGCGATCGCCCGCTGCCAGTTGGCAGGATTGCCAATACGAATCGCCGTCGCAATGGTTTCGGGATGCGTCACAATCTCACCCTTGACTAGGGGAGCGGACCCCGCCGCTTGAAAGCCCATCATCCGCGGCAGGCGATCGCAACGGTTTTGCTCACGATACTGGCAAAAGCCCATCCAGTAGGCCGTAATGTTACCGGCATTGCCCATAGGAATGCAGAGCCAGTCGGGGGCATTGCCCAAGCTATCCACCACCTCAAAAGCCGCTGTTTTCTGTCCCTCCAGCCGATAGGGATTGACGGAATTAACTAGGGTCACGGGGTAGGTTTCCGCCATGAGGCGGACAATTTCCAAGGCTTTATCAAAGTTGCCCTCAATGGCAATAACTTCAGCGCCATACAGAAGCGCTTGGGCGAGTTTCCCTTGGGCAACATAGCCCTCTGGCACTAGGACATAGGCGCGTAGTCCAGCTCGTCGGGCATAGGCCGCCGCAGCGGCTGAGGTATTCCCTGTGCTGGCACAAATCACCGCCTCAGCACCTGCTTCCTTGGCCTTGGAAATAGCCATGGTCATGCCCCGATCCTTGAAGCTCCCTGTGGGGTTGAGGCCGTCGTACTTGACATAAACTGAGACGTTGCGGCCAATCCGCGCTGCAATTTGAGGCACCGGAATCAATGGCGTATTCCCCTCATAGAGGGTGACCACTGGGGTGCGATCGCTCACGGGCAAAAAGTCACCGTAGGCGTGAATTAAGCCATGCCAAGCAGGACGGATAGGGGGAGCAGAGAGTGTTACAGGCACAGGTACGCAGTCAAGAAATATGAATAAATTTGAGGCTGAGGATAGAGTGCAGCCGCACAGTACAATAATTTTAGCCATCAAGGGTTACACTTGCCAATTGCCGCCCTGGGGGAAAGCAACACAATGCGTTTAATTTTGATTCGTCATGGAGAAGCTGTTGGCAATGATTCGGGCGTTATGCTTGGACGGCAAGATGTGCCCCTCACAGAACGGGGACGGCAGCAAGCCCTTGCCCTGCGGGAAAAACTCCCCCGGCCGAATGCCATTTACACCAGTCCGCTGCAACGCTGCCACGATACGGCTACGCTGATGAATCCCTGTCCCGACTTAAAAATTCAAGAGCTAGCGGAGTTGATTGAAATTGATCAGGGAATTTTTACAGGACTGACATGGGCACAGGCCCAGTCACAACATCCTGACCTCTGTGAAGAACTGGAAGAGAGCGATTACCTGATTCCAGTCCCCGAAGCCGAGTCAATGGCCATGGCTTGGCAGCGGGCAAAACAGGCTTGGAAACAACTCCGACGTCACAGTGATGAGGACTGCGTTTGGTGTATTAGTCATGGCGGTTTTTTGCAGTGCCTTATTAGTGTTGTGCTGGGGAGCGATCGCCTCTGGGGGATGGAGATTCCCCCCGCTGCTTGGTTCGACTTCTCAGTACGGGTGGATTTAGATGGACGCTTCGAAGCAGAAAATACCCGCTGGTGGCGTATTCATGCCTTCAATCAGTTCCCCTAGCCATCCAGCGGCATTGGGTTGTCAACAAACTGCCCTTGGCGCAACTAGGGTAAGAATCCGCAAGCAACGGCACACTGAGACCCTCCGCTAAGGAATCGTTACCCAGCATGCTGCTTCAAATTCATCAACTAAACGAAAGCGTTCAAATGTTCCTTGGCTACTTTGGCGATCAATCCAGATGGGGAGGCTAATCAGACCGCGATTGTCCTTAATGAGCCGGCGGATCGAGCCGTCGCTGTCACGATAGAGGCGTATGCCATTCACCAGTGCCCAGGATTCTCCTAGACTGAGCCCCCCAAGCGAGTGATTTGAGCGGGGGTGGAAAGGGCGATCGCCACCCGGTCAGCAAGCTTCACTCTCCCCAGTGCCTCACTGGAATCAATCCGAACAACTGCTTTCAAATCTGTGAGCCGTTCGTAGGAATTGGGTTTTGAGAACTTGCTAGTCGAAGCAGTTTTCAAGTGCTCTTTGCTGAACTATGATGCCAAGGGCTAACTTTACTCCCCGATGTTTGTCCATCTTAACTTCCCCTACAAGGGATAGGAGAAGTCCATAAACTGTGGATGGCGGTGGGTAGCGATAGGTTTCTTTATAATTCTGCTGCGACACTGGCCATGCTCCTGAACGGTTGCAAACACGGACACGCTCTATGCATTGGTTGCACAGTCCTATGATGAGGAGATCATCTTCCTCAGTTAGGACTTTTTCGAGCTGCCAGTGTAGCTTTTGCCGCTCCCGAGGTGTAAGACGACAGCCAAAAATTGAGAACTTCAATCGTTCACCGTAACCCTCTATAGAGGCAGAGCGTCATTCGTTGAAGATGCAAGTTCAATAACACAGGCAAAGAGACACAATCCCTTGGCGTTCTTCTAGGGTTAGGGGCTGCAACACTCTCTAACGATTGTTCCGCCACTGAAAGCTGCGTTTCCATGCGGGCGATCGCGGGGGCAATTCCTGCAACGAGGCTGTTACATGGTTAAACACCTCCTCCATTACCGGCAGGGGCACTTGATCCTCGGCCTCCAAAAGAAGCGCCAGCCGCCGTCCCCCCTGTAGCTGTATGAAGTACACCTCCTGGTGAATCGGTCGTGGCACTGGCAAATAGCGCACTTCACCGCGCAGGCGCCGTCCCAAAATGCGTCGCTCAACGGGTGCGGATGGGGTGGTGGGGGAGCCCCCCAGTTGGGTAAAGCGTAGCCAATTGCGCAACTCCTGATCCGAGAGACCCCCCAGTACGTCATCTATTTTGGGTAGGCCAATGAGGCTCACCATTAACTCGTGCTCCCCGGGTACAGCATTGGCGGGATAAACCACAGTAACGCCATTCTCACCAAAAGCGGTGGGTGGCGAAAATGGAAGGGGTGTTTCAAAGGATAGCCCCAGCAGTTGATAGCGTTGGGACCCAGGGGCAACTGCCTCAATTGTCGGTTCACTTGCCTGCCCCATGAGCAGGGGAAACGCCCCCAAAAGGGTCAGACTACAACCAAGGATCAGCAGCAAACGCATAGACTCTCACACTAGGGAGATGATTGATGTCGTTGACGATAGGCAATGTATAGACCCTCTAGGAAGTCTTCGGCGCTCAGGGAGGGCCAGTGGGCGGGACAGGTGGGCAGCAACAGGGGTTCTAATTGTTGGCGCAGCTCTTGAGCCGCTTGATAACGACCCACAGGACTCAGGCGATCGCGACTGTTGAGGTAGTTCCGGACGAGAAGATAGTGTTCTGGGGTCATCTGTTCCCAATGAGCGAGCGATCGCAACTCCTGCACCCAAGCCGCCTCTGGTTGCCGAAGGGTTGTCCCTGGGGGTGCCAACCGCGTCGCCTGTTCATCTTGAATCACCAAGGTACCCGCTACCCTATCTCCTAGGCGTTTTTCTGATTGAGATAACGTCACCAGGAATGCCCCTATACCCAAAAAAGCAAAATCAATGGATTGCAGCAAACTGCGCAGCGTTGCCTCCCGCAAACCAATGGGGCGGCCATTATCCTGAACAACGCGAATTTCTGCGTATCGCTTGCCGGGGGTTTGTCCCTGCCAATAGGTTTCAAAGAAAATGTAATAGCCGTTGTAGAGAGCAAAGATCACCAATAGGTAAATGCCCAAACTCCAAGCTTGAATACTCTGACCACTGGCGGGTAGCACCTCAATCAGCCACGGGTAAAGCCCATAAAAATAGATATACCCTGCTGCCAGGGAAAAGAGGACAAGGGCAGTGTAGAGAATCACCTGATCAATGAGCCAAGCGAGAACACGGCTGCCGATTCCCCCGAGGGCAAAGTCCAATTCAATACTTTCGGGTGTGCGTAATGTAACCCGCCGCAACCAACGCAAGGGGTTGACCACTTCGGGCCGCACTTGAAACGCTGCTCCTTCATTGCGTACCCGCAGATCCCAGTAGAGAACTGCCTTGATCCCTTGCCACAGGGGCAGGAGCAAAACCCCTACGAAGAGGCCAGCAACGGGAATAATCACCACACTATTGATCACACTGCCCAGGAGATTGGCGGGAATGGTTGCGAGGGAAGCAACAAAAAACACCGTTAGAGTATGCCATACCTGTCCCTGCGTCAGTTGCCAACTGCGCCGAATGGATTTGAGGGGCGTACAGGCCGGTTCAAGAGCCAAGACCACATCAACGAGGGAAAGCCGCGCCATAACGTAGCTAATCACCAACAGCGCAAGGAGCACGAGCAACAGGATGCCGAGGAGAAAACTTAAAAAGAAGAGACCTCTTGCGGGTTCAGTTTGGATATTCTGCTCCAGCAATTGCACTAAAGGTGCTCCCAGCAAATAAAGTAGGTAGCCGATCGCCCCCAAGACCCCATAAACGAAAAGCAAAATAAAGCTGACCATCAGAGTGGCCAGCAGATAATTCCACATCTTGGGAAAAATGCAGCGGCGGGCTTCCGATTCCGATTCCTCAAGGGCAGTGAGAGCAGCATAGATACGGCGAGAAAGCAGGGCACCACTGGCCATCAGCCGTGTCCAACCAAAGAGATAAAAAGGCAAAGCGACAAGGATACCAATCCCTGCAAGCAAGAAAAACAGGGCAACATTATTGACTCCTCCAGCGAGAATCCCGCCAACAATCAGGGCCACAGCGACAATCAACATGGCCGCAATGGTGAGCAGCAAAAACCACCCATGGGCAAAAAGGCTCAAAAGAAAATAGCGGTTGCCCTGATGACGGTACAGTTCCAAAGCAATCGTGACCACATTGCCACTAGAGAGAGAATGGGGAAGCCGTCCTCGCTGCTGAAAAGGCCACATTCGCGATACCCAACCCATTGGAGATCGAGATGATCCTAACGTTTGTGCCTATCGGTCCCCGCGCCACCTTTGTAAAATTTGTTAACATTAGAACAATTTAATCCTTTTTTTTGGTTCATCGCCGTTTTTCTTCTGTTTTTGATGGCTGAGGTGTGGGCATTGACCCCTCTGGCCAGCTGAGATATGGGTTGCGTTTTGGCCAGTTCAAGGAGCACGTATGGCACTGTACGCAGAACTACATCGACATTTGGGTGGGTCAGTGGTACCGCGGATCCTTTGGCGGTATTTTCAGCGGAACGATCGCTCCCTAGCGGAGCGCTTTCCCGACTATGAGGAATTTGAAGCCTTTTATACTCGCCCCCGCCAATCCCTTGAAGAATACCTCGAACTCCACACCCTAGTGGAGAGTGTGCAAACGCCGCAAACCTTACCCTATTTCATTTTCCGTTTGATTCGCGGCGCCTATATTTTTGAAAATTTGGCCTACTTGGAGTTGCGCTATACCCCCTACCTGCGCACGGATCCGCAGCGATCCCAGAGCGATCGCATTGAGCAGATGGCAGACATTGTCAAAACCGTGGGTCTAGCTTGCCAAGTGCCCGAGTACCCGATTGTCACGAGCCAAATTCTCTGCATGCACACACGGCTACCCTACACTGTCAACCGTGCCATCGTTGATCTGGCGGCAAGTTTTCCTGAGTTTGTCTGTGGCATTGACTTGGCTGGGGGCGATAGTGTCTATGGCGATCGCCTGAGGGAATTTATTGACCTCTATGCCTATGCCCGCGATCGCGGCCTGAAAACCACGGGTCACCTCTACGAAACAGTGAATGGCTGCTATCCCGAATTGCTGCCCTACCTGCAACGCATTGGCCATGGCATTCAAATTCCGCTGCGCTACCCAGAGCTGCTCAAAGACGTCGCTGCAGCGGGTCAATGCCTTGAAGTGTGCCCCACCACCTATTTTCAAACGGGTACCCTTGAGAGCTACGAACAGTTGCGGCTGATTTTTGAACGCTGCTTTGAGGCAGGGGTGGATGTGGCCATTTGTACCGATAATGCCGGTCTGCATAATGTGCGGCTGCCCTTTGAGTACGAAAACTTGCTGACCTATGACATCCTGAACTTCAAGGAATTGCAAGCCTGTCAGGAAGCGGCTTTTCGCCATGCCTTTGCTTGGCCCCATCCTCAACCGCCGACCCTGCTCCTGAGTAACCTGCTTCAGAGCAATTCAGCTCAAACTGCCCTTGCCGGCTGCGGTATCCAGTAAGATAGGCTTATGAGCAAGATTGAACGCATTACAGGTCGCGGCCTGCCCCTGCGGGGCAACGATATTGATACTGATCGCATTATTCCAGCGCGGTTTCTCCGCTGCGTGACCTTTGATGGCCTCGGAGAGCACGTTTTTGCTGACGATCGCCAGTCGGGGCAGCACCCCTTTGACCTGCCTCAATACCAAGGGGCAAAGATTTTGGTGGTGAATGCCAACTTTGGTTGTGGCTCAAGTCGTGAGCACGCCCCCCAAGCGATCGCCCGTTGGGGCATTCAAGCAATTGTTGGCGAAAGCTTTGCTGAAATTTTTGCGGGGAACTGCTTAGCGATGGGGGTTCCCTGTCTGACAGCAGCCCCAGAACAGGTACAGGCGCTGCAAAGGCTCTTAGAGAACCAGCCCAGTACAGAACTGACCCTAGACCTGCAGACCCTGACCCTGAGGGCGGGGGATCAAGTGATTCCCCTAACCATGGCGGAAAGTAGCCGGCAAATGCTCATTTCTGGTCAATGGGATGCCTGTGGTCAGCTGTTGGCCCATCGTGACAAAATTCACGAAGTAGCAGCGCGACTACCCTATGTGCAGTGGGCTATTCGGTGATATACCCCCGACCACGCTTATGCTGACAGGCTAATCCATTGATACATTTCCATTGATACATTTGATACATTAGAGTCCGGCCTTCTCATTGACTCCTCATCAGGCGTTTCCTCAGCTTTGAGGGGGGATGCCCCACTGCTGATATTGACTGCCCCATGGGAAATTTAGCTAAAAACCCTCTTAAATGTGATCAATGTCACAGCAACCCCAGGCGAAACCGGCAAAGGTAGAAGTAAGCACACAATCTAGACCACCTGTAGAAGTGTCACGTTTTGTAAGGGTGTTTCTGCCCTAACTGAAGCTGAAGGCGGAAAATATTGAGATTTGCAGAGGGGATGATTTCTTGAGGGCTATTGAGACACAGGGGAAAGATAAAATGAGCGGCGGGCAACAGGAACGTCATGTCTTGATTTTGAATACGGTCGGTGGACGGCGGGCGATCGCCCTTGAGGCAGCGGCCTACTCCCTTGGGCGGGATGAGAGTAATGCCATTGTTATTGATTTTGAAACGGTTTCCCGCCAGCACGCTATTCTCCTGCGGGTACCTGTCCCCGGCACCACCAGCTATCGCTATCGCTTGGTGGATGGCAATGCCAATGGTAAACCCAGTACCAACGGCACTTTTGTCAATGGCAAGCGCATTAGCAGCCATGAATTGCAACATGGCGATGTCATTCTCTTTGGCCGTAAAGCCAAGGCCTCCTATCTCCTGCTCTCCATGGCGGATACGGAGTTTAGCCAATATCTGCAATCCATTGCTTTCCAAAGCATTAAATCCGATCTGCGGGGTGCCAAGGAAACCCTGGTGGGCATGGAGCTCAGTGGCGAACTGCGGCGAACCCCCAACCGTGAATTAGTGGCAGCCGGAGCCACTCAGTTACACCCTGAACTTGAACCAGCAAAAGATACGTTGTCTAGTGAGAGCGACAGCGAGCCAAAGGGGAACAACAAAGAAACTCTCCATGAAAAAGAAAGCCAGGGCTCAAAAACCAACCTCGTGGCTTTAGGGGCGATCGCCCTTGTGGTTGTTGCCATTATCGCAGGGGCCGTCTGGAGAGCGGGCTTCTCCGCCAACCCACCCCAGGGATCACCACCTGCCACCCCCACCCGCAACTAGCTTAACCCAGATCCTATATCGGTTTGATAAATAGTTTCAAAGTATAAACAATCCCCTATAACAGTCGCTCCCCTGAGTCCCTTTGCTAAAATAAAACCAATTATGGAATGCGTTCTACAACTACCGGTGGAGTTGCACTTGAGCTAAAATCATGAGTGAAGCAAAGAAACATAAAAGCATTTCAAAAGCAAGCAACTTTATAGGAGAACCTAAATGACAAAGCGAGATCACAACAAGGTCTATAATGTCACTTTGGTCAATGAAGAAAGAGGCCTAAATAAAACTATTCGTGTTCATGCCGACGAGTACATTCTCGATGCTGCTGAAGCCCAGGGTATTCCTCTGCCCTACTCCTGCCGTGCTGGCGCCTGCGTCAACTGCGCTGGCCGCATCATCAAAGGTACTGTGGACCAGTCAGATCACTCCTTTTTGAAACCTAAGGAGCTGGATGCTGGCTTTGTGCTGCTGTGTGCAGCCTATCCCACATCGGATTGCGTCATCTCAACCCACGAAGAAGACAATTTGCTGAACTTAGCTTAGCATTTGTGTCAACGTCGTTGTTGAGGAGTGTCCGCAATTCAGTTTTATAGCCTCCCTTCCCTCCTAGGGAAGCTGATATGATTAATAATTCCTGAAAAAGTTACTCAACAGTTACTGACTTAGCAAGGTTGCGGGGTTGATCAACATCTAGACCACGGCGGGCAGCAATGTGATAGGCCAACAGTTGCAGAGGGATCACCGTCAAGATCGGGGAGAGAAGCTCATCAACCTCAGGCACGGGTAAGAGATTGTCAAAGGTGTGCTGGGCTTCGGCCTCGTCAAGGGGGGTTACACCAATGAGGCGGGCATCACGGGCTCGGGCTTCTTGGGCATTGGAGAGGACTTTTTCAAAGACACTGCCGGGCATGGCGATCGTGACCACTGGGACTTTGGCATCCAGGAGAGCGATCGGGCCATGTTTCATCTCGCCCGCAGGATACCCCTCGGCATGGATATAGCTAATTTCTTTGAGTTTAAGGGCGCCTTCAAGGGCAATGGGAAAATTGATCCCGCGTCCCAAAAAGATAAAGTCTTGGGTTTCCCAGAAGTCATGGGAGAGAGCTTCAATATAGCGCTCTTGGCTCTCTAAAATTTGCTCCATCTGGGCGGGCAATTGCCGCAACCCAGTCACCAGTTCCGCTAACCGGGAGCGATCGCAAGACTGCCGCTGCCATGACAATTCGAGGGTCAGCAGATAGAAGGCCATCAACTGGGCAACAAATGTCTTTGTGGCCGCTACACCAATTTCAATGCCGGCCCGGGTATCAATAATGTGGGGCACCAGATGCCCAAGACTACTTTCGGGTCGATTGGTAATCCCTAGCAAACGAGGTTGGAGAGCACCATCAAGTCCTTGGCGACGTTTGAGCTCCATCTCTAGGGCTGCAAGGGTGTCTGCTGTTTCCCCAGACTGGGTGACACCAATGGTGAGGGTATGGGGTAGCAGGGGCGGCGGCGCATAGCGAAACTCTGAGGCATATTGCACACTGGTGGGAATCTGAGCCACCTGCTCAAGCAGATATTTGCCTACAAGGCCGGCGTGCCAACTGGTTCCACAGGCAACAATTTGAATGTGCTGTAGATTATCCAGCAGACTGGGAGGGAGATTTAATTGCACAGGACTAAAGGGACTGGCCACCTCCCAATCAGCTCGTAAATAGTTCTCCAAACAGGCGCGTACCACCCCCGGTTGCTCATAGATTTCCTTGAGCATGTAGTGCTTAAAGCCCTGCTTTTCAACCATAACAGGGTTCCAGTTGAGGGTACGGGGGGTTTTGCGTAGGCGATGTCCCTCAAAGTCGTAGACCTCAACCCCTGTGGGCGTCAGCCGAGCTAGTTCACCATTTTCCAACGGCAACACAGCACGGGTATAGGGAATGATCGCTGGGGTATCCGAGGCACAGAAAAATTCCCCTTGGCCAAAACCAATCACCAGGGGGGCCTGTTGCCGTGCCACGATCAATTCATCGGGATAGTCTGCACAGATAACGGCGATCGCAAATGCGCCTTCCAATTGATGCACGGCTTGGCGCACCGCTTCTAGGAGGCCATTGGCGGTGGGGGTCTCAGGCAATAATTCAGCAATCAGGTGGGGGATGACTTCTGTATCTGTTTCCGAGCGGAAAATGTGCCCCCGCGCCTGTAGTTGGTCCCGCAGTTCCCGATAG
Source organism: Thermosynechococcus vestitus BP-1 (assembly GCF_000011345.1). Classification (NCBI taxonomy): domain Bacteria; kingdom Bacillati; phylum Cyanobacteriota; class Cyanophyceae; order Acaryochloridales; family Thermosynechococcaceae; genus Thermosynechococcus; species Thermosynechococcus vestitus. The sequence goes on from NC_004113.1 coordinate 1,282,913, forward strand.
TTTTCAATGATGCCATTTTGCACCACGGCTAGGCGATCGCGACTGTCGCGATGGGGGTGGGCATTGTACTCCTCTGGTTTACCGTGGGTTGCCCAACGGGTGTGGCCAATACCAACATGGGCAACAATGTCCAGCTGTTCAACCTTCTCCACTAAGTTCTGGAGTTTGCCCTTGGCGCGCACACAGAGGAGTTCGCCCTCATTGAGTGTGGCAATGCCAGCGGAATCATACCCTCGATATTCCAGTTTTTGCAGCCCCTGAAGTAGGATTTGCGCTGCTCCCTGGGGGCCAATATAACCAACAATGCCACACATAGCTTTGTAGACCTCGTCATCTAAGATAAACACTAAGATAAACAGGGGTACCCTAACGACGGCTGGCAAACTGGGGCAGTTCCACCTGTGGTTGTTTCAGGGGAGGTCGGGAACGGGTAGCAAAGCGTTCTTTGGTGAATTCGGCTTGCCAAGGTTGAATACCAATCGGTTGAATTGAACGCCGCTGGGAAACTGCTGACACAGTGATCCTCTCTAAGGGGTTTGAGGGGGTTCTGGAGGGAACCTCAACTGGCTGAATTGTCCTTTGCCAAGAGGTTTCAATCTGGCGGCGAGAATTGGCGATCGCTTGCCATTCTTGATCATTAATGTTCCACTCTACGTTCTGCCACTCACTCATCACCCAACACCCACACCTTGATGACATGTTGTTATTCGGATTTTTATGAACTAGATTATCGGAATTTTAACAAAAGGCAAGCTTTGGACAAAAATTGTCACAGGATGCCAGAGAGACAGCCTGTAACTCCCGTCAGCTGCTGTGTTGAGCAATTACGCCAATCTCTCAGCGTCCATGCGGTTTCAGGACAACTCAAGACACTTCACAAACTGGCCCGTGTCTTTCTAGGGGCTTGAACTCCTCTGCCAGGATTCCTCATCTGGGGAGCGGGGTCATTGGTTTTCGTATCTTTTACAGACGAGTGCCGTAGTGCCACAATACCCTAAACAGCCTATCACTGGAGATGCACAGCCATGAACCTGCGGGAACTCCTGACAGCGGCAGCAATTACACCGGGTTTTGAGCATCCTGCCCTCAATCAAGAGGTGAAGTCCCTGAGGATGAATTCTTGGGAGTGCGAGCCGGGCTCGTTGTTTATTGGTATGCCCGGCACACGGGTGGAGGGGGGCAATTTTTGGCCGAGTGCCTTGGCGGCAGGGGCGATCGCCGCGGTGGTGTCTCCCCAAGCTAAACCCCGTGAGGGAGAGGCCTGTGTAATTGTGGTGCCCGATATTGAGCGTGCCTGTGGCCGGCTGGCGGCGGCTTTTTATAATTACCCCAGCCAACATCTCAGCCTGCTAGGGGTTACGGGTACGAACGGCAAAACAACCACCACCCATTTGGTGGAACATCTCCTCAACCGTGTGGGCTATCCCACAGCACTCTTGGGGACCCTCTACAGTCGGTGGCCGGGACACTGTGAGGTGGCTAGCCATACGACACCCTTTGCGGTGACCCTTCAGGAGCAATTGGCCGCCGCAGTGGATGCAGGCTGTCGCTTTGGGGTGATGGAGGTCAGTTCCCATGCCTTAGCGCAGGATCGGGTGTGGGGCTGTCAGTTTGAGGTGGCGGCTTTTACCAACTTGACCCAAGATCATCTAGACTATCACCGCGATTTGGAGGACTATTTTGCCGCTAAGGCCAAGCTCTTTACCGCTGACTACCTGAAGGGGCGAGCAATTCTCAATGGGGATGATCCCTTTGGCCAGCGACTGGCTCAACAATTGCCCCGCGATCGCTACTGGACCTATGGCTTAAGCAAGGATGCGGATTTTCGGGCTGAGAATCTCAACTATCGCAGCAATGGCGTCACGGGTGCGGTTCATACCCCCCTCGGTAGCGGTACCCTAGACTCGCCCTTGGTGGGACAGTTTAATGTGGCCAATGTGCTGGCAGCGATCGCTATGGGGGCAGCGGTGGGGCTACCCCTTGAGGCCATGCTCAACGCCCTGCGTGATTTTCCGGGGGTGCCGGGGCGCATGGAACAGGTGCGCCTTGACCCAGAACAGGACATTACCGTTGTTGTGGACTATGCCCACACTCCCGATAGCCTTGAGAATCTGCTGAGGGCGGCGCGTCCCTTTATTCCTGGCAAACTGATCTGTGTCTTTGGCTGTGGGGGCGATCGCGATCGCAGCAAACGTCCCCAAATGGGAGCCATTGCCGCCCGCTTGGCGGATCAGGTAGTGGTCACCTCGGACAATCCCCGCACGGAGAATCCACAGCGCATTCTCGATGACATCCTTGCCGGTATCCCACCGGAAACAGCAATGATCGTTGAGGGCGATCGCCGCCAAGCCATTCTCCAAGCCATTCTGACCGCAGCCCCCGGCGATGGTGTGATTATTGCCGGTAAGGGCCATGAGGACTACCAAATTCTCGGTACCGAAAAAGTGCACTTTGACGATCGCGAGGAAGCCCGAAACGCCCTCAAGGAGCGACTCAAACAACCACTGCAGCGGGGCTAACATGCCACAATAGGGGATTGTTGTCCCAAAGCGAGCAGATTGTGATTGAGGCAGAGGTTCACCGCCAATTACGGGCATTTTTACGCAGCAGTGGCGATCGCCGGTGGCCTCACCATCTCACCTTGGCGCGGTTAGTGGCCCGTGCCCTGCGGCTGCGGCGGGGGTGTTTACTTCAGGTGAGCCAGCGGGCGGTGTTGCAACATCGCTACGGCTTGAGTTATCTGCTGCCGCTGCTGTTGTATCCTGAGCCTGCCCTGCTAGTCGTTCCCCAGGAGCGACTGACACGACTACTGCACCAAGAAATTCCTGAACTGCTCAGCTTCCTTGCCGTCACCAAACCAATTCAGCATAGCCACTGCCCGCAGCCAGTGTTTGAGGGGGTACTTGTGATGAACCTCGAAGACTGGTGTCGCCAAGCCACCCCCTACCCCAACGTGGTCACGATCATTGATGGCATTGAAGCCTTGCCCGCAATTGCCCAGCAGCAGATGACCTGCACAATTACCACCAGCGATTGGGAGCACTTGAAATTAGCAATTCCCAGTGCCATTGGTGCCATTCGCCAAGTTTATGCCCAATTGGTGCAACACCTCTTTCAGCGGCCTCAGAATCCCTATGGTGACTATCTGCTCACCCCCACAGAACAGCAACCCCTCCTGGAGCTGCTCCATCAATGGCCGCAGTCGCTGCCTCCCCAATGGTCGCAATTGCGGCACTACCTCAACCGCGATGACACAGTCATCTGGGGACGCCGCCATCCCACGGCAGGCTACTTTACCCTCCATAGCCACCCCCTGAATTTGCGTCCCTATTTTCAGGACCTTTGGTGCCAAGCCCCCTTTGTCCTCATTGGCAGCGGACCCGATACAGACCCCCCTCTGGCCTATGTGCAGCAGGAACTAGGGATTCCGGCCCAAACGACGATTAAATTTGCCAGCGATCGCCACAGTGAAGCCATTACCCTTGCGATCGCCGAAGACTTACCCCTACCGAATACCCCCGAATTTGCCCCGGCGGTTCTGCGGCGTCTCTACGATCTCCTTGGCACGATTGGCCATCAACGGGCGGTAATCCTTGTCAGCGATGTGCCCCTGCGGGAACAGTTGGCCACCCAATTGGCGGCCCTCTACGGTTCACGGGTACAGGTGGAGACGACAACCCTTGAGACAAACACGATTTTAGTAACGGGGGAAACCTTTTGGCTGCGTCATGGGGCGCAGTTACCCTGCCCGGCTCTATTGGTTTTGACGACGTTGCCCTTCCCTTCCCCGGAAAAAGCAGTGGTGAGTGCCCGTATTGAATGGCATAAGCGACAAAAACAGGACTGGTTTCGTCAGTATCTCTTGCCCGAGTGCTTGACGGTCCTAGATCGTGCCCTTGCCCCTGTGCGTCAGGATGATACCTTGGTGGCCATTTTGGATCGGCGGCTTACGGAGCGCAGCTATGGCCGCGAAATTCTCCAGAGTCTCAGTCCCTACAACCGCGTTCGGGATCGCGCCCAATCCCCGCGTTGAGTTTGCCACTGCGAAAGCCCTCCAGATCCAAGGTGACATAGGTAAAGCCAAGGGACTGAAAGTGATTCACCAGTTTCTCAAGATCCGTCATCGTGACAAAGTCGGCAATCTGCTCTTGGGGCACCTCAATGCGAGCAGTATCGCCATGGCTGCGGACACGACAGAGTTCCCAGCCCTGCTTGCGCAGGTAGTATTCGGCATGGCCCACCCGTTGCAGCTTGGCAAGGGTAATTTCTTCTCCGTAGGGAAAGCGCGAACTGAGACAGGGTTGGGCGGGTTTATTCCACCAGGGCAGCCCTAGGGATTTGGCAATTGCTCGCACTTCTAGCTTGCTAATGCCGACTTCGGCTAGGGGCGATCGCACCCCGCGTTCTTTGGCCGCCGCAATGCCCGGACGATAGTCTTGGAGATCATCGGCATTGACGCCATCAAGAACATAGTCATAGCCCCAAGCCTGCGCCAGTTCCCGCAGGCGATCGTGGAGTTCACTTTTGCAAAAGTAGCAGCGATTCACGGGGTTGGTGGCGTAGTTGGGGTTCTCCAGTTCATGGGTTTCAATCAGTTCATGGCGAATGCCAATGGCCGCCGCTTGAATGCGCGCATCCTCTAGATCCGCTGGAAATAGGGAAGGGGACACCGCCGTGACCGCCACAGCGCGATCGCCCAAGACATCCTGAGCAACTTTGGCCACAAGGGTACTATCAATACCACCAGAGTAGGCAATCAAGGCTCGATCCAGTTCAGCAATGAGATTGCGTAAGGCCGCTAGTTTCTCCACGCCCATCACCGACCCATCTTCGGAAATTCTGCTCCTACAGTGTAGCTTAGGGATAAAAGCAGAAGCCGCAGGCGCCTGTTGCCCAGTGCTGCGAGTGCCCCCCTGCTCTAAAATAAAATCACGAACTGATAACCGCTGATTGCTTGGGAGAACCTATGGGAATTTTCAATGGCATTATTGAGTTTCTTAGCAATATCAACTTTGAAGTCATTGCCCAACTGACCATGATTGCCATGATTGGCATTGCAGGGCCGATGATTATTTTCCTGTTGGCAGTGCGTCGCGGCAATTTGTAGGCCATTTCTTTTTCAAGACTTAGGCAGTCCCCCACAGTTGTGCTAACCGTGCCAAATCCTTGGCTTGCAGTTGATACCAGCGTTGCAGTCGTGCCAGTTCTTCGGTAATGCTCAGGGTGGGGGCAAATTCTTCACAGCTATAGCCCAGATGGCGCAGGATCGCCACCAGTGTACAGGGGGCAATCCAATAGGCTTGACTCAAGGCCAAAAGATTCACTTGAGTCTCTTCTTTGGCTTTGAGCTCATTCTGAATGGAGAGGATGAGGGTGGTCAGAGGGGCGATCGCCGGTCGTTGGTATCCCACATAGACGGTTTTTGGCTGGGCAATGGCCAATAGCCAACGCAAATGGGTAGAAGAGGGTGGCAGTGACCACAGGATGAGAGTGGGACAGCGATGGCGAGGGCGATCGTAGTGAATGGCTGCGGTGGTGAGGTTGGGCGGTACCTCAGGGCGGCCATAGCCATAGAGCAAGACAGGGTCGCGCAACTGTGGCAGGAGGGTTGTCAAAGGCGGTAGGGGTTGCCAACTGGGGATTGGGTGACTCGGTGGAGCAGGAACGTACCACGCCAGTGAGGGTTTGACTCCCTTAAGTTCGAGTTCCAGCTGGGTTTCGCCATGCCAAGTGTGGGCTGTGAGGTGATAGGCAATATCTACTCGGGTTGGCAACGGCAAAAATGGTCCCCAGCGCCAAGCCTTAGCGGTCATCTGCTGCCCATTCTGCTCTAGGGTGAGTTTCAGGTGCTCCCCCTGCTGACCCATGGGCGTTTGTTCGAGGATCTTGACCCCGCGACTACAGAACATAGGCTGGGGATTCTCACTGCCAAAGGGTTGCAATTGCTCCACTTGAGTGTAAAAGTCCCAGGTCAGTTGCTCAAAGGAGATTTCGGCATCAAGGGTGACCAGAGGACGCAGATCCTCGGGTTTGAGACAGGTTTGGGCAAAGGCCCGCAGGCGATCGCGCCAAGCCGCTAAATGCTCTGCCCGTAGGCTAAACCCCCCGGCCGCTTTATGACCGCCATATTTCAAGAGCAAGTCCTTGGTTGCCTCAAGAGCCTCAAAAACATGGAATTCTGGAATACTGCGAATTGAGCCACGAATTATCGTCTCATTTTCATAGGTGCCAATAAACACAGGGACGCCGTAGCGCTCCACAAGACGGGAGGCGACAATGCCAATGACCCCATGGTGCCAATTGGGCTGGACGATCACCAAAACCCACTCCTGTTGGGGATCAAAATCCGTCTCTTCCAAGTGGGCGATCGCCTCCGCTTCAATCGCAGCACAGAGATCCTGACGGCGACGGTTGGTTGCTTCACAGAGGGCTGCCAACTCCTGAGCACGGTCTGGATCGTCCGTTGTCAACAATTCAATGACCACTTGCGGGTCACCAATCCGGCCAATGGCATTGATCCGCGGTCCGAGACGAAATCCAACGGCCGTGGGTTTTAGGGAGGCGTCCTGCTCAGGTAAACAGCCTGCCACTTGCATCAGTGCCTGGACACCCACCAGAGAAGAGGTGGGAAGGGTTTGCAATCCCTGCTTGACCCAGCGGCGATTCACCCCCGTCAAGGGAGCCAGATCGGCAATGGTGCCAAGGGTACACAGCTCCCGCAAAGGCCGCACCAGTGGCCGCCAGTTTCCCAATCGCTGCGCCAGGGACACAGCAAGGATATAGGCCATCCCCACCCCCGCCAGGGTATGGTAAGGAGAGGTCGGGGGGACGAGTTTTGGATTGAGAATGGCATGGGCAGGGGGCAGTTGCGGCGGTACATCGTGGTGATCCGTCACAATGACCGTCAGTCCCAGTTCCCGCGCCTTGAGAATAGGGTGGAGGGCAGCAATGCCGTTGTCCACGGTGAGAATCAGTTTGACGCCCCGGTCGTAGCACTCCTGGACAATCCGCTCATTGATGCCATAGCCTTCGTGCATGCGCGAGGGAATTTCATAGTCAATGTCTGCTCCCAGATGGCGCAGGGCACGCAACAGAAGGGCGGTACTCGTCATGCCATCGGCATCGTAATCGCCACAAATGGTCATCTTGTCACCGCGGGCGATCGCCCGTTGCAGCAATTCCACTGCTAAATCAAGGTCAGGAAAGACGGCGTTGGGAGGCGGTAGCTCTAGGGTTTCCGGTTCGAGAAACGCCCGTACCGCTGTAGGGGTCGTGAGACCTCGCCGCAAATAAATTTCCGCTAGCGATGGGTGGCAACCCAGCGCCCGCCTTAAGGCGTCATGACACTCAGGATCAATCGGTGGCAAGAGCCAACGTTGCTGGGGAAGAACACCCATGATGCGGAGGGGGGAGATAGGCAAAGGGACAACCCCAATGCTAGATACTGTCGTCACGAGATTGATGCCCAAATGGCGATACAACGGATGTGCACAGCAGCAAGGAAAGAAGCCGTATTTTTGGCGTATCGCGTGGCAATACCTCGCCAACGCTTGAGATGCAAAAAAGCATTCTCAACCAGATGACGAAGCCGATACAACTGCTTGTCGCATTCACGTCGCTGTCTGCGATGTCTGCGCGAAGGGATGACAGGCTGCATCCCATGCTCTTTGGCTTGGGCGATGAGGGCATCACTGTCGTAGCCTTTGTCCGCCAACAGGTACTTTGCATCGATTCCTTCGATCAAGGTTGCAGCTTGGCGACAATCCGCAGTGGTACCTGCTGTGATAACCATTCGCAGCGGCATACCATGCGCATCCACGGCCAGATGTATCTTGGTATTGAGCCCCCTTTTGTACGGCCCATGTCTTGGTTGCCGCCTTTGGCCCCTGTGGCATGAGGGTGGACTTTGACATGAGTAGCATCGATGATCAACCATTCGTAATCGGGCTCGTCGATCAACTGCTCAAGGACCTTTTCCCACACGCCTTTGTCTCGCCAGCGGCAGAACCTTCGATGCACGTTCTTCCAATCTCCGTACTCCGGGGGTAAATCCCGCCAAGGGGCGCCGGTGCGCAGTATCCAGAACACCGCATTGATGAACTGCCGGTTGTCTTTCGCCACACCCCCCCAGCTCCCTCGGCGTCCAGGTAGATGCGGTTCCAACCGCTCCCAAACCCGGTCGGAAATATCGTGGCGACGGTAGTCAGGTGTCCTCATGGCACGGTCCTATAATACAGTCCAGACACACGCTCAGTATCTCATAAACTCGTGACGGCACTATCTAACGTGAGCATGGTTTTGGTTGACCCCCCTGAAAAAGTAGAATGATAATCATTACAATTCTTATCTAGCCTTGGTGGATTCCCCAGGCAGTCTTTTGGTGTGAGGCTAGGAGGGCAGTTATGGAACAATCTTTAAGAGCGGTCATTGTGGGAGCCCTTGGCATTAACGTTTTTCTCCTGAATTCAGCAGTTTTTGCTCAGACGCTGAATCCTGTGCGGGCAAGTGACAGTCTGGGACAGGTAACCTCTGTCTCGCAGCTTGCGGATGTGCGCCCCACCGATTGGGCCTACCAAGCCCTTGCTTCCTTAGTGGAAAAATATGGCTGCATTGCCGGCTATCCGGATGGCACGTTTCGGGGTCATCGTGCCCTGACACGGTTTGAAATGGCGGCGGCTTTGAATGCTTGCCTCGATGTGGTGAGCGATCGCTTTGCCACCAAGGAAGATTTAGCTACCTTGCAACGACTTTCTGAGGAATTTGCCGCTGAACTGGCCACCCTGCGCGGACGAGTGGATAATCTTGAAGCCCGCACTGCCGCCCTCGAAGCCACCCAATTTTCGACCACCACCCAGCTCTCGGTGGATGCCGTGATGGCCGTTCAAGCAGGGGGCAACACGGGCCAAGTCACTAGTTACGACCCTAATATCGGTGCTCCTGTGACGTTCCCAGGGGGTAATTTTAATCCCACAGTACTGAGTCGCGTTGAGATCAATCTCAACACCAGCTTTCGGGGCAGCGATCAACTGATCACCACCCTACAAATGGGCAACAATGGCCTCGACACCATTGGCGGTAGTTTGGTGAATGGAGGAATCTTTAATGCCGGTGCTGTGGACTATGGGGATGTGCCCATCGCCGTTAACCTGTACCGGCTCTACTACAGCTTTCAGCCTCTCAAGGACTTAACCCTAGGATTTGGCGCGCAGTTTTACCCCAGTGACCTAATTGACACCAACAGCTATGCCAATGACTCGTTTCAGGATTTTAGTTCTGGGTTCTTTATTAACAACCCTCTAATTGTGCCCCAAGCAGTGCATGGCCCTGGCGGCGCTGGGGTCACACTGGTGTGGAATCCGCAACAAGGTCCCTTTACTCTGCGGGCACTCTACGTTGCAGCCCAGGCGAATCAGCCGATCCCAGCTCTGGGCGGTGGCGCCTTTGGCGATCCTTTTCAGGCCAGTTTAGAACTGGAATACGCTCGCCCCTTCGGCAGCAATGAGCAAAATAACTTTGCAGTACGGCTGCAGTATACCCACTCCGGAACTCAACGCCTGGTTCAAAATGCCGGTGGCCTGAACACGGAGCTGACCTTGGGCAAATTCGGTCTCTTTGGTCGCTATGGCATTTCTGGGGCGGAGTTTCGCGCCGGCTTTAACCTCAATGATCTAGGAGCTTTCCAAGTGATCACAGGCCTGCCCCAACAAACAATCCTGCACACCTGGATGGCGGGGGTGGCCTATCGGGATTTGCTTGCGGAAGGGTCTCTGTTGGCAGCAGCAGTGGGTCAGCCTTTTCTCAATTCCCTCGGGTCTGCTGTGGGCATCAATGATGGCACCCAAACCAACTACGAACTCTTTTTCCGCATTCCCATCAGCGATAACATTGCGGTGACTCCTGTCCTGATGGCGATTACAGAGGCCAATAACGTGCGCGGCAATAGTCCCATCCTACAAGGTTTGATCCGCACGACGTTTAGCTTCTAAACAAAACATGCCCTAAAGGCTTGGCGCAGTTGGCTCTCATCAAGGTTGCGGCCAATGAAGATGAGTTCATTGCGCTGGTGGTCAAGGGGGCGATCGAGGGCACGACCCTCAAAGAGCATCTACACCCCCTGAAAGACAAAGGGCGGGGGCTGCTCCGCCAGATGTACCATCCCCTTCATAGGGAAATATCGGGGCCTTGGGTTTGCAGCAACTGGGTCAGCCACCTGTGCAGCTTGGCACCATCCAATTTGCCCGCAGCAACAATGGCCACAGAACCAACGGCTTTATCGTGTTATGGTGATTCTCCCCAGGAAGTCGGGCTCGAGTTGGAGGGCACGCTCAAGGTCAAAGCGCCCAAATCCAGGATGCGCTCCATAGGTACGGCAGCCGCCTGAGTACCATACCCCTTGGCCAAGGGGTTCATGGCATGGATGCGATCGCGCAACTGGCTGAGGTCTGCTCCCCTCCCCAAGTCCGTTTTATTGAGCAAAATCATATCGGTAAAATCCATGAAGAAGGTTTGAATCACGGGCGCAGGATCTGCCAGCCCCGTCGTTTCAATGACCAGGTGATCAAACTGGTGCTGCCGTTCATCAGGTTGCCAATCATGGGAATCAAGTCACTGCGCCCGGTACAGCAAATGCAGCCACTATTCATCTCGAAAATTTCTGGATCGGTATTGACCACCAATTGAGGATCAATTTGATGATCAATGCCCACTTCGCCAACCTCATTGACAATCACAGCAACCTTCTGACCGTATTCGTGGCTGAGCATGGGATTGAGGAGTGTGGTTTTACCGGCGCCAAGTAGCCAGTGAGCACTGCAACGGGAACGGTCATAGGAGCTAGGGAGAGTCAGAGACTCTTTGAGTCTATCAAATAGAGCTACAGTTGTTGTGAGATGGGCTGTAGGATAAAAAAATGCACAACTACGGAAAGTTTCAAGTCTATGTTGCATCCGCGCTTAACCGCTGCCTTTAAGCAGCGTTCTGTTCTGAAGATTATCAGTGGCCTCAACAATTTTGATCGCGATCGCGTGCGGGCGGTGGTGATGGCCGCCGATCAAGGGGGCGCCACCTTTGTGGATATTGCTGCCGATCCTCAACTCGTGCACCTTGCCAAGGAACTGACGACGCTGCCAGTCTGTGTATCGGCGGTGGAACCCTTGCAACTCCTAGGGGCAGTGGCCGCTGGTGCCGATCTGGTGGAAATTGGCAACTATGATAGCTTCTATGCCCAAGGGCGAGTATTTAGCGGCGAGGAAGTGCTGGCCTTGACGCGCCAAACCCGCGAGTTGCTGCCCCAGATCATGCTGTCGGTGACTGTGCCCCATACGCTGCCCTTGGATCAACAAGTTGCCCTCGCTGAAGCCTTAGTGGCCGCCGGTGCCGACGTCATTCAAACGGAGGGGGGGACGAGTAGCCAGCCCCACCACGGTGGCACATTGGGTCTCATTGAAAAAGCCGCTCCCACATTGGCGGCAGCCTATGAAATTTCCCGTGCCGTTTCGGTGCCGGTGCTGTGTGCTTCGGGGCTTTCGACGGTGACGATTCCGCTGGCGATCGCCGCTGGGGCTGCAGGTGTAGGGGTTGGTTCTGCCGTCAACCAACTCAATAGTGAAGTGGCCATGGTGGCCAGTGTGCGTGCCCTTGTCGAAGCGGTTAACACTGCCATTGCCGTCCACGGCTAACCCTGTGGTCCAACCCTCTCGATTGGCCCTGGCCTGCGCGAATCGCCTTTTTGAGGCGGCGGACAATCGGGAGCGATTCCTCCAGGCGCTAATGACCCCCCCAGCTTATCCTGCCACGGTGCTTTGGTGTGGGGAGCCGGCTGCTGCCCTACCTTTTGCGGCCTTACCACCGCTGCCGTGGCAACCCCCCTGGGTGAGCCGCTTTGTTGCCGGTAGTCCAACGGGTCAACACCCTCTCCATGCAGCCGGTGCCTATTATTGCTTGGATAGCTCATCGGTGTTTGCGGCGGTTCCCCTGCTCACCCTGCCCCAGGAGCCGTCCTTGGTGATCGATGTGTGTGCGGCACCTGGCGGGAAGAGCCTCTTTGCGTGGCGATCGCTCCACCCTCGCTACCTCATCTGCAATGAGACGATTGGCAAGCGAGTAGGGAAGCTCATTGGCAATCTCAAACGCTGTCGCGTCCATCCCGTAGGCGTCACCTCTTGGGATAGCGAAGTGCTGGCTGCTGAATTCCAAGGCACGGCCGATGTCGTCATTGTCGATGCCCCCTGCTCCGGTCAATCCCTGCTGGCCAAGGGACAAAAAGCCGAGGGCTGCTTCCATCCTCTGACCATTCGCCACAACCAACGGCGACAAAAACGAATTCTAGCGGCGGCAACCACCCTTGTGCGTCCGGGGGGATGGCTGCTCTATAGCACCTGCACCTTTAGCCAAGATGAAAACGAGGATGTGGCTGCTTGGCTCATGGCAAAGTTTCCCCACTTGCTTCCTCAACCCGTGCCGGCCCTGGCGGCCTATCAATCCCATTTAGCAGCATTTCCCTGCTATCGGCTATGGCCCCACCAAGGGGAAGGGGCGGGCGCCTTTACGATTCTCTGGCAACATCAGGGCAAGGGGGAATCCAATCCGCTACCTGATTTAGGCAACCGTCGCGCCTTTGGCGATCGCTGGCGCTGGCAATCCAGTTCCCAACCGGCATAGGTAATGGCCGCAAAGGCATTTTCATCTAAACACCGACCGAAAATGCGACTACTGGCAATCGCCGCGCGTCCGATCAATGTTGCTCCTAGAAGCCGCCCTTGGCGATTGATGACCACTTGTCCTAGGCTCTGCCCCTCGGGACTCCACTGCTGAATCTCCCAGAGTTGAATGGGTTCCCTAAGGGACTGCTGCGCTTGCCGCCCATTCCAACCCACCCGCGCCATAGGAATTGGTAAGGCAATCCACCAGGGCTGGGAACGGTAATCGAGGGGTATGGGTCGGCGCTGCAAAATCTGGCGGGCGATCGCAAAAGCTTCAAAGTAGGTCAGGGAGGGCAAATGGTATCCCCGCTGCCAACCGCCACAGGCATAGATTTGGGGGTGACTGGTACGTCCGTAGCGATTTAACCGCAGCCAACCCTGGGCATCCCGCTGTAGGGGGTGTAGATGCAAAGGACTGAAATCCGGGGCTTTGCGCTTTCCCGACCCGGGAATAGCTAGACCCAGAGCCTTTAGGGCAGCGTGCAGACGATCGTTGAACCACGCATCTTCTGTTGTCACCACCGGCAGACCTTGTGCATCAGCATTAGGGGCTTTGCCAGACCAGTAGTGCCAACAGGCCAGCTCAATTCTGCTGAGGGCATCCATATCCTGAAAATCCATTGCCGCTGGTGCATCAAGGAGCAAATAGCCTCGCGCGTAAAGGCGATCGCCCCCCACCTGAAAATGACAGCGTGGCCGCCAAACAAATTCCCCCACCCCTGTGATCACATCTACCCCCACGAGTTCCAAGACCGCAGGGGCATAGCGTCGCTGTCCGTGGCTGAGGTGGGCTTGAAAGTGCTGCCAATGCTGGGCATCTAGGGTGCGGGGCGGAAACTGGGATAACCACCAGCGTTGCCACTGCCATTGCCACTGTCCATCAGGGGGTGGGATCACCAAGCCAATCCGCCCCAAGGGGGCACACCGATAGGCAATATCTAGCGCCAAGGGACTAGCGGCAACAATCAGCAAATCATACTCAAAACGCATAGGAAATTAAGATAGAAACGACGACATTGGCAGCCCCTATGACGCCCATCCGCACGTTTAACGTTCGTCCCCACTTGCCGCAACGTTTGGAACCCCTGCGGGAACTGGCCTACAACCTCTACTGGACGTGGCACACCGAGGCGATCGCCCTGTTGCGCCGCCGCGATCCAGAACTGCGGGAGGAAACAAACCCCAACCCGTTCACCCCCTTGGGACCCATTGGCCAAGATCGCCTCTGGGATGCAGCTGCCGACAACGGCTTTTTGGCACAGACGGAGCGGGGAATGAGCCAGTTTCAAGAATATGCCCAGCCTGTCCAGACGTGGTACCAGCAAACGGGCCCCGATGCGCCCCCGGGGGAGTGTATTGCCTATTTTTCCCTTGAATTTGGCCCCACGGAGTGCCTGCCAATCTCTTCAGAGGGCTTGGGGGTCTTGGCTGGGGATCACCTTAAATCCGCCAGTGACCTAGGACTCCCCTTGGTGGGGGTGGGATTGCTCTATCAAAAGGGCTATTTTCCGCAGTACCTCGGTGGCGATCGCTGGCAGCAGGAGTGCTATCCCAGTAATGATTTTTATACCCTGCCCCTCAAGCTCATCCCTACCCCTGAAGGTCAAGAGCATCGAATTAGCGTCGATTACCCCAATCGGAAGGTGCAAGCACGGATTTGGCAAGTCCAAGTGGGTCGGGTTCCCCTCTCTCTGTTGGATACAAATTTGCCAGAAAACAGTGCCTCCGATCAGCCGATCACCGATGACCGCTATGGCGGTGATACCGATCTGCACGGCTTGGGGTTGCGGCCAACGGTCTATCCCATGAATGAAGGGCACTCGGCCTTTTTGTCCCTAGAGCGGATTCGTCAGCCGCTCACCGAAGACCATCCCACCTATGGTGGGTCCTTGGAGATGGTGCAGGCCAGCCAGCTCTTTACCACCCATACGCCCCTGCCTGCGGGAATTGATCGATTTCCTGCCGATAAGGCGATCTACTAGTTCGCCAGCCGTCCATGAGGTTGTTTCTGTCTTGATTGAAACTGTGACTCGGTTTTGCCAACCCATCAAACAGGCGTCCCCTTTCTAAACGGCCTATGCGATCGCCCCCGCCAAAAACGGTTGTTGATCTACCCACCGTCATCCTCACCCTCGAAAGTCAGGGGAAAACACTGACCTATTCCCTGACACAGCCAGAACATCGCCTGGGACGGGATCACCAGTGGGCGGATTTGGTGGTGCCCGATGATCCACTGTGGTCAGTGATTTCCAGCCGCCATGCCGTTTTTAAGCAACAGGGGGCAACCTACTACCTCTGGGATGGAGATGGCCATCAACGCCGCAGCACCAATGGCACCTTCTACAACCAACGCCGCATCGGCATTGAAGAGGGCTTTGCTCTCGGGGAAACCCTACGGCTAGAAATTGGCCAAGACCCGAAAAACAAAGTGCAATTGCTGGTCCAGATCCAGTTTTCGGCAACCGCCAGTCCACCCCCCTTACCACAGCAGCGCCGCCTTGTCCTGAAAACCCTCAAGGAATGGCCGCTGACTTTAGGGCGGCAAGCAAGCAACAGCTATCGGCATTGGCAACTGGATGCCCCCACGGTGTCCCTGCACCACGCCAGTATTGATCGCACCAGTGCGGGTCTCTACGTTCTGAGGGATTTGGGCAGCAGCAACGGCACCTACGTCAACGCCAAACTCCTCAAGGGACCCTACACACTGCGCAACGGTGATCAGATTCGCATTGGGCCTTTTGTCCTTCTCTACCACCATGAGACCTTAGAAATTAGGGACCAGGGCAGTCATCTTCGCATTGATGCTTGGGGATTGGAACGACGGGTAAAAACTCCAGCGGGCGATCGCGCCCTCTTGCAAGAGGTTGCCTTTGTGGCGGAGCCGAGACAACTTGTGGGGATTGTCGGTGGCAGTGGTACGGGGAAATCCACCCTCTTAAAAGTGTTGATGGGGCTCGATCCGCCTCAGGAAGGACAGGTGCTGCTCAATGGTTTGAATTTGCATCGCCATCTTGCCAGCTACCGCCACCAAATTGGTTATGTTCCCCAAGATGATATTGTCCATGCCCGCCTCACCGTGGCCGAAGTCCTGAATTATGCGGCGCAACTGCGCTTACCCGCGGATACCGATGCCCAAAACCGCAGGGCAGCAGTTGAGCGAGTTCTTGAACAGGTGCAGTTAAGGGGTACGGAACATCAACGGGTGGCCAGCCTCAGTGGCGGTCAGCGCAAGCGGGTGAGTATTGCCGTTGAGCTATTGGCCAATCCCAAGCTCTTTTTCCTTGATGAACCCACGTCGGGTCTAGATCCGGGGCTCGACTTTTTGCTGATGCAGTTGCTGCGGCAATTGGCCGATCAAGAACGCACAATTGTTTTGGTTACCCACGCCACGAGTCATGTGTATTTGTGCGATCGCCTACTTGTTCTTGGTCCTGGGGGGCGGCTTTGCTATTTTGGCCCAGCCGATGAGGCTCGTCAATTCTTTAGTCCAACGGGCGATCGCCCTCTCAATTCTGTGGCTGAAATTTATGCTCTCCTGACTCCCGAAAATAGTGCTGCCTGGAGTCAAAAATTTCGCCAATCTGCCCACTATCAACGCTACCTTGCCAGCCACCTCAGTATCGGGCCGCACTACGAGAGTACCAGTGTTCTGGGGGCAGAGAGTCGTCCCAATGCCGAAACACCACCGCAGCAGCCGGCACCGCCTCACCTCTACCAATGGCGGGTATTGTGCCACCGGCAGTGGCAACTCCTGTGGCGCGATCGCCTCAGCCTTGTCTTAAATTTGATCAGTGTCCCTATTGCCCTGCTGCTTACTCGCTTTGCCAGCGATCGCTCCCCCTTTGTCCCCCAAGATCCCCCCAGCCTGCTGCAAGCGGCTCAAACCCTGCGCATTCTCTTTGTCTTTACCTGTGCCTGTCTTTGGGTGGGACTCTCGGGCTGGGCGCAAGCCCTGATCACAGAGGCGGCCATCTACCGCCGCGAACGCCTTGCCAATCTCAGTCTCTGGGCCTACATGGCCGCCAAACTCACCCTTGGCAAGGGCATGGCTTTGGCACAAACGCTACTCATTACCCTTGTGGGACTGTTGGCCTTTGGTCTGCCAAAGGGTGCCCTCCTCCCTTGGCCACTGGGGTTTGGCATCACCACCTTCCTGACACTAGTGGCGAGTCTCTGTTTGGGGCTTTTGATCTCGGCTGCTGTCCACAATAGCGATCAAGCCAGCAAGATTTTACCGCCGTTGCTCCTGCCGCAAATTATCTTTGCCGGCGTCCTCTTCAAGCTCACGGGCATTGCAACGGCTCTCTCTTGGCTGACGATTGGCCGTTGGACAATGGGTGCCTATGGTGCCTTGATTGACGTGAATAGTATGGTACCGCCACCTCTTGATTTTGGTCTCTTTGAACCACCGCCCCAACCCTTTGATCCGACCCCTGTCTATGCCCCCACTTGGGGTAATCTGCTGCTGAATTGGGGAATGCTGATGCTCCACAGCCTGACTTACATGGGTGTGGCCACCTATCTACAACGGCGCAAAGGCTAGTACGGTGCTTTCATCACCACGCAGTAAGACTGCAAACCTCGTCCCGTTAGTCGGGTGATCAGCTGACAGAATGCTGAGGGATGTTGCTGTTCTTAAAACCGGTGTCCAAAAATACAACGACTCTCGCTCAAATCGGTTATGCTAGTATCCTAGGCTTTTTAATTCTAAACTACTCGCCCTAACCAATCAGTATTCCCTGACCTTCAGTTCAAAGAATTGAGGCGAGCATCTATGACCCTATCGGGGAGTTCCCCTAGCCTGCTCTCTGTTGCCGAGCTACAAGACCTCAATCAACGCAGCAATTGGGCTGGCCTGCGACAGTTAGCCCTCCATTTAGGCATTCTCCTTGTGAGTGGTGCAGTGGGGCTGACGCAATTTGGGAAGCACGGGTGGTTAGCAATGCCGGCTCTCTTCCTCTGTGGCACTAGTTTGGCGACGATGTTTGCCACGCTCCATGAGTGCTCCCACCGCACAGCCTTTGCCAGTCAATGGTTGAATGACGCGGTGGCGTGGTTGGCGGGGCTGCTGTGTTTTTACAACAGTGATTTTTACCGTCGCTATCACAGATGGCACCATCGCTACACGCAAATCCCCGGCAAAGACCCAGAACTGGCTGATGGCAAGCCCACGAACTGGCGAGAGTACCTCTGGGAACTGAGTGGCTTACCTTGGTGGTGGGGCAAACTAAAAACCTTCTGGCATCTGTTCCTGGGTCGCTTGGAGGGCTATCCCTACATCACCCCTGAGGCGCGTCCTGCGGTGATTCGCTCGGCACGACTGCAACTGTTGACCTATGGGGGGGCGATCGCTCTTGCAGTTGCCTTGGGTTATCCTTGGCTGGTCTTGGCTTGGATCGGACTCTTAGCGGTGGGTCAGCCAGTTCTGCGATTTATTTTGCTGGCGGAGCACACCCATTGCAGCCACGATGCTAATGGCTTGATGAATACCCGCACCACCCTAACTCTGTGGCCGATTCGTCTCTTCATGTGGAATATGCCCTACCACACGGAGCATCACCTCTATCCTTCAATTCCTTTCCATAGCCTTGGTAAGGCGCATACACTCCTGAAATCCCATCTAGGGCACTGTGTCTCGGGCTATTTCCAAGTGCATCGCCAAATTGTGGCACAGTTCAAGCAACCATCACGGTAGGAACAGGGCAAACCCGGTACTTTCCCCTTGTCTGTGGTGCGACCTTGCAGACCCAGAAGTGGGCCGCTGCCGCGGGAATATCTACCGCAGGGTTGGGAAGCTCATTATGGCCGCTGGGATCTCCAGGATAGTTATATTAACACTTGGCTATATTAACACTTAGCTGAAGGGTGATATCGGCTCCCTGGGCACCGAGGGCGATGATGCTGCTTGAGGGCCAAAATCCTAGGGATGGCGGCCAGTACCGACCCTTACTTTACAGTAGAAGACTGCCAGGCAGAGGCAAAAGGATTGCCAAGGCCCAGGGGATTGATTTGGGGACACCGTGGTGGCAATCCTCCCCTGCGGATGCTGTGGTGATGCCGTGGCGGAACTTTTGGCCAGTGCTTGACTTTCTGTATATCTACTTATTGCGATCGCCCGAGCACTGCGGGAAGATCGAACAAATAAGCCAAAAATAAGCCAAAATTGTTCCTGCTCAAGAGAGACCGCTACCACGCCCATGGAGACTGATGTTGTTTCCCTGTACGGGCGCAACTACATTCCCATTGTCGCCCCGCCCCTGCCTGCCACCAAAATTCAAACCCACCCCAAAACGGTTCCCGTCCTCAAGGACGATGATGTCTTGCTGATTTGTGATGAGTTGGGCAATATCTGCAATGACGAACAGCAAACGGCGATTACGGGGCTATTTTGCCAAGATACGCGCTTCCTGAGTCAAGCGGAGTTGCGGGTGGGGGGCGATCGCCCCGTGCTTCTGAGTTTTCATTGTACGGGTAGCCACGCCCTCAAGGTAGTGTGTACCAACCCCAAACAGCCCAATGTACCAGCGGAAGCGCTGGCCATCGAACGCTGCCTCGTTGTGCGCGGCGCCCTTTTTGAAACGATTCTGATTACCAACCACCAAGTACAGCCGGCAGTGGTGGATATTCAGCTGACCTTTGGGTCAGACTTTCAGGATTTATTTGAAATTCGCCAATACGGTGGTGGTCGCCCACAGCGGGGACAGACGTTGCAACCCGTCAGTTGTGAATTACGCCACACCAAGGGACGCGCCGATCTCTGCTTTGCCTATCAAGGCCTGGATGGTGCCCTGATGGAGACCCAAGTGCAGTTCTTGGGCACTCCCCCCGACCGTCTTGAGGACACCACGGCCACATGGCACCTGAAGCTGGAACCCCAAGGCTACCACAGTATTCACTATTGCGTCCGTCCCTTTACCAATGGCGCCCCCACGGCACAGGTGGCAGTTCCTTCCTCCCTAGCGGCTGCGGATCAAGCGGCTCAACAGGAACGGCAACAGTGGTGGTCAGACTGTACAGAAATCGTCACCTCGAATCCGCAGTGGAACCGCATCCTGCGGCGGGGGATGGCGGATCTCTATATGCTGTTGCAGTCCTTTGGCCATGGCAAGGTTTTGACTGCGGGTATTCCTTGGTTTGCGACGCTCTTTGGTCGCGACTCAATTATTTCAGCAATGCAAACGCTGATCCTCAATCCGGCGATCGCCCGCGATACCCTGCGCACCCTTGCCCACTACCAAGGCCGGGAAATCTGTCCTGAGCGCGATGAGCAACCGGGAAAAATTCTCCACGAGCTGCGCTTTGGCGAAATGGCACGCAACCGCGAAATCCCCCATACCCCCTACTACGGCACAGTGGATGCCACACCGCTGTGGCTCATGCTCTACAGCGACTACTATGCGTGGACAGGCGATCGCGCCACCATCGAGGTGCTCTGGCCCCATGCCCTTGCTGCCATGGCTTGGATTGATCAACAAATGGCCGCCACGGGCTACCTCAGCTATAATCGCCAAGCCGCCAAAGGGATTGACAACCAGGGTTGGAAGGACTCCGGTAACTGCATTGTTAACCGCCGCGGCGAACTGGCCCAGGGTCCCATTGCCCTCTGTGAGGTCCAAGGCTATGTTTATGCCGCCAAAACTCGCCTCAGTGTTATTGCTCACGCCCTAGGCTATGGCGAGTGGGGCGATCGCTGGCAGCGGCAGGCCACCGACCTCAAAGCGCGCTTTAACCGCGACTTTTGGCTGGAATCCGACGGATTCTATGCCCTTGCCCTCGACGGTGAGGGTCGGCCGGTGGATAGCCTCACCTCCAATGCTGGCCAATGTCTGATGACAGGGATTTGTGACCCCGAGAAAGCCCAAGGGGTGGGGCAACGGCTGCGGCTACCGGATCTGTTCAATGGTTGGGGGATTCGTACCCTGAGCAGCACCTCCCCAGCCTACAATCCCATTGGCTACCACTTGGGGTCAGTGTGGCCCCACGATACCAGCCTGATTGCCTTTGGTCTGCGGGCAATTGGCGATAGTGACTTTGCCCTGACTCTTGTGGATACCCTTTTTGAGATGACCTGTCGGCAGCCGGATTTGCGCCCCCCAGAACTGTTCTGTGGCTTCGATCGCCAGACCTATCCCCAGCCCGTACAGTACCCAGTGGCCTGCTCCCCCCAAGCCTGGGCAACCGCCAGCCTCTTCCAGTTCATCCAGATCATGGTTTGGCCACTTGTGGATGCTCCCCAAGGCAAATTCTTGCTCCACCAGCCCCTGTTGCCCGCCAGTATCGAGGAACTCCACATTCGGAATCTACGCCTTGGCGACAGTCGCTTTGAGCTGCGGCTCTGGCGCACGGGGGAGAACGGCTGTGACTGGGAACTCCACACCGCGTAATGAAGGGTCACTTGGCGCGATCGCCCTCGCTAAAGTAGAGGTGGCTCAGTTCCCATCTTCTGTAACGCGAGTAACAACATGACCCGAACCACGGCCTACGACATTTGGCGCGCCGGTCACCAGCCCCTGCGTCCCCTCTTTGCCCCCAAACGCGTTGCGGTCATCGGTGCCAGCGAAAAAGAAGGTAGTGTTGGCCGCACCCTGCTGTGGAATTTGATTCAAAGCCCCTTCGGCGGCACCGTCTTTCCCGTTAACCCACGCCGCAGTTCTGTGTTGGGCATCAAGGCCTATGCCAGTGTGACGGCTATCCCAGAAGCGGTTGATCTCGCAGTCATTGCCACCCCTGCGGCTACAGTGCCAGCGGTGGTTGCCGAGTGTGCCGCAGCAGGCGTCAAAGGAGCCATTATTGTTTCAGCCGGGTTTCGCGAAGTAGGGGCAGCGGGACTGGCTCTTGAAGAAGAGATTTTAACCATTGCCCGTCAGGCGCGGCTGCGCATTATTGGCCCCAATTGTCTAGGGGTGATGTGTCCGCCCACGGGTTTGAATGCCACCTTTGCCGCCACAATGGCGCGATCGGGACATGTTGGCTTTCTCAGTCAAAGTGGCGCCCTGTGTACCTCAATTTTGGACTGGAGTTTGCAGGAGAATGTCGGCTTTAGTGCCTTCGTCTCCATTGGCACGATGCTAGATGTGGGCTGGGGTGACCTCATCTATTACCTAGGCGATGATCCGCAAACCCGCTGCATTGTCATCTATATGGAATCTTTGGGGAACGCGCGATCCTTCCTCTCAGCGGCGCGGGAAGTGGCCTATATCAAGCCCATCATTGTCATCAAAGCCGGACGCACGGCTGCTGCTGCCCAGGCCGCCGCTTCCCATACAGGGGCATTGATGGGATCCGATGCAGTGGTGGATGCAGCCCTAGAACGCTGTGGGGTGCTGCGGGTGGAAACCATTGAAGATTTGTTTGACATGGCAGAGGTCTTGGACAAGCAAGCGCGTCCCAAAGGCCCCCATCTAACGATTCTCACCAATGCGGGCGGCCCAGGGGTCTTGGCTACTGATGCGCTGATTCGTGCCGGTGGCAAACTGAGTTCTCTTTCCGCAGAGACCCTACAGGCACTGAATCAAGTGCTTCCCCCCGCCTGGAGCCACGGCAATCCCGTGGATATTTTGGGGGATGCAACCGCCGATCGCTACCTCAAGGCACTGCAGCACTGTGAAAGGGATGCCAACAGTGATGGCCTCCTAGTGGTGCTGACGCCCCAAGCCATGACGGATCCCCTGGCGATCGCCCAAGATCTCGCCACCTATGCCCAAAACCGTCCCAGTGGTGCCAAGCCAATTCTGGCCAGTTGGATGGGGGGCAGCACAGTAAAACCAGGGGAAGCCCTTCTCAACCAAGCGGGCATTCCCACCTATGGCTATGCCGATACCGCCGCCCGCATCTTTAGCTATATGTGGCGCTATAGCGACCACTTGCAGGCACTGTACCAAACACCCACTTTGCCCTTAACCATTACCCCCCCGAATCGAGATTCTGTCAGTCAACTATTTGAGCAAGTGCGTAGCGAGGGACGTACCCTGTTAACGGAGTGGGAAGCCAAGACTGTTCTTGCTGCCTATGGCCTACCAGTAGTGGAAACCTGTATTGCCCGCAGTGAAGCAGAGGCAGTGGCTGCTGCCGATCGCCTCGGGTATCCCGTGGTTCTCAAGCTCTATTCACCAACCATTACCCACAAAACTGATGTTGGAGGTGTTGCCCTCAATCTTCCCGATGCCGCTGCGGTGATCACTGCCTACCAACAAATTGAGCAAAATGTCACCACTGCTGTGGGGGCGGGTCATTTTGCTGGCGTCACTGTGCAGCCGATGATTCCATGGAAAGGGTTTGAGCTCATTGTGGGCAGTTCCACCGATGCTCAATTTGGCCCAGTGATTCTCTTTGGCACAGGCGGACAGTTGGTGGAAGTCTTGGAGGATACCGCCATCGCCCTGCCCCCCTTGAACACCACCCTAGCGCGGCGCCTCATTCAGCAAACCAAAATCTCCCGTGCCTTTGCCGGCGTGCGGGGCTGGCCAGCCCTTAACCTTGCCCTGCTTGAGGATCTGCTCGTACGCTTTAGTCTGCTGGTGGTGGAGCAACCATGGATCAAAGAAATTGACATCAATCCCCTGCTGGTGGCACCCCCCGATCGCCTACTGGTCCTAGATGCCCGCATTGTGCTCCACCAAGACGAAAGCATGTTTGTTAAGCCTGCCATTCGTCCCTATCCCAGCCAATACGTCAGGCCGTGGCAGTTGCGCGATGGTACGCCAGTGCTGATTCGCCCCATTCGGCCAGAGGATGAACCCCTAATGCGCCAGTACCATGCCACCCTCTCGGAGCAGAGTGTCTATTTGCGCTATTTCCACCTGATGAAGTTGTCGCAGCGGGTTGCCCACGATCGCCTGGTGCGCATCTGTTTTGTGGACTACGATCGCGAGATGGCCCTTGTGGCAGAACACCAAGGGGCCGAGGGGACTGAAATTATTGGCGTTGGCCGCCTTAGCAAGGAGCACTTTAGTCCCACGGCGGAGTTTTCGCTGTTGATTAGCGATCGCTGGCAGCGGCAAGGCCTTGGCACTGAATTACTGCAGCGGTTGATTCAAATTGGCCGCGATGAAGAGCTGAGGGCAATCCACGCCTATGTTCTCAAGGACAACGAGGGGATGATCCGTATTTGCCGCAAACTGAACTTTGAGTTGACTGCCGGCGATGATCCCAGTGTTTGGTTTGTGCAGCTCACTCTCTAGGAGTGGCCTTGAGGGAACATTGACGTAGGACAATAGTTTCCGTTGAGTCTATTGCGGAAATCGTTGGACATAGTGGATAAAATAACGCGGATTGGTGTCATTGGTGGTGGCCAGTTGGCTTGGATGCTGGCCCTGGCGGCCAAGGAAATGGGACTTTCCCTGTGGGTACAAACCCCTGCAGCAACGGATCCCGCCGTCGCGGTTGCCGATGGCGTGTGCTATGGGGCGATCGCCGATGGGGCGACCACAGCCCAACTGGCTGAGCACGTTGATGTGATTACCTTTGAGAATGAGTTTGTTGATCTGGAGCGACTCCAGCACCTTGAGCAGCAGGGAGTTTGTTTTTATCCTCGCTTGGCTACTTTGGCTCCCCTCCTGAACAAATACCAGCAGCGGCGCTTCTTACAGGCCCTGGGGATTCCTGTACCAGCGTTCACCTATTTGGGGGATCGCCCCCCCAGCTTTCCCTGTGTGATTAAAGCCTGTCGCCATGGCTACGACGGCCAAGGGACGTTTGTCATTACCGATGAGCAGGCCTGGCAGCAGTTTCAGCAACGCTGGCCAGAAATTCCGCCCCAAGGGTTTTTGGTGGAAGCCTTTGTGCCCTATGTCAAAGAACTGGCAATCATGGCAGCGCGATCGCCCCAAGGGGAGATTGCCCTTTATCCGGTGGTGGAAACGCAGCAGGTGGCTGCCATCTGTCGCTGGGTGATGGCCCCTGCCCCTATTGCCCCCCAAGTCAGTGAGCAAATTCAGCAGATGGCCCGCCAAATCCTGACGGCCCTTGATGGCGTAGGTATCTTTGGCATTGAGTTTTTCCTCACGGCCACGGGGGAAGTACTGGTGAATGAAATTGCCCCCCGCACCCATAATTCCGGACACTACACCATTGATGCCTGTGTCACGAGTCAATTTCAGCAGCATTTGCGCGCCATTAGTGGCCAGCCCTTAGGCAGTCCTGACATGCGGGTAAGCGCAGCCGTCATGGTCAATCTCCTTGGCTTAGCCGAGCCGCAGGTTGACTATGGAGCAAAATGTCAGGCCTTGGCGGCTCTCCCCCACGCGAACCTGCACTGGTATGGTAAAAGTCAAACCTATGCCGGTCGCAAGTTGGGGCATATCACCGTTCTTTTGGAGGACCCAGCGGCAGCAATGGGAATCATCCAGGAAATTGAAGCCATCTGGTATAGTACGCCTGTTGCGGTGTGATTGTTCCTGCTGATGCGTTTTCACTTCTTTCCTCAGCCCCTTGATCGCGCTGCTTGGAGTGTGTTCCTTGTGGCGCTGGTGCTGACCCTTTTGCTGGTATGGGGGGGCGATCGCACCCAGGCCCAAGTGCGGGAGTTTTCATGGCAAAACCGCGATGTGGGCGCCAGCGATCGCGCCTTTATTCTTTCCTTTAATCGGCTGATGGATTGGTCCTCGGTGGCAACACATCTCAGGATTGAGCCAGCCCTTGAGGGCAAGGCCAGTTGGTCAGGGCGCCGTTTTGCCTACACGCTGACGCAGCCGATTCCCTACGGTCAAACCTTCAAAGTCTCCCTAGAGGATGCCGTTTCTGTGCCCCAAGGGAAACCGATCAAACCCTTTCAGGGGCAGTTTCGCAGTCGCGATCGCGTCCTGGTCTACCTTGGCTCTGGTGCCGAAGAGGGCCGCCTTATCCTCTATAACCTGACACTGCAACAAAAGATATTCCTCACTCCCCCCAATCTGCGGGTGTTTGATTTTCAGCCCTATCCTGCCGGCGATCGCATTCTCTTTAGTGCGGGGGAACGGGGCGAGCAAATGGGCTTTGACCCTCAACTGTACATCGTCACCACCGGCCTATACTTCAATGCCCCCGATACCCCCCGCCGTCAAGCCCACCCTGCGGGCGAAATTTCCCTGATTCTCGATAACAGCGAGTACCAAAATCTACGCTTTCAGTTGGCCAATGATGGCAGCAAAATCGTGGTGCAGCGGGTGAATCGTCTCCAACCTGCGGATAGCTCCCTGTGGCTCCTCGATGAAAATTTTCAGCCCCGCCGCCTCAACCAAGCTGCGGCCGGTGAGTTTCGCATTGCGCCGGACAACCAGCATTTAATCATTGCCCAAGGGCAGGGATTGGCCATTGTGCCCCTAGAA
Source organism: Thermosynechococcus vestitus BP-1 (assembly GCF_000011345.1). NCBI lineage: Bacteria > Bacillati > Cyanobacteriota > Cyanophyceae > Acaryochloridales > Thermosynechococcaceae > Thermosynechococcus > Thermosynechococcus vestitus. The sequence continues at coordinate 1,308,918 of NC_004113.1, forward strand.
GCCACCAATGGTGAGAGTAACTTTGACTTTTTGCCCCAGTATGGCATGGTGCTGGATTTTAGCCGCGATGGGCGACAGGTGGCCGCAGTGAAGTTTAACCCCAACTTCTCGCGATCGCTCTATGTAGTAGACATTTTTGGCGAGCATAGGGAGGTGCTGACCATCAACGGGTCAATCATTGCCGGTCAATTTGACCCCAGCGGTCAATTTCTCTATGTCATTCTCACCCGCATCGAAGGGGAAGGCAATTACCGCGAAGTTCCCTATCTTGCGCTCCTTGATCTGAAAACTAAGGAACTGTTCAAGCTCAAGGATTTTGACCCGCAGCAGGAGCTATACCTGAGCTTGGCACCCGATGGCCGTACATTAGCCATTGACGCTGTTGAGGGCCGCGAAATTCCTGCTGAGGTCGATCATGGCGATCTGTATAGCGAAACTGCGCCAGTCACCCCCAGTCCCCGTGATCTGGTAGAACTCCCCCCTGCTCCCCCAGGATCACCCCTGCCACCGCGTCAACTGCCTGCCCAAGAGCATCAAATTTGGCTTCTCCCCCTAAAATTAGATCAAGATAAAATTGTCGTTGGGATGCCAGAACCTTTGGCACCCGGCTTGCAAGCACGGTGGTTACCTTAGCAATGGCAGCAACAACAGGTCGGGTTGTCCTGAATCACTCTACTCACATCGAAGGCCTGATTCCCGTCTTGGAAAAATTAGCCAAGGTGGCGGGAATTAGTACACTGACGCCCGGCGTCATTGCTCCTGTCAAAGGTAAATCCCCCCATCTGCATCTACGGGTTTCGGTGCCCATCAAAGGCGGGTTTAAGGTGATTGCCCGCCGCGGCAAAACCGTGCAGGAAGTTTTTGTTATCACCCAGCTGAGTGAAGCTGAATTGAAAGCGGCCATTGATGCCGTGCTGGCCTCCAAATAAGCCATGCTCAAATCCATTGGCCAAGGCCTTGGGAACGAAACGAGCCGCCTGATTTTGCGCCGCTTGGGGGAGGCCCTGATCACGCTGCTATTGGCCTCGGCGCTCAGTTTTGCCATTATGCAACTGGCACCGGGGAACTATCTCGACAATCTTAAGGCAGATCCGCAGATTTCTTTGGAACGTTTGCAGGAGCTGGAGCGGCAATTTGGCCTCGACAAGTCACCTGTAGAGCAATACTTTCGCTGGCTGTGGCAGATGATTCGCTACGGCAACTTTGGTACCAGTTTTGTTTATCAGCGATCGGTGGCCTCCCTATTGTGGGAGCGAGTACCTGCCACCCTTCTCCTCTCCTTGAGTTCGATTCTGCTGACCTGGGGCTTAGCCATTCCTTTAGGGATTTGGGCAGCGGTAACCCAGGATCGTTGGAGCGATCGCCTGCTGCGGGTCATCAGCTACATTGGCCAGGGGTTTCCTAGCTTCATTACCGCCCTTCTGCTGCTCTTTCTTGCCCAAAGTACCCCCTTGTTTCCAGTGGGGGGGATGACCAGCCTGTTTTACGATGATCTTCCCTGGTGGGGCAAAATCCTCGACATTGGCTGGCACCTGATTTTGCCGAGTGTGGCCCTCACCCTCACGAGCTTTGCCGGCCTCCAGCGACTCATGCGGGGAAATTTACTGGATGTGCTGCGCCAAAACTACATCCAAACCGCCCGCGCCAAGGGACTGCCAGAATCACGGGTCATTTATGTCCATGCCCTGCGCAATGCCGTGAACCCCCTGATCACGCTCTTGGGGTTTGAATTTGCCAACCTCCTCAGTGGTGCCTTTATTGCCGAGTTTTTCTTTAACTGGCCGGGTCTTGGTCGCCTGATTTTACAGGCAGTGACGGCTCAAGACATTTATGTGGTCATGGCCAGTCTGATGATGGGGGCAGTGATGCTGATTGTCGGCAACCTACTGGCAGATTTACTCCTTAAGTGGGCTGACCCGCGGATTAGGTAGTAGCCACCCTTGCCACAGGGATTGAAACCCTTAAAACAGGCAGCGTGGCCGAGGACGCCTGGCGAAATTTGAACGGCCACTGAAGGACGGCAAACCCCAGAGCACAAAAGAGCAAGGGGGCCAGGGACGGGTGCAATCGGAACGTTTCTCTGCCGGCAGATCTATTCAGGTGCCCCAACGGTTGATTCTGCAACAGAATCGCCTGGAATCCCTCTAGGAGAGGGTTTGAGAGTTTTCAGTAGCTTTGGAGCAAAGAACTTGACCTCCCTGTCAGGAAATCCCTCGGAATGGGGGGTGCCATCCGCTCAGGGAGAGGCCACGTTATAAAGTTCCCCTGCTTTTCTTCGGAGCCGGAGACTGAGGGAAAGCTGCTTCATCAAGGTTTTGATGTCCCCTGTTCATGACTGAGAACATCAATGTTGGCGATCGTATAGCTACCACTGCCCTCAATATAAAATTCCACCGTTTCGCCAAGGCGATAGCGCTGAAACCACTCCGAACGCTGCACTGTTTCTAAGTCATCGAGAAAGTCAGCCCGCAAGGCCGTTTTCAGTAGGCTGCTTTTGTTCAACCGCAGATCGTGGGGGCGTTGCTCGATCTGGTCGAGGGGTTCATATTGCGGTAGGTACCACGCCCGCAGCGCAATAATCGCCATTTCATCATTCCGCCTAGATACTGCCAATATGGTAAAGCATAGGTAAATTCAGTCCTGGTGCAGGAGACGGCAAATGACGGCAAAATTACTGCTGGTGGATGATGAACCGGGGGTGCGGGAAGCGGTGAGCGCCTACTTAGAGGACAGTGGCTTTGAGGTGACAGCGGTGGCCAATGCTCAAGCCGCCCTAGAGTATCTAGAAACCCATGTGCCGGACGTCATTATTACCGACATTATGATGCCGCAAATGGATGGCTATGCCTTTTTGGAAACAGTGCGCCAACAGCCCCATCTCAGTCATATTCCGGTGATTTTCCTGACCGCTCGAGGCATGACGCGCGATCGCATCCAAGGCTATGATGCTGGCTGTGATGCGTACCTCGCCAAACCCTTTGACCCCGACGAACTGGTGGCCATTATTAAAAATCTGCTGCGGCGCCAAGCGGCTGCTCGCGATGAAGCCGAGCCTAATCTGGCGGAACTAGCCCAACAAATTGCTGAGCTGCGGGCAATGCTCGTCCAACAGGGGAAACGCCATCCCACTGCTCCCCCGATTCAACTGGATCTGACTCCCCGCGAAGCCAGTGTCCTCCAACTGGTGGTCAAGGGTCTAATGAATAAGGAAATTGCTAGCCAGCTGAATACCAGTGTTCGCAATATTGAAAAGTATGTGAGTCGCCTCTTTGTGAAGACAGGTACAAGTAGCCGCACAGAACTCGTGCGCTTTGCCCTTGAACATGGCTTGGCTGACTAGGAAAGGCTAGGGGGGATCGCTTTGCCAGAACCAGTCGGCAATGTGGGGTTTGGCTTTTTCGGTTGCTGTGGGATTGAGGAGGATAATTGCTTGGCGGAGGTTGGGGGAGAGCCGTCGCTGTACCCGTTGGGGAATGCCATCGCCAAAATAAACATGGCCCCGCCCCGTCAGCACCACAATCAGGCGATCGGGATGCTGCTGATGATGTTGAGCAATGACTTTGGCCATTGTTTCATCCCAAAGGACTTGGGCTTGGTAAAAGAACTCAAAATTCATACTGTGGCTTAGCCCTTGATGGGCAGCCATAAAAATTTCCTGCAGGCGATCGCGATAGGCGGTGTTACTCAAGTCCATATCTGCCAGGGGCGGAATATAGCGAAAATCCTCTTCCCCTAGGCTCTCTAGGCCTTGGCGTGCCACTTGCCGAGTGACTTCGGTGGGCGTGTTCAAGGCAATCAGGGGAATCTGCTGCTCCTTGGCAAAGCGAAAAATCGGTGCATACAGTGACCAAGGAAAGCCCCAGCGCTGGGCATATTGGGTTTGCACCAGCAATTCCATCTCTGTAATTTCACCGCGAATGTAGGCATCCAGGGCGGCTTGAAAGGGACGCTGAATCATTTCTAGGGCGATCGCCAGGGGGCGCCGCCGCTGCAATTCCTGCAAAATCAACAACTGTGCCGCATGGTCAGCAACGCTGTCATGGGTTTCACCGAGGTAGAGGATGTGCTGCCGCTGCCACTCGCCATAGGCTTGCTGTAGGGTGACTGCTTCGGTGCCTCGCCACACCTGCTGCGCTTTGCTGCTGGGGGTTCCTACAAAAAAGAGGGCGATCGCCAGGGTAAGGACTAAAGGCGGCCAAGGATGGAGCGATCGCCACTGCCCTAACCGCTGTCCAAGGGGGGATGCCAAACGATAAAATATTTGCCAAGATCGAAATAGAGTCGTTGATGGTATGGTGACGGCAATGATCTTCTGGGGGTTTCCCATTGGGTTCAACCCTGTTATCCAACGCTGAAACAACTATGCAATCTCCCTATCCGCTTGAAGTCAGTGACCCCGCTGCCAGTGACCTCGGTTCCACCCATTCTGAACTGAATGGTAACGCACTGGTCAAATCGGAGACGAGCAGAACAGAGTTGGTGAAGGCGGAAGTTCGCCTCAGTGACCCCCGTGCCGAAGCACTGCGGCAAATGCTAGAACGCCATCGTGGGACGCGTCACTTGATTATTCTCCAAGATTTTCCTGACCCTGATGCCCTCTCTTCGGCATGGACCTATAAGCTGATTGCTGAGCAATTTGAGATTCAGTGCGATATTGCCTACGCCGGCGCCCTCAGCCATCAGGAGAATATTACCCTCGTGCGGCTGACGGGGATGCCCCTTGTCCGCTGGGCAGTGCAGGGAGCTAAAAATAAAGATCAGCGGGACTGTAGCTGCTACCAAGGCTATGTCCTCATTGACAACCAAGGGACCACCAGTCAATTGCTACCAATGGTGCAGGAGGCCGGGCTGCCAGCGATCGCCATCATTGATCACCACAGTCTCCAAGAAACGATTCAAGCCGAGTTTACAGATATTCGGCCAACGACCCGCGCCACCGCCACCATCTTTACCCAATACCTGCAAGCAGGGCTCCTCACTCTCGACAGTAGCAACCCGGTCCATGTGAAATGTGCCACGGCTCTGATGCATGGCCTGCGCTCCGACACCGATTGCCTCAAACAAGCCAAAGAAGAGGACTTTCTTGCAGCCGCCTTTCTGAGTCGCTTCATTGACTATCAACTGCTGAACACCATTTTGCAGTCCCACCGCTCGAAGCAGGTGATGGATGTCATCGAGCGATCGCTGAAAAACCGCTCTATTCACAACAATTTCTCCATTTCTGGTGTGGGCTACATCCGCTACGAAGACCGCGATGCCATTCCCCAAGCAGCAGATTTTCTGGTGACCGAAGAGAACGTCCACACTGCCGTTGTCTATGGCCTTGTCCACGACGAAGATGAAGAGGTGGAACTGATTATTGGCTCGCTGCGCACAACAAAAATTACCCTTGACCCCGATGAGTTTATCAAAGAGGCCTTTGGTAAGGATAGTCAAGGGCGCTTCTTTGGTGGGGGTCGCTCCCAAGCCGGCGGTTTTGAAATTCCCGTGGGCTTTTTGTCGGGGCTCAATGAGAATCCAGAATACGCTAAACTCAAGTGGAGCGTTTACGATACACAGATTAAGCAGAAGCTCCTCCACCTCGTCAATCCGAAGAACAATGTCCTCCACGGTACGGAGTGAGGCACTGCTGGCGGTAGTCAACTTTTAGGTCTTTATGACGGAGCTAACAGTCTTTTTTTTCCGCCACGGAATTGCGGTCGAACGGGAGACGTTTGCAGGTAGTGAGAGCGATCGCCCCCTAACGGCCAAAGGCGAAAAGAAAACCCAGCAGATTGCGCAGCGGTTACTCAATTTAGGCATTGAGGCAGAACTCATTCTCGCCTCCCCACTGGTGCGGGCACGGCAAACGGCAGAAATTCTCCTTGAAGTGGGGATTGCTCCCGAGCTGATCATTTCTGACCTGCTAGCTCCCAGTGGCAGCTTGCAAGAATGGCTCCGTTGGCTCAGCCACTGGCGTCAAGAACATGAGGGCGCCCTAATGGCGGTGGGTCATGAACCCAATCTCAGCCACTGGACAGAACTTCTCATCTGTGGCAAAGCCTTGGGACACATCGAACTCAAAAAGGCAGGCATCATTGGCTTAAAGATTCCGGAAACTGATCCCCTTGGTAATAGTCAACTCTTTTGGCTGACGTCTCCCAAGTTGTTGCTCAATAGCCGTGGCCTTGCCTGACCACAAGCGTCTATCCTCTCCCATGACTTTCCCTAAAGCGACAAAATAGAAATACAGTCTGCCAAAGGATGGAATCGTGAATTCTGAGTCGCCAATTACGGAACATTTACCCCCAGAGGTTCGCAGTTGGCTGTATGCCTATCAGCAGGAGCATCAACTGGCTAGTCCTGAGGCGGCAATTGTTGACATTGTTTGCAAATTTTATACCCAACCGAATCATTTGTCTGAACGGGTGGCGAATCTAGAGCGACGGGTCAATGCCCTTAGCCGTGAAGTGATTCATCTGCGCCAACAACTGCCCGAGAACTACGATCGCCTGCGGGAACAGTTGGCAGCGGTACGCCTGAGTCATTCTGGCATTCTTCACAATTTGCGCGATCGCCTAGAGGCCTTAGAGTCCGCGGTGTTTTCCGGCGGCCCTAGCGCTGCTGACGCAGAGGCTGATAGTTGAGGAGTTCCTCCAAGGTTGCTAGCAAATCCACTTTCACAAAGGTGATCTGATTCCCAGGGTTGAGGCCAAATTGCCAAGCGACATTGACCCTAAAGAGGGGAAGTTGAGCGTTACCCACGAGGCGGTAGCGACGTTCTGTGCCTTCTGTGGTCAGGAGTTCTCCTGTGCGGGGTTCTGCTCGCATACCCACGGCTTCCAGGTGGAGATAATGGGCGATCGCCCGCCGGCCAATGACGGGCTCTTCAAAGGGTGGATAGAGAACGCCCTCCTCAGCAAACAGGCCCGCCACATCCTCGTAGCGTTCATCATTGAGGGCAGCAAAATAGGCAATCAGCGTCGGTTCGTCAATGGTGGGAATGGGGCTCCCTTGAACAAGATGAGTCATTTTGGCAGTTCCTCAGGGGTTTGAATCGAGAAAAAAAGGGAGCGAGTTGCTCCCTTGCGTCACCCATGGCATCTCAACTAGACGGCAAGGGGATCCACACCCATGGCGACCACTGCATTCCGCAGGACGGTAATCTGTTGACCAAAGTCAAGGGCTTTGATGGCCTCAAACACGCGATTAGCATCGCGGCTAAGGGTATAACCGGGGGGCACAGGTACCACAAACCCCTGTTTCATCAGTTCTGCCAGTTGGTACCAGAAGCCGAGCTTGGTGTTGGGGCTAAAGACACCGTAGGCACGGGTAAGAGGGGTGTCCACATTGGCCACCAAGTCACGCATGAATTGGAGTTGCTCATCAAAACTGAGGGCTTTGACCTGATTAAGCAGCCCTTCCGCCAGCTGTAGGCGAGCGGTACCGGGGGCGGCGGCTGTAATTGAACGACCCGTTTCAGTGTAGATGAACCACAGCAGTCCTAGTTTGTCATCCACGCTCAGGCAGTTGAACAGAGTGGTGACCTCTTCAACGGCTGTGGCTAGTGTTGAGGGAGTGAAACGAGTATCGCTGGTGTAGGTCATATGCTTCAGAGATGTTGAACGTCTAGCGTGTTGCTATGTTTATCTCTGCCTCCTAGTCAATATTGTGTTACATATCTTCATAAAAATCAACACAAGTTTATAAATACCATCAATTAATCTATCTTATGCTTTATTTGAATAGAATAGAGTAAATCTATTATAGACACGCCCCTCTGGTGTTCCTATCTAGACAAGGAAAAAGATTCTGAGGACACCAATAGAGCGTTTTTACAAATGTTAAGATTGCATCGGTTTTGGCAAGAACAATCCTGTGGCTCGACCGACGCTCTACGTGGCAATCACCAATCATGGCTTTGGTCATGTGGCGCGGACAACGGCGCTCCTGAATGCCATTCGCCGCCAAGTGCCTGATCTCTTGCCCCTGATTGTGACGGCAGCTCCCTATTGGTTGTTGCAGACTAACCTGGAGGGGGAGTTTATTCATCGTCCCCGGGCCCTTGATCTGGGGGTTGTCCAAGCCGACAGTCTGCACATGGATTTGGCGGCAACCCGTGGCAAGCTCTTGGAACTTCAGGCGGCAGCCGCTGAGATCATCCGCGCCGAGGCAGAGTTTATTCAGCAAAATCGGGCAGCCTTAGTTCTAGCGGATATTCCCCCTTTAGCCGTGGCGATCGCCCATGCAGCCGGGGTGCCCTGTTGGATGGCCAGTAATTTTGGCTGGGATTTTATCTATCGCTCCTTTGGCGATGACTTTGTTGAGATTGCGGATTGGGTAAGTGATCTTTATAGCGGCTGCGATCGCCTCTTTCAACTGCCCTTTGCTGAACCCCTCAATGCCTTTCCCCACAAAGAAGCGGTGGGCCTGACGGGAGCCAAACCCCGTTTTGAACCAGAGGAGTTGCGGCAGCGCCTTGGCCTGAGTACCCCCCGCGAGCGCACGGTTCTGTTGACCTTTGGTGGTTTGAGCCTGCAAGCCATTCCCTACAAAGCACTCAGGGACTTTCCTGATTGGCAGTTCCTCACCTTTGATGGGGCTGCACCGGAGGATATGCCAAACCTACTGAAGCTCTGTGGCCGTCAACTGCGCCCGGTGGATGTGATGCCCCTCTGTGGTCGGGTTGTATCCAAGCCCGGCTATGGCACCTATGCCGAGGCCTGCCGCTTAGGGGTACCGGTGGCAACGATTCGTCGTGATGATTTTGCGGAAGGCCCCCTTTTGGTAGCCGGATTACGGGCACATCACTACCATCAAGTCCTCAGCTATGAAGAATTTTTTGGTGGTTATTGGCAGTTTTTGCGAATGGAACCGCAGCCGCCCCAAGACCCCACCCCCTTAGATCTCAACGGGAATTCTACAATCGCCACCGCTGTTGCCTATTATTTGAATAACTGCTCATCACAATAGCCGTGGGTATCTTTGGGTGGCGGACAGCCTCGCTACTAAAAAAGGCTTGGCAACTGTATCAACAACAGCACTGGAGCAAAGCACAGCAGTGTGCACGACAAGTTATTGAACAAACGCCGCAGCCAGAGGCCTACTATCTATTGGGGTTAATTGCTGAACAACTGGCACGGCCCCTTGAGGCCCGCACAGCCTACGAGCAGGCGATCGCCCTTGATCCCTGGCATGCGCCCTCCCATTATCGCCTGGCGGTCGTTCTCCATGCGCTGCTGCAGCAACCGGCGGCGGCTGTACCCCACTACCAACGTGCCCTTGAAGTCAAGCCGGACTGGGTGGAGGCCCATAGCAACTTAGGAAATGCCTATCTGGACTTGGGGGACACTGAGGGAGCGATCGCCTGCTACCAAAAGGCCCTCTCCTTAAATCCCGACTTGCCCACGACGCTGTATAACTTGGGACTTTGTCTGCACGCCCAAGGCAAACTCACAGAAGCCACTGCCTGCTATGAGCAGTCACTGTACCTTGAACCGGGTCAAGCGGATGTCCACAACAATCTGGGCAGTGCCTATTTAGAACTGAAAAACTATACAGCCGCTACGGTACACTTTCAAGCTGCCCTAGGTGCCAATCCTGAACTCTTGGTCGCCCACTACAACCTGGGCTATGCCCTCCATTTACAGGGCAACCTGGCAGCCGCTCGCGATCGCTACCAAGAAGTACTGTTGCGGGATAACAAGCATCTCCGGACACTGTTGCAACTGGGTCAAATTTGCCTTGCGGAAGAAGACCTGACAGGGGCGATCGGTTACTACCAACGCTGTCTTAGTCTTGACCCCCTCAATAGTGCAGCCCAAGCAGGGTTGGCCACAGCCCTTTTGGAAAGCGGCGATCCCCAAGCTGCCCTCCCCTACCTTCGCCAAGCGGTTGCCCTTAACCCTGAGGCAGAGGACGTACGGCTGAAGTTTGCCCTTGTTCTCCTGATGCTGGAACAGTTCCGCGAGGGATGGCAGGAATATGAATGGCGTTGGCAGCAACCTACTGGCGGATTACGCAACTATCCGCAACCCCGCTGGCAAGGTCAATCCCTAAAGGGGAAAACCCTCTTTGTCTATAGTGAGCAGGGGTTCAGAGATTGCATTCAATTTGTGCGCCTCCTGCCCTTGATGGCCAAGCATGCCCAACGGATCATTTTTGAGGCTTATCCACCCTTGGTGCGTCTTTGTCAAACGCTGCCGGGGATTGAAGTAATGAGCACTGAGGAGACTCCTCCCCCCTTTGACTACCACACCCCCCTGCTGAGTCTGCCCCGCTACTTGGGCATTGATCAAGACCACTTTCCCAAGTTCAAGCCCTATTTCCCCTTGCCCACCCGCCCACCCCACCCCCTCTTTAAGGTCTCTAAACCTCGGGTTGGGCTGGTTTGGGCCAGCCATAGTCAAACCCGTACCACAGTGCAGCGGTCTTGTCCCCTTGAGTATTTCCTACCCCTACTGCAAGAATTTGACGTGCAATGGTATAGCCTGCAAAAGGAGCGATCGCCAACGGAGGCAGAACAACTACGGCAGGTGGGGGTAATTGACTGCCAGCCCTACATGGGGGATTTTCTGGATACGGCGCTTTTGATTCAGCAGTTGGATGCTGTGGTGACGATTGACACCGCCGTTGCCCACTTAGCGGGTGCCCTCGGAAAGCCCCTGTGGATCCTGCTGCCCTTTGTGGCGGATTGGCGGTGGTTCTGGCGGCGATCGCGATCGCCTTGGTATCCCTCGGCAGAGCTTATTCGGCAGCCCCAGCGGGGCGATTGGCCAGGGGCGATCGCTCAACTGCGCAGTGCCCTGCAAGCCCACTATCGGACACGCTGCAATGGGATACCCAATTGAAAAAAAACTAGTGATTGCGGTGGCGTCCAGTGCCCTCTTTGATTTGGGGGAGGCGGATGAGGTCTTTCGCAATGAGGGTACCGAAAAGTACCGCCAATTTCAGCGAGAAAGGAAATATGATGTCTTGCCGAAGGGGGTCGCGTTTCCTTTTATCCGCCGCTTTTTGAATCTCAACCGTGCCTATCCAGAACAGGAGCCAGTGGAGGTGGTGCTCCTTTCCAGAAACGATCCCGATACGGGTCAGCGGGTCTTCTATTCAATTCAGCACTACGGCCTCAACATTACCCGCGCCGCATTTTTGGGCGGCAAATCTCCCCATCCCTACATTCCTGCCTTTAATGTGTCTCTGTTTCTTTCGGCAAATGCAACGGATGTGCAGCAGGCGATCGAGGCTGGTTATCCCGCAGGCATGGTCATTCCCTCCACCATTACCGATCACGAAGAGGATGCCGAGTTGCGCATTGCCTTTGACTTTGATGGCGTGCTGGCGGATGATGAGGCCGAAGCGGTCTTTCGCCAAGGGGATCTCGAGCAATTTCAAGCCCATGAACTGCAAAAGGCGGATATTCCCCACAATCCAGGCCCCTTGAGTGATCTTTTTAAGAAACTGGCAGCCTTTCAACAGTTAGAAATGGCGAAAGAGCAGCAGGATGCAAATTACCAGCGGCTATTACGGATTGCGATTGTAACGGCACGCAACATCCTTGCCAGTGAGCGGGTGGTGACCACCCTCAACAGTTGGGGGGTCATGCCCGATGAAACCTTTTTCCTAGGGGGTATGGAGAAAGTGCGGATTCTTCGGCAACTCAAGCCGCACATTTTCTTCGACGATCAACTGACGCACCTGGAATCGGCAGCAGGAGACATTCCCTCGGTCCATGTGCCCTTTGGTGTGCGCAATGATGGCTAGACCTGAGGCTCCTCTAACCGCAATATCTCGCTGGCGATCGTCCCATTCCCACTCACCTTTTGCGCTGATGTGGTCTATATAAAATTCCCTCAAGTCTGATGTTGGCCTTCAATCCTTTGGAGTCTCCCGATGTATAAGCGATTTTGACTATTGGTCGTGTAGTTTCACTGCCCTCAAAAGGAATCACGCGCAACAGGGGGTTGCAATCCACTCAAGGAGACGCCATCCTCAAGATACCCTTGCTTGCCTGCGGGAAAGTAGAACTAGTGGAAAATTTCCCGAACCTGGGGTTGACCATCCACAATTTCCCCAACGAGAATTACGTCGGCGACGTTGACAAAGAGCCCATTTTCGACAACGCCGGGAATGTTGTTAATTGCTTTCTCCAGTTCGGCGGGGTCAGGAATATCATCAAATCTGACATCCAGGACGAAGTTGCCTTGGTCAGTCACCACTGGGCCATCTTTTTTCACGCCCATGCGCAGTTCGGGCTCACCCCCCAGCGCTTTCAGGGCACGAGTCACCGGCGCCACGGCAAAGGGTAAGACCTCCACAGGTACAGGGAAGGTGGAGCCCAATTTCTGCACCAGTTTGCTGCTGTCTACCACCACCAAGAACTGCTCGGCTAGGGAATCAACAATTTTTTCACGGGTATGGGCAGCCCCACCCCCTTTGATCAGGTTTTTGGCGGGGTCCACTTCATCAGCACCATCAATGGCAATGTCTAGTTTCTCCACATCATCGAGGGTCACCAAGGGAATGCCGTACTTTTTAGCAAGGACAGAGGCTTGAAATGAGGTGGGTACACCGACAATATTGCTCAGTTCGCCCTTGCGCAGGCGATCGCCCAAAAACTGAATAACAAAGGCCGTTGTGGAGCCAGTGCCCAAGCCCACCACCATTCCTGATTGCACGCGATCGGCAGCAGCTTTGGCAACGACCTGCTTCATTTGCTTCACTGCATCATCACTCATGGGCGCATTCCTTCATTTTTCCCAAAAGCACAATACCACAGCGGCAGCCCTTTTCAGAGAGTCGGAACTTGCCACTCCAGCTGCCAGTCCTTGAAAATGAGTTGTAGGTAACGTTGCCAACCACGATAATGCTAATGAGTCAGTAAAGGTGTTTCAGGGATGGCGATCGCGCGCACAGGGAAAAAATGGCAGTGGTTCTCCCTCTTAGGTGTGGCTGCCGCATTTTGGGGACAGACGGGACTGGCTGCCGAGGAAATTAGCCTTATTTATCCCCCCTTCGGCACCTTCAACATTCAAGTCAGTGACCTTGCCACATTTGCCAAAACAGGTCATACCAGTCCAGAGCTAAGGTTTTTAATTCAATTGCTCCCAAGTGATCAAGGGCCCAACCTGCGGGAGAGCCTCACAACCCGCATGAACTTAGAACCCACCACCGTCAGCCAGTTTGTCAAAAGTCCCATTGGTCAAAGCTTTTTAGAGCGTATCGGCCAAGTTATTCGTGCAGATAATGATGTCAATGGTGGCCAAGCCCTTGGTGAAGCCCTGACAACCGCCGCCAGCTCTCCCTCAGGAATTACCCTCCTCTCAGTCCTACAGGCCTTTCCCGGCAAGAGTGTTAGAGTCAATGGTGAGTTGGGTCTGAAGGCCGTAGGCGCTTTTACCCGTGCAATTCATCAAGAACAACGGGCACAAGACTTTATCGAACGCTTGGCGCAACTCCAACCCAAAACGCCGCTGCCCGCCAGTGGTCTTTATCCTGACCAAAAGGGGCCCTTCCAGTGGCAAAAGCAAACAATTGCATTTACCAATCCCAATCGCACTACTGGCTCCATCCCCGCAGATCTCTATGTCCCAATAGGAATCACGGCACCTGCGCCTCTGATTATCATTTCCCATGGTTTAGCCTCAGACCGCAGGACCTTTGCCTACTTGGCAGAGCACTTGGCCAGTTATGGACTAGCGGTCTTAGCAGTCACTCACCCCGGTTCCGATGCCAGTCGGATTGGCAGTTTCCTCTCAGGGGTACCCCTCGACTACGAGAACTTGCCGAAGGACTGGGTCCAGCGTCCCCTTGATTTGAAGTTTGGGGTGGATGCCGTGGCCGCCTTGGTTCAGAAAAACCCTGCCCTGAAAATTGACACCAAGAATGTTGGTCTCTTTGGTCACTCAATGGGGGGCTTTACGGTACTGGCCGCGGCGGGGGGGACCGTTGACTGGAATGCTGTCAAGCAGCGCTGTTTAGCAGCAGCGAATGATCTTTTTATCTTTAATATCTCCGTGCCTCTGCAATGTCGTAGTCTTGGTCTTGCCGATGTGCCCTCTCCGTTGGCGGATCCACGGGTCAAATCTGTGATTGCCGTCAATCCAGTGAGTAGTCTGCTGATTGGCGAACGGGGTATGGCCAATATCAAGGTGCCTGTGCTCATTGTTTCCAGTAGCAAAGATGTCTTTGCCCCACCCCTGGAGGAGCAGATTTTGCCCTTTACATGGTTGCAGGCCGAGCCCAAGTATCTTGCCATGCTCGTTCCCGGTACCCATTTCTCGGCGCTGGGCGTCAGCGCAGCGGGAGTGTTGCCAGTACCTAATGATCTTATTGGCCCCAATCCCCAGTTGGCGCAGCCCTTTTTCAAGGGGGTGAGTGCAGCCTTCTTTGGGGTCTTTAATCAACAAAATGAGCAGTTGCGTCCCTTCTTGAGTCAAACCTTTCTTAGCCAAGTGGCGCAGCCAACCTTTCAAGTCTATTGGGTGGATCGCATGAATCCGCAGCAGTTACAGGAAGTGCTGGCGGGGCGCATTGGCGCTCAACCGCGAAGATAAAGTGCTCCAGAAATCAGCGTGAGGGCGATCGCTCCCCCATAAACAATGAGTATTCCCCCCTGCCAAGTCGGAGGTAAGGGAGCTAGCAGCAACGCCACGGCCACAATCTGGCTAACGGTTTTGGCTTTCCCCCAAAGATTCGCCCCCTGAATGTGAGATTGCTGAACCCGCCAACTGGCAATTCCTAGTTCCCGAAAGAGGATCAACGCCACTGACCATGCAGGCACCTCTCCCCACTCAATACAGAGCAAAAGCGGCACAAGAACCAGCAGCTTATCCACCAGGGGATCCAGCACTTTGCCCAAATCCGTCACCTGGTTAAAACGGCGGGCAATGTAGCCATCCAGCCAATCCGTGAGGGCCGCCACCAGAAACAGACCCACCCCCCACCAACGGTAGACCGGCCCATTATTGAAGGAAAGCAAACCTAGGATCACAGGCACGATCAACAGCCGAGCCAGGGTAATCGTGGTGGCGAGGTTCAAAGGCATGGAACTTCACAGGCTGAACTCGTGCAAAAGAACTCCCCCCCAGGGAGGGAGTCCATTATCTTTGATCGCAGTTGGTCCTTAGTACAGCTGGAGTGACTTCAACTGCTGATCGAACATGTGGATTGTATCCACAAAGCGTGCTGTCTTCGACTGCGTGGAAATAACCAGAGATTGGGTACGGGCACCTCCCTTGAAGAAACGCACCCCTTTCATGAGCATGCCGGGGGTAATGCCACAGGCAGCAAAGAGCACCGTTTCCCCAGAGGCCAATTCTTCCGCTTCATACACTTTATCGGGATCGGTGATGCCCGCTTTTTTCAGCTCTTCAAGGTTGCCTTCGCGGGTGCGATTGGCCCATTCCTTGGTCATGACCACAGCGGGATCATAGACCAGTTGCCCTTGGAAGTGGCCACCTAAGGCGCGCATGGCAGCAGCAGAAATCACCCCTTCGGGCGCAGCGCCAATTCCCATGAGGGCATGAATGTTGGTACCGGAGAAAGCACAGGCCAGAGCTGCGGAGACGTCGCCATCGGAGATCAGTTGAACGCGGGCACCCGCATCGCGGATTTCTTGAATTAAGTCATTGTGGCGATCGCGCTTCATGACCACCACCACCAATTCATCAATGGCACGGTCAAGGCATTCAGAGAGAATTTTCAGGTTTTCTGTTGCGGAGTTGCGAATATCCACTTTGCCCTTAGCAGCAGGGGGTGCTGCCAATTTCTTCATATAAAAGTCGGGAGCTGCAAATAACCCCCCTTTTTCGGAAATGGCCAGCACTGCCATCGAGCCTGGTTGACCGTAGGCGCAAAGGTTTGTCCCTTCGCAGGGGTCAACGGCAATGTCAATTTCAATGAGCTCTTCAGGGTTACAGTATTGGGCAGCATCGGGACGGGTACAAATGCCCACTTCTTCACCAATGTAGAGCATTGGGGCTTCATCCCGTTCCCCCTCACCAATGACAATGCGACCACGCATATGGATTTGATTCATGCGGTTGCGCATGGCATCGACGGCCGCCTGATCCGCCATGTTTTTGTCACCTTTGCCCATCCACCGCGCTGAGGCGATCGCCGCCTGCTCGACAACTTCAATGATCTCTAAGCCGATGACGTTATCCACACAACCCTCCTAACTGCACAAGTTGATCCCGCAGAGGTTTCCTATCTGAGCTTACAGAACTTTGGCACGCAGAAAATAATCTCTCACTGCAAATTATTTCCCGCCATGGGAGCTTGATTGCGAAGCCTCAGCACTCTCCGGTTGCTGGGGAGCAAAGGTTGCCCCTTAAGGTCTAAGGTGTGGTCAAAAAGAGCAGTTGCTCTGGGGGTAGATGATCCAAGTAATAGCCATCCTGGGCTAACACAATCAATAGATGAAGACCCGAGTCGGGATGCAGGTGCAGATCCGCCCAAGGAATCGCCACTTCTAGGCAGATGCCCAAGGCATAGCGGGCATGGGTGGGGCGCTCTTGCCACTGATAGTTGGCGATCGCCTCCTTGAAGGTCATCTGTTGGTTTTCAAAGTCAATGACCAGTTGATGGTGGTACAGGTAGTTCAGGGGCGCTTCATCGGGGTAATCTCGCAGATCAGAGAGGGGGCTATTGTACGTCACCCTGTTGGGGTAGTACCAGCAAAAATGGATGGTACTGATCTCATGGCCAAAGGGCTGTTTCTGGCTAGGGGCATCAAGCCGTAGATAGATGTTTAGGTGATCCACCCCATACCAGAGGCGATTGATCAGGGTTTGGCGGTGCATCGTCCCTCGGCTGCCACCAATTTGAATCCGGCCGGCAAAATTCCAGTCCTGCTCATCACCGCCCCCATCAATCTCAGGGTGAATAAAGCCTTGGGGCGGGTAGGTATCCTTGGCTTCGTGAACTTCTAAGGGCTCCTTGAGAACCTCAGGAATGGGCTCCCCCAAGGCTGTATAGAGCGCCATCAAATGCTCACGGAAAAGCTGATCAAACATGGCATCGTGGTTCGAGGAGTGGCCTTCACCAAACCACCAGAACCAGTCAGAGCCTTCAGCCGCCAAAAGGGCTTGCCATGCCGCTGGATTGTTTGTTTCTGTCGCTTCGGGGTGGCGTTCAAGGGTTTGGCGGGCAGCCCTTAAATAGTCCCAGGCTTTGTTTTTTACCGGATCGCCAATCCAGGTGCAGAAATTGCCATCAATCCAAGAGCCACTGTGGAGAGCAGCACCCGCAATCACTGCCCGCGGGGGATAGTGTTGCAGATACTCCGCCACAGAAACACAGGCAAAGTGCTCACTCTCACTCAGCCCTTGATAGAGCCTTTCTAAGAAGGGCAGGCCATCACGGGGATAATATTCCCAGCAGTTTTCCCCATCGAGGGCAATGGTCACCAGCCATGGCTGTTGTAAACTGGTCTGGCCGCTGTCTTCATAGGCAATGAGTTGCTGGCGAATGCCCTCAAGCTGTTTGAGTAGATCCGCTGCCGCTGCCTCAGGAGCCATGGCACTGTAGGTAAAGCCAATCAAATCCGAGAGGCGGTGATCACGAAAGACAATGTTGAGGTCCCCTTTGGCTGTGGTCAGGCGGTAGGGTTGGTAAAGAACATCGGCCTGTTGGACAACACCTGCTTCATTGCGGTGAAAATAGGTCCCTGTTGTCCAGCCCAAGATCGCTTCATCGGAGCAAATCCACTCAAATCCTTGCTCGACGATTGGTTCAAGAATCGCTGGACTCACGGATTGCTCTGACGGCCACAGTCCGCGGGGCGATCGCCCAAAGAATTGTTCATAAAGAATTCGGGCCCGCCGCAAATGTCGAGGAACATCTTCGGGATATTGGAACCGCTGTTGGGGCAAGGCAATATTAGGAACCGCCACTTTTGCGGCATCGGTATCCACCAAGAGGGGCAAAATCGGGTGGGTGTAGGGGGTGGTGGTGACTTCAATTTGACCCCTCTGTTGAAGGGCGCGATGCTGGGGGATAATTTGGCCCAGAATTTCCCGCTGTTTGGCAATAATTCGCTGGCGATCGCTCAGGCTAAAATCCCGCCCTTGGCTCAACCATTGGGCAATCTCTGGCTCCTGCCAATACAGAGGATCAAACCATGCTAAATTGTGCCAGGCCAACAAATCCCCATAATCCTGGGGCTGCCAATTTTGCCAACACCATGTTTTCCCGCGAGTTTGCCGTTGCTCGTAGAGTTCACGATAGCGGGGGTGGGGATCAATCATGGTGCGGTGGTGGGCATCAAA
The DNA here is from genome assembly GCF_000011345.1 of Thermosynechococcus vestitus BP-1. Lineage (NCBI taxonomy): Bacteria > Bacillati > Cyanobacteriota > Cyanophyceae > Acaryochloridales > Thermosynechococcaceae > Thermosynechococcus > Thermosynechococcus vestitus. The sequence continues at coordinate 1,327,166 of NC_004113.1, forward strand.
GAAATGCTCAATGATAAACCAGCGCTGTTGATCCGTGAGTTGCTCGACTGGGGTTAGTGTAGCTGTCAGGTAGGGATCTAGAGCTGTACCGTTGACATAGTCCTGAATTTGCAGCAACAGTGAGGGAACAAGATTGACGGTTTGCTTGAGGCGCGGATATTTGGCGAGGACGAGGATCAGGTCTAAGTAATCCTTAGTGCCGTGGAGCCGTACCCAAGGGAGCAGGTATTGACCAGTGCGACAACTTTTGTAGAGGGGTTGGTGCTGGTGCCAAATGAAGGCTACGTGCAAAGGATACGCCACAACAAACTTGCCCCCAGTATTTAGGACTCTTCCTCTAGTATTTAGTATTTCAAGTATTTCAGGGGAGTTTCTTGGATCACCACATTTGTTACGTAAAATGTCAAAAGCCGCAAAAATCTTCATCCAATCCGTTGCTAAGGGAGGGGCCAGGGCTCGCCCGCCCTTCCTCACCATTACAGAGATAGGGAAAGCTCTGAAGAACTGCCACCCTGTCTAACCGGTTTTCTAGTCGCTTGCATCTTTTGCATTGAACGTCGTGGCGTTGAGCAAGTTATTCCTAGTAGGCACGACCCAAGGAGGGTGTCCAGGGGGTTTCAGGTGTTGTGACGACTGAAAGCAGGCTGCCAATGCCTTCTATCTCGACGCGCACGCGATCGCCCACTTGTAAGGGACCAATTCCTGCGGGTGTTCCCGTCAATACCACATCCCCCGGCAGCAGCGTCATCACATAACTAATGAAACTCACCAACTTTGCGGGTGAGAAAACCATTTGATCAATCGTTGCTGATTGGACCGGTGACGCCGCCTCATTGATAAAAGTTTGCAACCGCGCATCACTGGGAACCTCTCGCACAATCCAAGGACCTAGGGGGCAAAATGTGTCAAACCCCTTAGCCCGTGTCCATTGCTGCTCCCGCTGTTGGAGATCCCGAGCAGTGACATCGTTGGCGATCGTGTAGCCCCAAATATGCTCAAGGGCTTCATTTTCAGGGCAAGCACGGGTACGGCGACCCATGATCACCGCCAATTCCCCCTCATAGTCGACGCGCTGCACTTGGGGCGGATACCAAATGGGACCGCCGGGGGCTTGAACCGTTGTCGGTGGTTTCAGAAAAATCAATGGCTCAGGGGGGACACTATCGCCCATTTCCGCAGCGTGTTTGACATAGTTGCGCCCCACAGCAACAATTTTCGAGGGGGAGCAGGGAGCCAGCAGTTGGTAGCTATCGGGACTGAGGACTTGGTGAGTGGGTTGGCCGTGGAGCCAGGGTGCTGCATCCCAAATAATCACTTCCCGATTGAGTTGCAGTGTGCCGTAATGAATTTGTCCCCCCGTGGTCTGCACCCGCACAAACCGTTCCACCATAGTGAATGAGTCCCCTTTTCCCCTTGCCAAGAATGGCAAACTGTGGTGCTAGAATTATAAAGCCTTGCTTTTTGCATCCGTCAAAAGGCCATTTGCCCAAGGGGAGTTGACCTAAATGATCACACGTAACTACGAAACGCTTTATATTATTCGTCCTGATGTGGGCGAAGAGCAACTGGAACAAACCATTAGCCAATTTCGCACTTTTTTAGAAGAACAGGGCGCCACAAAGCTCAAGGTACAAAATCGCGGTAAGCGTCGATTTGCCTATCCCATCAAGAAGCTGCGGGAGGGGTACTACATTCTGATGACCTATACCGCTCCGGGGACGGCGATCGCCCCCCTTGAACGCGCCATGCGCCTCAATGAAAATATTCTGCGCTTCATGACGATTGTTCTCGAAGAAGAGACTGAAACTGAAGACGCAGAAGAGGAAAACCCGGTTCTTGCCCGTGCCTAAAACAGGACACGGACTCAAATTCCCTTGAAGGGGGGCACCATGGCACCATCTCCCAGTTCTTGGATCTGCGACGGTGTGCCTAAAAACGGCAAGACCTACCCCAATGCCAGCGGTGCCCATCCCCCCTATGAAAATTTTGGTCCTGACTGTGCGGTGTGTGGCCTCCCCCGTGAGGCCATGGAGCCAGCAAGCAGTGGCAGTGCCAACGGCAGCAAAAAATCGCGCCTGACCCTCGTTGCTGTGGCCCTTGGGGTGGCTTTACTCCTGATGGGCGGCCTTGGCTTCCTGAGCTATCGCCTGTTATTGACCAACCGTGAGAATAACCCGCCATCGCTGCCGGGCGGATCCACCCGTGGCAGCCAACTGGTGAGCAAAACCACTCCCCGAAACGCCGCCTACATCAGCCAAGGGGAACGCATTCTCATCAGCGAACCCAATCCCCAGCGAGTGGCCCTCAAGCAGGAGGCCGCCCTTGCCTTTGATCAGGGAGACTGGGCACAGGCGATCGCCAAGTATCAAGAACTGGTTGCCCTTGATCCCAATGATCCAGAGTCACGCATTTATCTCAACAATGCCCGTGCTCGCCAAGCGGGCAACCCGATGACCATGGCTGCTGTTGTTCCCATTGGCACCAGTCCCGATACCGCCAAGGAAGTGCTGCGGGGTGTCGCTCAATACCAAGAACAGTTTAATGCCAGTGCACCTCATCGTCTCCTCGAAGTCGTCATTGTCAATGAAAACAGCCCCAACGGTGTGACCAGCTTAGCCGAGGATCTAATCAACAGCTCAATCCAAGGGGTACTGGGTCATGGTACCGACGCCAACAGTCGTGCAGCCCTACAGGTTTACGAACAAGCAGGGATTGCCGCTCTTTCTCCCCTGACCACCAATGTCATCCCCCAAGGCAACGGTAGGGTGCAGGTACAGACGCTACCCCTCAATGAAAAAGGGAAACAACTCCTCAACACCTACCTTGACAATGCCGCTCAGACTCTAGCGGAGGCGATAGCGAAAAAAGTACCCAATGCTAAGGTGGCTCTTTTTTACAACAGCGACAGTCCCTATAGCAATGAACTGAAAAACAAGTTGACAGCCCTCCTACCGCAGCTTGGGGCTCAGGTGGTGCAACCGATGGATGTGGCCACCGGTTTCAATGCCAACACGGCGATGACCGCGGCCCGGCAAGCGGCAGCCAATGCGGTGGTTTTGGCTTTCAGTCGCGCTCGAGTCAACGAGGCCGTTGCCCTGGCGATCGCCAATCAAACCCAGACCCCACCGCTGCAATTTTTCGGTAGTGATCAACTCTACGGCCCCGATCTCTTGATCAAGGGAGATAGTGCCATCAATGGCATGATTTTGGCGGTGCCTTGGAGTACCAACCCCAATGATCCCTTTGCTCAGCAGGCGGCACAAGCGTGGCGGGGTCAGATTAGCTGGCGCACCACTACGGCCTACGATGCCACCCACGCCCTAGCCCAAGCCATGGCCAAAGGGGGCGATCGCGCCAGCACCCAACAGCTCCTGCGCCAAGGAGTGCAAATTCAGGGGCAAACCGCCAGTGGTACCTTTAATCGGGTTCCTCTCGTCCAAGCGGCACCGGGGCCCAATGGCCCTAAGGGCGCCAATTACCAGTTCAACCCCCTCAGCGGCATCTAAAGCCGGCTAACTAATGCTAAGCTATTGCCGATTGGTGTTTTAGGAATCTCCATGACTGCAAAAATTGGCATTATTGGCGGTAGTGGTCTCTACAAGATGGAGGCTCTTACCGATGTTGAAGAGGTGCGCCTGACGACGCCCTTTGGTGATCCTTCCGATGCCTTTATTTGCGGCAAGATTGGCGGGGTTCCCGTTGTCTTTTTGGCACGCCATGGCCGCCACCACCATCTACTGCCGACGGAGATTCCCTTTCGTGCCAACATCTATGGCTTCAAATCCCTTGGCGTCGAGTACCTCCTCTCTGCCTCGGCAGTGGGTTCGCTGCAGGAAGCCGTCAAGCCCCTCGATATCGTGGTTCCCGATCAGTTCATTGACCGCACGCGCAACCGCATTTCTACCTTCTTTGGGGACGGTATTGTGGCCCACATTGGCTTTGCTGACCCCGTTTGCCCTGCCCTCGCTGGGGTTCTGGCGGATGCCATTGCTGACCTGAACCTGCCGGATGTCACCCTTCACCGCCAAGGTACCTACGTATGTATGGAAGGCCCTGCCTTCTCAACCCTGGCGGAGTCCAATCTGTATCGCTCTTGGGGGGGAACGGTTATTGGTATGACCAATCTCCCGGAAGCGAAGTTGGCTCGTGAAGCGGAGATTGCCTATGCAACCCTAGCCCTCGTTACCGACTACGACTGCTGGCACCCAGAGCATGACTCAGTAACGGTGGAGATGATTATGGGTAACTTGCAGCGTAACGTCAAAAATGCCCAAGCGATTATCTGTGAAACCGTCAAACGTGTCCATGCCCATCCACCGGTCTCTAAGGCCCATCGTGCCTTGAAGAATGCTATCCTCACTCCCCTTGACCAAGTACCCGCAGCTACCAAGGAGAAACTCCACTTGCTCCTAGCCAAATATCTCTAGGTCATTGACTCGGTAGCACTCTGATGACCCTGGTCGCTATCAATGTTGATCTGATCACACAGTTGCGGATAGGTGCTCTTAGGATTGAGACAGCGACAGCGGTTGAGGGCAGCGGCAAGGGCTTCAATTTTAATGGGTTTGCTGATGTAGTCATCCATACCGGCGGCAAAGCAGCGCTCGCGATCGCCCGCTAGGGCATTTGCCGTCATGGCGATAATCCAAGGGCGTTGACTGGGAGGCCATTGGGCACAGATGCGTTCGGTCGTCTCAAGGCCATCCATCTTCGGCATTTGCACATCCATGAGGATCACATCGTAGGGGCGCTGTTGCAGGGCTTCAAGCACTTCGAGGCCATTGGCTGCCACATCGGCACGGTAGCCCATCCGCTTGAGAATATGCAGTGCCACCTTCTGGTTAACGGCATTATCCTCGGCAAGAAGAATGCGCAGCGGGAAACGGTTTCCCAAGTTGAGATCAATCCCTGTTTTTGTCAGGGCGGGCTGAGTTGCGGATTCACTGCTGAGGGTCCGAATCAGGGTTTGCCGTAGGGTCAAGGGGCGAATGGGTTTGGGCACGTGAGCCGTGATCAGTTCCTTGCGGCTAGCGGTTTCCAGCCAACTCAGGGGGGTCAGCAGGATCATTGGCTGTTGGTTAAAGTTGGGCTCTGATTGCAACCGCTCTGCCAACTGCAGCCCGGTCATCTGGGGCATATTCAAATCAATCACCGCCAAATCCCATGGGGGAGCAGCCTCTAAAACCAGTCGGGGATCGCTATACCCAATAGGCACCATCCCCCAGTTGTGCAGCAGTGTACAGAGATTCTCACGGCTGGCGGCATTGTCATCGATGACTAAGACACGCTTGCCTTCCAACGCCGGATGAACCTTTGGCGGCACATAGGGTTTTTGTCCCTCAGCGAGGATCGTAAATGTGAACGTCGTGCCTTGGCCTTCGGTACTCTCAACCGACATATCGCCGCCCATCAGCTCACAGAGGCGTTTGCTAATGACTAGCCCTAGGCCTGTACCCCCATACTCGCGTGTCGTCGAGGCATCCACTTGGCTAAAGGGCTTGAAGAGCCGATCGAGGCGATCGCGGGGAATACCAATGCCTGTATCCTGAACTTGAAATTGGAGAAAATCCTTGCCCTCCCGCTTGAGCACACCTACGTGAACAGCGACTTGTCCTTCATGGGTAAACTTAATGCCATTGCCCACTAGGTTCACGAGAATCTGCCGCAGCCGTGTCACGTCCCCTTTGATTTGGGCCGGGGTTTCCGGGGTACAGGTGTAAAGTAACTCTAGCTCCTTCTCCTGGGCTTTACTCGCCAATAGGCTCAGGACATCCTCCACGCACTCGCGCACATCAAAGGGCTGCTGCTCTAGTACCAACTTGCCCGATTCAATTTTCGAAAAGTCAAGAATGTCGTTAATAATTGTTAACAATGCCTCACCCGCCTGGTGCAGGGTTTGTAAAAAGTCCCGTTGCTGTTCATTGAGGGGGGTATCCAAGAGCAAATTGGTAAAACCCAAAACAGCATTCATGGGGGTGCGGATTTCATGGCTCATGGTGGCCAAAAATTCACTCTTGGCACGGTTCGCCAGTTCTGCTTGCAGGCGAGCTTGTTCAAGTTCTTGATTTTGCTGAGCGAGTAATTGTCGCTGCTGCTGTTCGTGGCGCAGGAGTTCCGCCTGGGCGATCGCAATCCCCACTTGTGCCGCCACGGCTTCCAGAAGCTCAATTTCTTCAGGGGTCCACTGCCGCTGGCGATCGCACTGATGCAAACCAATAATGCCGTTGGGCACCCCCTTATAGGAGGTACGAATGGCCAGCATGGACTGAATCTGGAACTGATGGCACAGGTGCATGGCATTGGCCAAAAGGGGATCCTGAGTCACATCATTGGAAACAACGGCAGTATCGCCACTCAGAACAGCCAAGGCATGGGGATTATTCTCCACCGGTATACTGATGCCTCTCATGGAAGCGTAGCCCGGTTGCAGGTATTCGGCCACATCTGGAATGTGGGGGGGCGGCCCAGGGTCATAGCGATGAATCAAGCAGCGATTCACACCAAAGGCCTGACCAATTTGGGTGACAGTCGTTGCAAAGACCGTTTCCGTATCGAGGCTTTGGCGAATCTGTTCCGTAATTTGATTCAGGAGCAATGCCCGCTGCATTTGCTGTTGGAGTTGCTGACGTTGGCGGGTTTCCTGTTCCAGAAGTTGTACTTGGGCAAGGCCAATTCCCACTTGTGCCGCCACACTCTTGAGTAAACTTTGAATCGCATCTGTCCACCGCCGCTGGCGATCGCACTGGTGCAAAATGAGTAAACCATTGGCTTGATTGCGATAGGCAGTGCGCACAATCAGCGCCGATTTCACCCTCAGGGCCTCGCAGTAGGCATGCAGGGGGGCGAGGCGATCGTCATTTTGCACATCGTCGCAGCTAAATACCTCATCAGAGGCAAACACCGAGGCCAGAAACGGGGCACGCATCTGGGTCAAATCAAGGTCGCACTCATTGACGGAGGGCACCCCCGGCCCACAGTACTCTGCCACCAGTTCCATCGGCGTAGGGGCATTCTCCTGATAGACAAACAAAAGGCAACGACTGACATTGAGGGTTACTCCTACCTGCTGAACTGCTGTACGGCAGATGTGTTCCCGCTCGATTTGCTGCCGAATTTCCTC